>JAAWSG010000028.1 GCA_022801435.1 Lawsonibacter sp.
ACGGAGTGTTTTATTCAGGATAACTATTACTATCTTTGTGAAAGTGCAGATGAAGCCGTTTCCCAAGAGCTTGACGGCTATGAAGCGGAAGAAGCCTATATGTTAGAGTATGTTGAGCCAGATACTGCGATCAGGAAAAATCGTCATGTGACACAGAGCCCGTATAATCCGATGATGTTTGAACGCGAGGCCCGTGTTCTTGAATTGCTGATCGCAGAAGGGCTATTCGACCGATAAATTCCAGTTTATCGGGGGGATTTCATCTTTTGGGTGAAATCCCCCTTGACAAATGTTCTCCTGATAGGAGAACATTGCGCCATCATACATATTGGCGTCGCCAGAGCTTAAAATCATAGCGGCTTTTTTCAGCCTGGGCGGCCTGCCGGGGTAGGCGGCAGAGTAAAAACGGTCAAGGACACACTTCAACTGACCGCTGATGCCGTGGTAGTAGATAGGCGAGACAGCCGCCGATCTTCATCCGGCACACGTCCGCTACATCCACGCTGTGCCCCGCAGACACCGCACCCTCCCGGAACGCTTCAACCATACCCTTTGTGTTTCCGCTGGGCCGGGGGCTGCCGTTTAGCACAAGAATTTGCATACTGTTTCCTCCTGATATTGTTTGAGACGGATGCAGCCGCTTTACCGCCGCATCCGTCTTCATGGTGAGCCAAGCAGTTCTTTTATTTCAAGTTCTCCCGGAAGAACTCCGCCAGTTTGTCGAAGGGGATGATGTCCATCCGGTCATAGAGGTCGGTATGAACGGCATCCGGGATGAGCAGCAGCTCCTTGTTGTCCCCTGTCAGCTTGGCAAAAGCGTCCTTGCTGAAATAACAGGAGTGGGCCTTTTCCCCGTGCATGACCAGGACGGCGCTGCGGATCTCGTGGGCATAGGCCAGAATGGGCTGATTGAGGAAGGACATACAGCCGGTGACGTTCCAGCCGCCGTTGGAGTTGAGGGAACGGGGATGGTAGCCGCGCCGGGTCTTGTAGTAGTCGAAGTAGTCCTTCACAAAGAAGGGGGCGTCCTCCGGGAGCGGGTCCACCACGCCGCCGCCCAGGGCGTACGCTCCGTTTTTGCAGTCGGTCAGCCTCTGGGCGTTCAGGGCCTTGCGCTTGGCATAACAGGCTTCCTCGCTGTCCTCGGCGTCAAAGTAGCCGTTGGCGTTCACCCGGCTCATGTCGTACATGGTGGAGGCAGCAGTGGCCTTAATACGGGTATCCAGAGCGGCCACGTTCAGCGCCAGACCGCCCCAGCCGCAGATGCCGATTATACCGATCTTCGACTGGTCCACATCGTCCCGCAGGGAGAGATAGTCCACCGCCGCCTGGAAGTCCTCGGTATTGATGTCCGGGGAGGCCATATAGCGGGGAGCGCCGCCGCTCTCGCCGGTGAAGGAGGGGTCAAAAGCAATCGTGAGGAAGCCCCGTTCCGCCATGGTCTGGGCATACAGGCCGGAGGACTGCTCCTTCACCGCGCCGAAGGGTCCGCAGACGGCGATGGCGGGCAGCTTGCCGGAGGCTTTTTTGGGGATGTAGAGGTCGGCGGCCAAGGGGATGCCGTAGCGGTTGTGGAAGGTCACCTTGCTGTGGTTCACGTTCTCGCTCTTGGGGAAGGTCTTATCCCACTCCTGGGTCAAAGCCAGCTTTTCCATGTTAAATTCCTCCTGATGTTATTCGGATTTGTTCTGTTTTTCCAACGTATAGACGAGATAGTCCAGGCAGTCGATCCGTTTCTCGCTCTGGTGCAGGGTGTCCAGCAGCGTCCGCCTGTGCCGGGAAAGGACCCGAATCAGTTCCGCTGTTTTCCTTTCCTGAGCCAGGGCCATACAGGTCTGAACAGCATCCGCACCGCACCCCGCGTCGATCAAGTTTTGACGGAGCATACCTTGTGTGTCCGATGCGTCTGGCATATCCCCACCTCCTTGCGCATTCATCCTAAGGCATGGAAGGGCAAAAGACAAATACTTGATTTCTATATCGTGTTATTCGTTTTTAGAATAACACAGCAGGGCACAAATAACCGCCTCCGGAGCGTCTGCGCCGGAGGCGGTCCATTCATTCTGATTCGGCGGCTGTGTAGTGGGCCTTCAATTCTTCCAGAAACAGCCCCGCCGCCGGAGTGAATACCTGATATTTTTTCCAGATCAGGTACAGTTTTGTCTCCAGCTTGGGGGTCAGGGGGCGGAAACACAGCTCGCTCTCCTGGCTGGTGTCTGCCAGCCGGTCAAAGGTCAGCACATAGCCCAGCCCCTCCCGGGCCATGATACTGCCGTTGTAGGTCAGATTGATGGTCACGGTCACATTCAGGCGGTCCACATCCTCCCCAAACAGCTTGGGGATGTCCTCCCGCAGCCCCTGACGGGAGACAATCAGGGGCTGATCCAGCAGGTCGTGGATGCGAATGGACTTCTTTTTTGCCAGCGGTGCGTCTTTGCGCATGACGACCCCCCAGATATCCGCGCCCGGAAACTCCAGATAGTTGTATTTGGACAAGTCCACCGCCTCCGCAATGACCACGAAATCCAGCAGACCACGGTCCAGCCGCTCCGCCAGGTCGTTGGTGTCCCCGCTGTACAGGTGGAAGCGAATGCCAGGACATTGCTCCCGCACCGCCTTGATCCGCCGGGCCAGGTGTTTGATGTTCTCCGACTCGGCACAGCCGATGTGGATATCCCCGCCGGTGACCTGACCCAGGGCCTTGAACTCCTCCGACGTCTTGTCCACCATAGCCAGGATATCCTCCGCCCGCTTGCGCAGCAGCATTCCCTCCTCGGTCAGCCGGACGCTGAAGCTGCTGCGGACAAAGAGCTTTTTCCCCAGCTCCGCCTCCAGATCCTTCAGCTGTTTGGACAGCGTGGGCTGGGAAATATGCAGCCGCCGGGCCGCATGGGTGACGCTTCCCTCCCGGGCAACCTCTAAAAAGTATCGTAAAACCCGTATTTCCATCAAAACACCTCCCAAATAGTATAGCAGGCCGTGATATTCTTTACAAGAATAACATGATATAGAAATCAAGTATTTGCTTTTGGCCGAAATCCGTTATATTCTGATTACAGAGAGAAAGGCTGCAGACTTTCTTAAAAACGGAACAACAACATCATGCAAAGGGGATCAAGAAATGTTACAGCTTCTCATAAACTTGCTTACCCCAATCTTTGAGGGGATGGGCGTCTCTCCCACCGATGTGGCTACCTATGTTCACAACCTCAGCGGCTATATTTACGCAATTCTGGGCACGCTGGTGCTGGCCTGGAACAACGGCGTGCTTCCTTTGTCCGGCACAGACAAAATCAACGTCTTCGGCTGGGCGGCTGCCAACCCCATCTACGGCGGCACAGGTTCCGGGTCCTCCAGCAACGAGGGCAATATCGACATCCTCACCTCCCTGAAAAACGCCGGCTTTGAGGTCAACCAGGAACTCATTGATATGTATACGGAGTATAGCCCTACCCGTACCCTGGCCGGTGTGGGTGTGGGCTTTACCGACTGGTCCCTGCCCGAGCCCCCGGCGGACCGTTACACCGATGAGCTGATGAACAACGCCAAAGCGTTCTCCGACACCGCTGTCATTGTGCTGGCCCGGTCCGGCGGCGAGGGTCAGGACCTGCCTGCCGAGATGGGCCCCGGCACCGGACGTACCGCCATGAACGCCCTGGGCAAGATACTCAAGGGCACGGTGAACCCCTCCGGCCGCACAGTGGAAACCTATATTTACGACCAGAAAGCCACCCCCGCCTACAACAACTACGGCAGCTTTACCTATGACAACGTGGATGCCCTTTTGGAGCAGTACACCGCCTTTGACCCCGGTTTCCAGGGGGCGCTGTCCTTCGTCAACTATGTGGAGGGCATCTATGTGGGCTACCGCTTCTATGAGACTGCCTACGCCGAGGCCCAGGCGGGCAGCATGACCTTCGACTATGACAGCGTGGTCCAGTACCCCTTCGGCCACGGCCTGAGCTACACCACGTTTACTCAGGAGATTCAGGACTTCACCGACCGCGGCGACCATGTGACCTTCCGTGTAGTGGTCACCAACACCGGCTCCACCGCCGGCAAGGATGTAGTGGAAGTCTACTTCACCCCGCCCTACAACAACGGCGGCATTGAAAAGGCGGCGGTGAACCTGGTGAACTTCGCCAAGACCGACCTCATCTACGGCTGGTACGGCCCGGCCATGAACACCCACCGCACCGCCTTCAATGGCCGCAGCTTTGAGTACTACTCCGAGGACGGCGTGCTGGCCGGCTGCATCGCCTCCGCCGAATCAACGCCGCCGGGGAGAAGGGCGTATATGCTTACATCAAACATTTCGTGGCCGACGACCAGGAGATCAACCGCTGCACCGCCCAGCAGATCTATCTGACAGAACAGACCCTGCGGGAAATCTACATGAAGCCCTTTGAAATCTGTGTGAAAAACTACGACTATGACAACAACCCCCTGGCGGTCATGACCTCCTTTACCCTCATCGATTCCAAGTGGACTGGGGCCAACAGCGAGCTGCTTAACGGCGTGCTTCGGGGCGAGTGGGGCTTCCAGGGTATGGTACTCACCGACTGGTTCGGCTCCTACGGCTACCAGGTGACGATGGACAGCGTGCTCAACGGCAACGATATGATGCTGGGCTTTGGCTCCAACGTCCGTACCGAGGTGGAAAATCTGGATTCCCTTTTCAATGCAGTCGCCGGGTCTGTTCAAGGCCCGGCGATTGCCAAATAGGGAAATAATCTGGTGAAGGGGCAAATCTGTAGCTTGCCAGGGTGGGCGGCTTGCTATTGACTACCCTCTGCCCGCTCCAATTTAGCCCGGAAGGATATTTTTCGCGGCGTCTCCATCCCGTCGAACCGGACCACCCAGGCCCCCTTATCTGTATCCGCCTCCAGGATGGTCCCCAGGCCGAAGGCGGCGTGCTTCACCCGCTGCCCGGGTTTATACAGGTCAGCCCCATCCTCCTCCGGCAGGTACTTGTCCGCAAGCTCGATATAGTCCCGGGCCTCCCGGATCAGGCCCTCCTGGGGCTCGCTGGTGTAGGTGAGCAGGCTCTGGTCGATGTCCAGCAGGAAGCGGGAGGGGTAGCGGATGGAGCTGTCATGGTTCCGGCCCCCAGCTTCTGAGAGGTACAGCCCCTTCTCCGCCCGGGTCATGGCCACAAAGGACAGGCGGCGCTCCTCCTCCATGCCGGGGCGGGTATGGACCTTCCGGGAGGGGAAGATTCCCTCGTTCATGCCGCACAGGAACACGTAGGGGAACTCCAGCCCCTTGGCGGCGTGGACCGTCATGAGCTTTACTTTATCCGCTGTCCCATTCCCATCCTCTCCGCCGGTAAACAGCGCCACATGGGTCAGATAGTCCTCCAAAGAGGTCTCCTCCCCGCAGGAGGTCTCGTACTCATACACCGACTGCTTCAGCTCCGCCAGGTTGTCCAGCCGCTCCTGACTGCCCTCGGTGCGGAGCATCTCCTCATAGCCGCTCTGGTCCAAAACGGTCCCCAGTACCTCGGAGACGGGCCTTTGGGCGTAGTCGGCGGCGAAGAACTGAATGAGGGAGGCGAACTGCCGGGCCTTCGTCCCCTTGAGCAGTGACTCCTCCAAATTCTCCAGCAGGGCCTGCCAGAGGGAGCAGCCTTCCCGGGCGGCGTACTCTTGGAGGAATGCGATCCGCCGCTTGCCCAGGTTCCGCTTGGGCCGGTTTGAGATGCGCAGAAAGTCCAGGTCGTCCTGATAGGCGATCATCCGCAGATAAGATAGAGAGTCCTTCACCTCCGCCCGGTTGAAGAACTGGGTCCCGCTGTAGAGAGTGTAGGGGAGCTTTTCCGCCAGAAAGACCGTCTCGACAGCGCGGGTGACGTAGTGGGCGCGGTAGAGGACTGTGATATCCCGGTAGGGGACTCCATCCTCATGAAGCCGCTTAATCTCTCCCGCCATCCACTTGGCCTCCTCCTCCTGGGTGTCGGCGTAGTGACACCAGACCGGAGGGCCGGAGGGCAGGGTGGGAATCAGGTCCTTCTCCATCCGCTCCCGGTTCTTCTCGATCAGCGAGTTGGCTGCCGCTAAAATCTCCGGGGTGGAGCGGTAGTTCTCCATCATCAGGATGGTTTTCACATTTGGGAAATGCTGGTCAAAGTCCAGCAGGTACTTTACATCGGCTCCCCGCCAGGTGTAGATGGTCTGGTCCGGGTCGCCCACGATGAACAGATTCCTGTGGTAGCCGCACAGCACCTCCATCAGTTCATATTGCAGGGAGTCGATGTCCTGAAACTCGTCGATCATAATGTACTCCAGCCGCTGCTGCCACTTGAGCTTGATCTCCGGATATTTTTGGAAGATGTAGAGGGAGAACTTGATCAGGTCGTTGTAATCCAGGCCAAAACATTTCTTCTCCTGGTAGAGATAGCCGTAAAAGATGATGTCCTCCGTATTGACGGCGTCCAGATACTTCTGTTTCAAGTCATCCAGGGACATAGACAACATGTCCAGATAGTAATCCGGTTCCTTGAACAGCTTCTTGATCTCAATCATGTCCCGGGCCTTGCCGAAGGCCATATCCCGGAGAGTCAGGCCCCGCTCCTCATAGATGATCTGGAGCATGGCGTCGATGTCGGCGTTGTCCAGAACCAGGAACCGCTTGGGGTACTGGATGGCGTGGCTGTCCTCCTGCAAGATGGAGGCGCAGAAGCCGTGGAAGGTGTTGATGTAGCCCGTGTCGTTGTCCCCGGTGAGGGCGTGAATCCGCTGGCGCATCTCGTTGGAGGCCTTGTTGGTGAAGGTGACGCACAGGATGTTGCCCGGGAGGATGCCCAGCTCGTTCACCAAATAGGCGAAGCGGTGGGACAGCGCCCGGGTCTTTCCCGAACCCGCCCCGGCAATGACCCGGATAAAGCCTTCGGTGGCGGTGACGGCCTCCCGCTGGGCTGGATTCAACTTTTGGAGGATATCTGACATACCCTTCACTCCCCTCTCTTTTCCCCTAATTATACTGGGTCCCGGCGGCAAAGTCCATCGCGGATATGAAAAAATGTGGCGGAGTTGTTTTGATGTGCTCCAGTACCGAAGACAGCTCCTCCCGGGCTGCCCGAAAAATATTTCAGCCAGTACGCCGCCAGGGAGACACCAAGGGCCGAAAGTTGATTTGAGCGAACCATTCGATATGGCCAACGAAAACATTTGCGCCCTCTTTTATAACCCCCTGGGCCGCGATGGTCCCGGGATTTTATTTATCCCGCGCAAAAATTTTTCTCATTTTCCTCTTGACCTTCCCACTGTGTCAGGGTGTATCCTATCCACAGGAACCGGTTCCCAAAACAAAATAAGGAGGAATGTCATGCTCACCATCGGCGATTTTTCCCGGTTGAGCCGGGTCACGCCCCGAATGCTGCGGCACTACGACGCCTTAGGACTGCTCCGCCCCCAGCAGGTGGGGGAGAACGGCTACCGCTACTACCGGCAGGAGCAGCTCTCCCGTCTGACCCAGATCCAGTGGCTGAAGGGCTGCGGCTTCTCACTTGTGGAGATTGGTCCTCTGCTGGACATGGAGGAGCATCTGCTTCTCCCCCTGCTGCGGGAGAAGCGGGAGTCCCTCCGGCGGGAGCTGGATACCCGGCAGGCTCTGCTGCGCCGGCTGGAGGCTGACATCCTCCGTATGGAGGGAATCACATCCATGAACAAAAATCAATACCAGGTCATTTTGCTGGAGGACCCCGCCCAGAAGGTGTTCTCCATCCGCAGGACGGTGGGGGTGGAGCAGTACCACGCCCTCTTCCAGGAGCTCCGCCAGGAGGCCGCTGCCCGGGGACTGACCCAGGCGGGCCCCATTCAGATGCTCTACCACGACCCCCAGTTCAGCCCTGAGCGCTCCGATGTGGAGGCCCAGCTGGTGGTGGCCCAGGACGGCCCCGATGTCTCCATCAAGCCCCCGTGTACCTGCGCGGCGGTCCAGCACAGCGGCCCCTATGAGGAGCTCCACCTGGCCTATGAGGCGCTGTGCGGCTGGCTGGGGGAGCACACGGAGTACCGTATCTGCGGCCCGGCCATGGACCGCTACCTCAACGACCCCCACAGCACGCCCCCCGACAGCCTGGAGACCGGCGTTCTCTTCCCGGTCCAGCGGCGGTAACCCCAAAAATCATGGCTGCTCCGCCTCGGGGACGGCGTCGTAGTCCCACTGGTGGTCTGTTCCGGCCATGTAGTCGCTGGTGACATTGAAATAGCGCCAATACCGGTCCAGCTCCAGGGACTGAAACTCCCCAAAATCCCCGTTGAAGCTGTTGTGGTCCCAGGTGGCGTCCACGCAGTACCACCTCCCGTCCAGCCGCACCATGTTCCAGGCGTGGTTCTCCCGGTTGCCAAAGGCCGCCCCGGTGACTGTGACGCACTCCACCCCCGCCATATCCATCAGCAGCTGAAAGGCCGAGGCGTACCCCAGACAGACCCCGGCCCCCTCCACCAGAGGACCGTAGGGCTCATAGGAGGTGCGGGGCGCGCCCTGGGCGGAGTAGTGGGAGTGGTCATAGGTCACGTGGGTGGTCAGCCAGGCGTAGACCGCCCGCTCCCGGCCATACTCGTCCATACCGGCGTCGGTCCACTCCTCCAGCACCGCCCGGGCCCGGTCCAGCACCTGCCTGTCCTTTTGGGAGAGGCCGGACGCCTCCCCGCTCTCCCAGGCGGCCAGGATGGGGGCGGTGTCATAGAGGGTCATGTCGTCCAGGCCCGGGTCCCGGTAGTACAGCCGTCCATCGGGGCGGAGGTCCTCCGGGCCGGGTCCCAGGACGGCCGGGATGCCCCGGGCGTTGACCCCATCGCCGAAGCAGCTCTCAAAGGCGGAGCGGGCGCTGTCCGGCTCCCGGCAGACCGCCAGGGCGGCCCAGTCCCCCCGGGTGAGGACCAGCCCCCGCTCCGCCAGCTCCGCCTGGTCGGGGAAGTAGCCGGTAAAAGCCCCCTGCCGGTCCAGCAGATGGTCCTGGAGCGCTTCGGCCACCGCCTCTCCCCCGTCCGTCCGGAGCACCGCCAGCTCAAAGGCCCGGGCCCCCTCCATGCGGAGCACCGCCCCGTCCAGCAGCTCCAGCCCCTCCAGGCGGTAGAAGTCCCGCAGACAGCCCTCCACCTCCTCCGGCTCCAGATACCAAAGGAGGGCGTCCTTTTCCTCCCGCTCCTCCAGAGCGCCCAGCATCACCCGGAGGATGGTCCCGGCGTCCTGACCGGTGGTGCTGTCCTCCTTCTTCCCGCAGCCGGACAGCAGCAGAAGGACCGCCAGCCCCAGCGCCAGAAGGGTTTTTCTTGTTTCCATAGCTGTCACCTCCCATATGACAGGACCAGTATAGCAGAAATTTCTTTCCCTGTGGAGGAAAAGCGGCGGAAAATTTCTTATTTCTTTCGCCGGCGGCGGCCCGGAGGAATTGACAGACGGGGGCGGACATGCTATCATGGGCCGAGAAAATTTGAAATGGAGGGAAATCATATGCCGACAGCGGTCATCTCGCCGGGAAAGGTTTTGTCCGGACAGGTCCAGCCTCCCCCCAGCAAGAGCATGGGACACCGCATCCTGATCGCCTCCGCTCTGGCGGGGGGCCCCCTCCCGGAGGGGCTGGGGGACTCCCAGGACATCCGGGCCACCCGGGCCTGCCTGTCCGCCCTGGGGGAGGGCGGCATGGATCTGCCCGTGCTGGACTGCGGGGAGTCGGGTTCCACCCTGCGCTTTTTCATCCCCATCGCCCTGGCCCTGCGGGGAGGCGGAGTGTTTCTGGGCCGGGGTCGGCTGATGGAGCGCCCCCAGGGGGTCTATCGGGAGCTCTTCCTCCCCCGGGGGATACGCTGGGAGCAGTCCGGGGACCGGCTGACCCTCCAAGGGCGGCTGGCCGCGGGAAAATTTTCCCTCCCCGGCGGGGTGTCCAGCCAGTTCGTCACCGGGCTGCTCTTCGCCCTGCCCCTGGTGGAGGGGGAGTCGGAGCTTGTGCTTACCTCCCCCCTGGAGTCCCGGGGGTATGTGGACATGACCCTGGCGGTGCTCTCCGGCTTCGGGGTGGAGGCGGAAAACCAGGATTACCAGCGGTTCCGCGTCCCCGGCGGACAGCGGTACACCCCCCGCGCCATGGAGGCGGAGGGGGACTGGTCCCAGGCCGCCTTCTGGTACGCCGCCCGCTTCCTGGGACACAGGGTGGAGGTCTTGGGCCTGTCCCGGGACTCTGTCCAGGGGGACCGGGTGGTGCTGGAGTACATGGAGCGGCTGCGGGGACCCGGGGAGGTCTCCCTTGACCTGTCCGGCTGTCCCGACCTGGCCCCTCCCCTGGCCGCCATGGCGGCGGTGCGGGAGGGAATTACCCGGTTCACCGGCGCCGCCCGGCTGCGGATGAAGGAGAGCGACCGCCTGTCCTCCATCGCCGCCGCCCTCACCGCCCTGGGGGTCCGGGCGGAGGAGGGTCCGGACATCCTGACCGTCCAGGGACAGCGCGCCCTGACCGGCGGGACGGTGGACAGCTGCAGCGACCACCGCATCGCCATGATGGCCGCCGTCCTGGCCACCCGCTGCCAGGAGCCGGTCACTTTAACACAGCCCCAGTGCGTGGAGAAGTCCTACCCCGACTTCTGGATGCACTACCGTATGCTGGGAGGAGAGGTCTATGTCATCTGAATTCGGAAAAAATCTGCGCGTCTCCATTTTCGGCCAGTCCCACGCCCCCGCCATCGGTGTGGTGGTGGACGGCCTGCCCGCCGGGGAGGCGGTGGACCTGGAGGAGCTGAACGCCTTTCTCCAGCGCCGGGCCCCGGGCCGTACCGACACCTCCACCCCCCGGCGGGAGGAGGATTTCCCCAAAATTCTCAGCGGCCTGGTGAATGGCCGGACCTGCGGCGCGCCCCTGGCGGCGGTCATTGAGAACACCAACACCCGCTCCCGGGACTACGAGGAGCTGAAGGACGTGCCCCGGCCCGGCCACGCCGACTACACCGCCCAGGTGCGGTACGGCGGCTTCCAGGACGTGCGGGGGGGCGGCCACTTCTCGGGACGGCTTACCGCTCCGCTGTGCATCGCCGGAGGGATCTGCATCCAGCTCCTGGCCCGCCGGGGGATCGAGGTAGCCGCCCACATCCGCTCCGTTTTTCAGACCGAGGACCGGCCCTTTGATCCCCTGGGGGAGTCCTCCGAGACCCTGCGCCGCCTGAGACAGGCCCCCTTCCCGGTGCTGGAGGCCGGCAAGGGGGAGGAGATGCGCTGCGTGATCCTGGAGGCCAGGTCCTTGAAGGACTCGGTGGGGGGCACGGTGGAGTGCATCGTCCAGAATCTGCCCGCGGGCCTGGGCGGAGGGATGTTCGGCGGCGCGGACAGCCGTCTGGCCGGAGTGCTCCTGGGCATCCCGGCGGTGAAGGGGGTGGAGTTCGGGGCCGGGTTCCAGGCCGCCCGCCTGTGGGGCTCGCAGAACAACGACCCCTTCTATATGGAGGGGGACCGGGTTCGGACCCGCTCCAACCGCGCCGGGGGGATTTTGGGGGGGATCACCACCGGGATGCCCCTGATCTTCCAGGCGGCCTTTAAGCCCACCCCCTCCATCGCCCTGGAGCAGGAGAGCGTCAGCCTGTCCCACGGGGAGGACCGGCCCCTCACCGTCCATGGCCGCCACGACCCCTGCATCGTCCCCCGGGCGGTCCCGGTGGTGGAGGCCGCCGCCGCCGCCGTGGTGCTGGACCTGCTGCTGGACAGCCCCGCCCGCCTGCCCTAGCCGGAAGGACTGCCCCTGTCCCGCCAAAGAAAGCCCGGGCGGGACAGGGGTTTGGAGCTGCCGCCCGAAAAAGGAAAAATTTTTTTGAAAATGGGGTTGACATTTCTCCCCTGTTTGCGTATAATAACACTCGTTCCTGCGGCAGCGGTGGGGACAGTACAAAATAGCCGGATTGTGTAAGGGTAGCACGACAGACTCTGACTCTGTTTGTGAGGGTTCGAATCCTTCTCCGGCTGCCACAATAACAGCTCTTGATGCCGTAGGTGTAATGCCTGCGGCATCAAGCATTTTCCAAACCCCGAAGGTCCTTTTGACCGCCGGGGTCCTTCTCAAACAGTCTGATTTTGGAGGTGTCCGCCGTGAATCTGCTGGACCGGCCGGAATATCAGTTCCTGAAAACCGACCCCTGTCTGGGCAAACGCCTGATTTTCCTCACCTACGGAGGCAGCTATGCCTACGGGACCAATGTGGAGGGCTCAGACATCGACCTCCGGGGGTGCGCCCTGAACCGCAAGGCGGACCTGCTGGGTATGGGGAATTTTGAGCAGGTGGTGGACACAGAGACAGATACCACCATATACGCCTTCAACAAGCTGCTGGCCCTGCTCATCAGATGCAGCCCCAACATCATCGAGCTGCTGGGCTGCAAGCCGGAGCACTACCTGGTGCTGACCCCCATCGGAAAACAGCTCATTGACCAGCGGAAGATGTTTCTCTCCCGCCGGGCGGCTGTTTCTTTCGGCGGCTACGCCAACCAGCAGCTCCGGCGGCTGGAGAACGCCCTGGCCCGCGGCTCCTACCCCGCCGAGGCCAAGGAGCGGCACATCCTGGGCTCCTGCGAGAGCACCATCTCCACCTTCCCGGAGCGTTACCGCAGCTTTACGCCGGAGCAGATCAGGCTGTCTGTGGTCCAGACGGACGGCGGGCCCCAGGTGGCGGCGGATATCCACATGGAGGGGGTCCCCCTGCGCACCCTCACCGGCATGGTCAGCGAGCTGGTGGAAATCACCCGGAATTATGA
Organism: Lawsonibacter sp.; assembly: GCA_022801435.1. Lineage (GTDB taxonomy): Bacteria > Bacillota > Clostridia > Oscillospirales > Oscillospiraceae > Lawsonibacter. The sequence continues at coordinate 12,735 of JAAWSG010000028.1, forward strand.
CAAAATCCACCACCGGAACAAGAAAAAGGACGACGCCCACCTGAACAAGCACGCCATGCACCTGGTGCGGCTCTACCTGATGTGCCTGGATATCCTGGAGAAGGAGGAGATCGTCACCTATCGGGCGGCGGACCACGGCCTGTTGATGGATATCCGGAATGGGCATTTCCAGAACGGGGACCACACCTTCAACGCCGCATTTTACGGCCTGCTGCACGACCTGGAAAAGCGGCTGGACTACGCAAAGGAGCACACCTCCCTCCCGGAGTCGCCCGACCTGGCCCGGATTGAGGCGTTCCAGATGGCGGTCAACGAGAGGGTGGTGCGGGATGAAATTTGACATTCCCTCTGGAGCAAGGCATATCCTCCAAACCCTCACCGCCGCGGGGCATGAGGCCCATCTGGTGGGCGGCTGTGTGCGGGACCTGCTCCGGGGTGTGGAGCCCCACGACTGGGACATCTGCACCTCCGCCCGCCCGGAGGAGACGGAGACCTGCTTTGCCGGACACCGGATCATCGAAACCGGCCTGAAGCACGGCACGGTCACGGTACTGGAGGGCGGGGAGCCCTACGAGATCACCACCTACCGCACCGAGGGACCCTACTCCGACAGCCGCCGCCCGGACTATGTGGAATTTGTCTCCAGCCTGGAGGCCGACCTGGCCCGGCGGGATTTTACCATGAACGCCATCGCCCTGGGGGTGGACGGAGGCCTGCGGGACCCCTTCGGCGGAGCCGGGGATATCCAGGCCGGGCGCATCCGCTGCGTGGGGGAGCCCGCCCACCGCTTCCGGGAGGACGGCCTGCGGGTGATGCGGGCCCTGCGGTTCGGGGCGGTGTTTGGCTATGAAATTGAGGAGAGGACCGCCCGGGCCGTTCACGGAAGCCGGGCGGTCCTCCGGCATGTGGCGGCGGAGCGGGTCCATACAGAGCTGTCCAAGCTGCTGACCGGGCAAAACGCCGGAGCCATCCTGCGGCAGTACCCCGATGTGCTGTGTGTGTTCTGGCCCGAATTGGAGCCGCTGGTCACCCTGGAGCAGCATAACCCCTGGCACTGCTGGGGGGGCTGGGAGCACACCATCCACACGGTGGAGGCCGCCCCTGCTGATCTGGTCCTGCGGCTGACCATGCTCCTCCACGACGCCGGCAAGCCTGGCTGCAAGTCCACCGATGAAAACGGCGTCGACCACTTCTACGGACACCCCGCCGCCGGCGCCGGGCTGGCGGACCAGCTGCTCCGGACGCTGAAATTTGACAACAGGACCCGGGAGCGGGTGGTCACCCTGGTGGAGCACCACGACATCCAGCTCCCGCCCCGGAGCCAGGCCATCCGCCGGTGGCTCAGCCGGCTGGGAACGGAGACCTTTTTTCAGCTGCTGGAGGTCAAGCGGGCGGACAGCATGGGACAGGACCCGGTGCTGGCCCAGGCCCGTCTGGCCCAGCTGGAGGGGATACGGGCCAAGGCGGAGGAGATTGTCGCCCAGGGACAGTGCCTGCGCCTGCGCGACCTGGCAGTTAACGGCCGTGACGTGATCGCGGCGGGAATTGCCCCGGGGCCGGAGGTGGGGCGGGTGCTGAACTGCCTGCTGGAGGAGGTGCTCAGCGGGACCCTCCCCAACCGGCGGGACGCCCTGCTGAGCCGCCTCCCCTCCCTGCTCTGAGGGGACGGCGGCGTTTCAAATTGTTTGGGGGTTGTTTAGCTTTTGTTTCGATTTACTCCTCCGACTGTTCAAATTTTCCTGGTAGGATGTGGCCAGCCTGAAACAAGAAAGGACGGTCTCATCCATGAAGCTCCCAGTGTTGAAGAAAGCGGACCCGGCCCGCAAGGGGTCCGGCGGTCTGGTCCGCAAGCTGTTTCGGAAAAGGGTGGTGCTCCCCGCCCTGGCCTGTGTGCTGGCGGGGGCGGCCGCGGTGCATGTTTTTGGGGGAGAGCAGACCGCCTCCGCCGCCGGTCTGGCCTACACCACCGCCCCGGTGGAGCGGAGGGATATCACCGCTCAGATCACCGGCAGCGGCTCGTTGGAGGCGGCCAACTCCTACTCGGTCACCACCCTGGTGGAGGGGAGCATCCTCACCGCCGGCTTTGAGGAGGGGGACCAGGTGGAGGAGGGGACGGTGCTCTACACCATCGACACCTCCGACCTGTCCAACACCCTGGAGCAGGCCCGGATCTCCCTGGACCAGGCTCAGCGCAGCTACGACAGCCGGCGGAAAGAGCTGGAAAAGCTGTCGGTCACCGCGCCCAAGGCGGGGCGGGTCCTCTCCCTGGAGGTGGAGGAGGGGGACGAGGTCTCCGCCGGCCAGCTGCTGGCCACCCTGCGGGATTCGGACACCATGACCCTGGAGCTCCCCTTCCTCTCGGACGAGGCGGCGGGCTTCTATGCGGGACAGAGCGCCTCCGTCACCCTGGAGAGCACCTTTGAGACGCTGGAGGGCACGGTCTCCAAGGTGGGACAGGTGGACGCCGTGCTGGAGGGCGGAAGCATTGTCCGCTCTGTAACCGTGGCGGTGTCCAACCCCGGCGGGCTGTCCGCCGGCCACACCGGGTCGGCGGCGGTGGGCGGGTGCGCCAGTGTCAGAAGCGCCTCCTTCGCCTACGCCGCGGAGCAGACCGTCACCGCGGAGGTCTCCGGAAAGGTGGCGGCCATCCGGTGTCAGGAGGGGGACCGGGTGGAGAAGGGCGGGGTCCTCCTCACCCTCACCAGCGACAGCTTGGAGGACAGCCTCCAGAGCGCCGCCGGCTCCCTGCGCAACGCCCAGCTGTCCCTGGAGAGCCGGTACAGCCAGCTGGACAACTACACCATCACCTCTCCCATTCGGGGGACGGTGATTGACAAAAACTACAAGGCAGGGGAGACCAGCGAGGCGGGCAAGGTGCTGTGCTCCATCTACGACCTGAGCTATCTGACCATGACCCTCAGCGTGGATGAGCTGGACATCTCGGACATCGCGGTGGGCCAGGCGGTAGAGATCACCGCCGACGCGGTGGAGGGGAGGAGCTATGCCGGGGTGGTCACCAAGGTGAGCGTGGCGGGGACCTCCTCCGGCGGGACCACCACCTACCCGGTCACCGTCCGCATTGACGAGACCGAGGGGCTGCTCCCGGGCATGAATGTGGACGCCGCCATCACCCTCCAGAGCGCCAGCGGCGTGCTGGCCATCCCCGGAAGCGCGCTGAACCGGGGGAACACCGTCCTGGTCACCAGCTCCTCCCCCAGCGCCGCCAACGGCACGTTGGTCGAGAGCGGCCAGGAGCGGTATTACTCGGTCCCCGTGGAGACCGGGGCCAGCGACAACCGCTACATAGAGATCCTCTCCGGCCTTCAGGAGGGGGACACGGTGGCTTACGTCTCCCAGAGCGCTTCAGACGGCGCGGACCGGATGATGCCCGGGGACATGGGCGGCGGGATGCCGGCCGGAATGCCGGGCGGAGGAACGCCGTCAGGGGGCGGAGGCCGCGGCGGTATGGGCGGCGGCCCGGGAGGGTTCTGAGATGGCGGCGCTGATTACCTTCCAAAACGTGTGCAAATACTATCACATGGGGGACAGCACGGTCACCGCCGCCGACCACATCTCCTTTGAGATCGGGAACGGGGAGTTCACCGCCATTGTGGGCTCCTCCGGCTCGGGCAAGTCCACCTGCATGAACATCATCGGCTGTCTGGATGTGCCCTCCGAGGGGACCTATCTCCTCAGCGGGCAGGACGTGGGCCGGATGAACAAAAACCGGCTGGCGGAGATCCGGAACGAGCTGCTGGGCTTTATCTTCCAGCAGTACAACCTCCTGCCCAAGCTGAACCTTTTGGAGAATGTGGAGGTCCCCCTGATGTACGCCGGGGTCCCCCGGGCTGAGCGGCGGGAGCGGGCCAGGGCGGCGCTGGAGCAGGTAGGGCTGGGGGACAAGTGGCGGCACAGGCCCATGGAGCTGTCCGGCGGCCAGCAGCAGCGGGTCTCCATCGCCCGGGCTCTGGTGGGGAACCCCTCGGTCATTCTGGCGGATGAGCCCACCGGAGCCCTGGACTCCCGCACCGGCCGGGAGGTGCTGGCCATGCTCCAGGCGCTCCACCGGCAGGGACACACGGTGGTCCTCATTACCCACGACAACGCCATCGCCGTCCAGGCCCAGCGCATCATCCGGCTGGAGGACGGCCGGGTGGTCTATGACGGCCCCGCCAACTCCCCCGAGGCGGTGGTCACCCCTGGAACCGGCGGCATGAGAGGGGGCGGGGACGCATGAGCTTGGAGGAATCCCTCTCCCTGGCTTTGAAAAATATCGTCTCCAGCAAGGTTCGGACCCTGCTCACCATGCTGGGCATCATCATCGGGGTGGCGGCGGTCATTGTCATCGTGGGCCTGGGCAGCGGGCTGGAGAACTACATCGCGGACAGCTTTTCCGGCATGGGGACCAACACCCTCACCGTCAATGTCATGCCCCGGGGAGCCACCCGTACCCTGGAGGTGGAGGATATGTATGAGATCGTGGCGGACCACCCCCAGGAGCTGGAGCTGTGCTCCCCCACCGTCACTATGATGGGCGGGGTAAAAATCGGCTCAGAGACCACCTCCACCTCAGCCTCCGGGGTGAGCGAGGACTACAGCGCGATTTATGGGTACACCATCTCCCAGGGGCGGGGCCTCCAGTACAGCGATATCGCCACCCGGGCCAGGGTGTGCGTGGTGGGGGCCTATGTGAACCAGGCCTACTTCGCCGGCAGCGCCGTGGGCCAGACCCTGCGGGTGGGGGGCCAGGCCCTGACCATCGTGGGGGTGCTGGACCAGCGGGAGGACTCCATGGAGGAGGGCGGGAGGGATGACTGCCTCTGCCTGCCCTACTCTACCGCCTCCCGTCTGGGGGGCAGCCGGGTCTCCAGCTTCGTGGTCACTATGGTGGACGAGAAGCAGATGGAGCGAAGCCAGGCGGTGCTGGAGCGGGCGCTCACCGATTTCTTCGGCAGCGACGACTACTACACCGTGATTACCATGTCTGAGCTGGTGGACGCCATGACCGGGATGATTAACATTCTGGTGGGAGTGCTGGCGGGCATCGCGGCCATCTCCCTGGTGGTGGGGGGCATCGGCATCATGAACATCATGCTGGTTTCCGTCACGGAGCGCACCAGAGAGATCGGGGTGCGCAAGTCCCTGGGAGCCAAGGAGCGGACCATTTTGGAGCAGTTCGTCATTGAGGCGGCGGTCACCAGCGCCCTGGGAGGACTCATCGGCATCGGGCTGGGCTGCCTCCTCTCGGCGGCAGCGACTGTGGTGGCGGCCCGGCTCATGGAGGAGACCCTCACCGTCGCCCCTACCCTCTTCGCCGTGCTGGCCGCCTTCGGCATCTCGGCAGGAATCGGCGTGCTCTTCGGCTACCTCCCCGCGAAGAAGGCCGCACGGCTCAACCCCATCGACGCGCTGCACTACGACTAGCCTTCTAGCCTTCTAACCTTCTATCCTTCCAGTCTTCCAGTCTTCCGGTCTTCTTTTTCTTGAAAGAAAAAGAAGCAAAAAGAACTTTGGAAAAAACTGCGTTTTTTCATAAATTCAGAAAGGATCACAAGACATGAAAAAGCATCCCATCCTCGCCGCCGCCCTGACCCTCTGTCTGACCCTCTCCCTGCTGTGCGCCGGGGCGGAGGCGGCCAGCTCCAACGTCCAGCAGGAGGCGCTCCAGATTCTGGGTATTTTTACCGGGGAAGAGAACCCCGCCGGCGTGGTCACAAGGGCACAGTTCGCCCGGCTGCTGGTGGCCGCCTCCACCTTCAAGGACTCGGCGGCGGGCTGCAAAAGCTCCCTGTTTCAGGACCTGAAGGGGGACCACTGGGCCAGCGGGGAGGTCCGCACCGCCGTGGAGCAGGGCTGGATGTCCGGCTATGTGGACGGGACCTTCCGGCCTGACCAGAGCGTCACCCTGGAGGAGGGCTGCGCGGCTCTGCTGAAGCTGCTGGGCTATGACGCCTCCGCTATGAAGGGGGCCTACCCCGCCGCCCAGCTGTCCAAGGCCGGTTCCATTGGGCTGCTGGACGATGTGCCCGCCGTCCAGGGGAGCGGGCTGACCTGGCAGGACTGCGGGACCCTGTTCTATAACCTGCTCACCGTCCAGACCAGCGGAGGCGCGGTGTACGGGACTGTTTTGGGATATACCGTCACCAATGGGCAGGTGGATTACTCCGCCCTGGTCTCCGCCGGAACCAAGGGGCCCTATGTGGCGGAGGAGAACACCCTCTCCCTCCCCTTCACACCAAAAACGGTGTACTATAACGGGGAGGAGTCCTCCCTCTCCGCCGTGCAGCAGTACGATGTGTACTACTATAACGCCAATATGGGGACGGTGTGGGTCTATCACGACCGGGTAACCGGCACATTTACCGGGTGTTCCCCCAGCCGGACCGCCCCTGACGCCGTCACGGTGGCCGGTGTGAGCTATCCGCTTAAAAGCTCTGACGCGGCCTACGCGCTCTCCGGTCAGGGCAGCTTCCAGGAGGGGGACACCATCACCCTGCTGCTGGGGATGAACGGGGAGGTGGTCCGGGCCATGGACGCGGCGGAGCAGGAGGCCATCTACTGCGGCGCGGTGGTGTCCAGCACAAAGGCCGCCTCCACCCCGTCCACCGCCGGTTCCGATGCCGCCTCCGCTCAGGTGACCACCCAGGTGGCCTGTACCGACGGAGTGGTGCGCACCTTCTACCACACCGGCAGCACCCGGTCCGCCGGGACGCTGGTCTCGGTCTCCGTCACCGGGTCCGGGACTGAGGTCAAGGGCCTGTCCACCAAGAGGCTGGAGGGGACGGTGAGCCAGGACGGCTCCCGGCTCGCGGGCCTCCGCCTGGCCGGCGGGGTCCAGATTCTGGACACGGACAGCGGCGGCGGCTTTGCCCGGGTCTATCCCTCCCGGCTGGCGGGGGTTGCGCTGTCCGGGGAGGATGTGCGCTGCTACACCCTCAACGCCGCCGGGGAGATCGACCGCCTGGTGCTGCAAAATGTCACCGGCGATACCCGGCCCTATGTCTACCTCAGCGGGGTGGAGGACAGCTCCAGTGAGATGAATACCTCGGTCCAGTACACGTATATTCAGGATGGGCAGACCCAGAGCATCAGCGGCGGAATGAAATACTCCGTCCAGGCGGGCGGGGCCATGCTGGTCCAGGAGAAGGGGACCCTGAAGAGCCTCCGGCAGCTGGCCCCGGTGCGTCTGGACAGCCTGACCGCCCTCAGCGCCCTGGGAGACGGACGGGAGTACCCCCTGGCGGAGGAGGTCCAGGTCCTCCTGATGGACGACAGCGGCGGCAGGAGCTACTACCCGGCCCAGCTCTCCCAAATCGACCCGGAGCACTACAGCCTGACCGGGTGGTATGACGATCTGGGCTTCTCCGCCGGGGGGAGGATACGGATCATCATTGCTGTCCCCCGGTAAGAGTGAATTGGGACTTGTTTTTTTCTCCGGGGAGGACTATAATCAGACTGGAGAAAGACAGGGGCACACCCATGAAATAAGGAGGAGACAGCAGATGAGTCTGGAATACCGGAACCTGATGGAGGACATTGTGCTGCAAAATGTGGACACAGTGATGGCAGCGGAGGGGGGCTGCACCTGTGACGCCTGCAAGTCGGACGTGATCGCCTACACCCTCAACCACCTGCCCGCCCACTACGTGGCCACCCGGCAGGGGAGGCTGATGGTCAAGCTGCGCAGCTATGAGCTCCAATCCAGAGCGGACGTGGTGGCCGCAATCAGTGAGGCGGCGGTGCTGGTCTCCAAGAGCCCCCGCCACGGCAGAGAGTAAACCGGATACATAGACAAACGCCTTCGCCCTGTGGAAAAACGGGGCGAAGGCGTCTGCGTTTATCGGAGAAACAGGCGCAGGAGCCGGGCTTTCATCGGGGTGTAGGGGGCGTACCGCACCGGCAGGTCCAGCCAGGCGGACTTTTGGACCACGCTCTTCCGGTGGGAGAAGGTGTCGAAGCTGGCCCTGCCGTGGTAACTCCCCATACCGCTCTCCCCCACCCCGCCGAAGGGCATGTGGCTGGTGGCCAGGTGGATGACGGTGTCGTTGATGCAGCCGCCGCCGAAGGGGATGCGCAGGCACAGCTCCTGGGCCCGCCGGTCCTGGGAGAACAGGTACAGGGCCAGGGGGCGGGGCCGGGACAGGATGAAGTCCGCCGCCTGCTGGATGTGGTCAAAGGGGAGGACGGGGAGGAGAGGGCCGAAGATCTCCTCCTGCATCACCGGGTCCTCCGGGCGGACGGGGTCCAGGATGGTGGGCTGTATCTTGAGGGTCTCCGGGTCCCCCCGCCCGCCGAAGACCACCCGCTCCGGGTCTATGAGCCCCATCACCCGGTCGAAGTGCTTCCGGCTGACCATCCGCACATAGCCCCGGTTGTCCAGAGGGTCCTGGCCGTACATGGCGGTGATCCAGCGCTGCACATAGGACAAAAACTGCTCCTTCACCCGCCGGTCGATGAGGAGGTAGTCGGGGGCCACGCAGGTCTGGCCGCAGTTGAGCAGCTTTCCGAAGACCAGGCGCTTGGCGGCCAGCTCCAGCCTGGCGGAGGCGTCCACGATACAGGGGCTCTTGCCCCCCAGCTCCAGGGTGACCGGAGTGAGATGCCGGGCCGCCTTGGCCATGACCTCCCGGCCCACGGCGGTCCCGCCGGTGAAGAAGATATAGTCAAATTTCTGCTCCAACAGGGCCTGGTTTTCCTCCCGGCCCCCCTCCACCGCGGACACGTAGTGTGGGGGAAAGCAGTCCGACAAAATTTTTCGGAGGACCGCGGAGGTGCGGGGGGAGTAGGCGGAGGGCTTGACAATACAGCAGTTGCCCGCGGCGATGGCTCCAATCAGAGGCTCCATGGCCAGCAGGAAGGGGTAGTTCCAGGGGGACAGGATGAGGACCACCCCGTAGGGCTCGGAGCGGACAAAGCTTTTGGCGGGAAACTGGGCCAGAGAGGCGGGCCGGCGGCTGTCCCGCATCCAACGGGGGAGGTTTTTGGAGACATAGCCCAGCTCGGACAGGGTCAGCCCCACCTCGCACATATAGCTCTCGGCGGGGGACTTGTTCAGGTCGGCGGCCAGGGCGGCGTAAATTTCCTCCTCCCGTTGGAGAATGGCCCGGCGCAGCCTCTCCAGGGCCTGCCGGCGGAAGGACAGGGGGAGGGTCGCCCCGGTGAAAAAGTAGTCCCGCTGGGCCTGGACAAGGGCCTCCATTGGACCGCCTCCTTCGGCATCAGCTTAAAATAGATTCACCCCGGCTCCTGGGCACGGAAGTCCAATCCCTTGCAGTCATTAATCCAATATTGTGGCGTATTGATCGATATTTTCCATCAGCGTGTCAAATTCCTCCTGAGTCAAGAAGCCGTTTTCAAGATTGCCTCGCTGATTTTCGATATATTGGTTGCGGAAATAGTTTTCATCCGGCAATTCGGCATCAATCGTCTGAATCAAGTCGTCATTCGTCAGAAGTTCTCCCGCTTGAGAGACATACTGCCCCTTGTCGTTTTGGGAAAAAGTCCCCTGAATCAACCCTGTTACATAGTAGTAATCGCCCTCTGTGTGAAAAGCGCCGCCTCTTTTGGGCTGGTATAAGAACAGTAAATACTTCTCCCCAATCTCAAGTTCAGGGGTTCCGGAATATATCTCGGTATATCCGTTTACAGTTCCACCTTTCACTCGAATGGTGAGCGGTTTGCCCTGCAAATCAGCGCTGCCCCGCAAAACGGAAGCTGCCTCAAAGGAAATATCGGTGTGATTCATAATTCCTCCTGAAACGGCTTGAATTTGGAAGGAATCGCCTTTTCCAAGGACAGTACCTTCTGCAATCACAGATGACCTGTCAAACAGGTCGCTAATTCCCACATAGGCCAATGAACCGTGAACATAAGTAGTATTGTCTAGCTGTGATACAGAGGAACTGTCCTTTCGTGCGACCAGTATTCCTATCACAAAAATGATTGCCATCGCAAAAATAAATAATATTTTTGCGTATCGATTCCTATAAGTATATTCTTTCGTGTTGCTATCCACATAACGCTTTATACACATCATAACAATTTTCTTGCTGGCTATTTGCCCAGGTGAAATACATATTTAAGCTGCCAGAGTATTTTCCGGAGCGGGATGGGGGGTTACGCGAAGGCCTGGAAGCCGGATTTTTGGTTCTCCTCCTGGTCCGTCTCCTGCTGGGGGTTGGCCTTGGTGGTGGTGCGGGTGGTCCCGCCGGAGACGTACACGTCCCCGCACTCCGGGCAGATGGCGGTGTGGAGGGTCACAGACTGGCTGACCACCTTCCGGTCCTCCCGCTGGGCCTTGGCCTGCTCCCGGACCACGTGCTCCTGCTCGTGGCCCCGGACGGCGGCGGCGGCCCGCTCGGGGGCGATGTTGGTGGCGGTTTTGAAGGAGACGCCGGGGTCGTCGGAGCCGTCCTGGTACTTGCGGTTCTTACAGGTCTGGCACTCGGCCTCCTCCATGATCTGCTGGGGGCTTTTGGACTCCTCCCCGGTCCCGGACACGCCGCCCTCCTGGGCCTCCTCCCCGGTCAGGCGGTCGAGCTGGTCCCCGCTCCGGGTCAGGTTTTGCAGCTCCTCCCCCTCCAGATAGCGGATGCGGCCCCGCACCGCCATCTCCGCGGGGTCGGCCCCCTCCCGGAGGGTGGGCAGCTCCACCCCACGGGGGAGAAGCTCCTCCCCGCTCTGGGCGGAACCCCGCTGGACAGTGGGGACCTGGGACACCGGGGGGACGGGCGCGGTCTGACCCCGGGCCACCCGCTCCACCGCCTGGGTCCCGGCGGGGAGGGACTGCCGGTTCTGATAAAGCGAAACATAGCCGCTGATGCTGCCAAAGCTGCCGATTGCTCCAATGGCTGACACTGCGGACACCCCTTTCTTACGGATACTTGCCCCTATTATACTAAAAATTCCCCCGCCGCGCAAGTAAAAAATCCGTTGTCCCGGAGCCGTGCGCGCCGGGGAGAAATAAGTTTACAAATCCTTTTCCCGGGAAACGGTTGAAAAAGAACGCCTTATGGTGTAAAATGGAGCGGCTGAAATTTTTTGGAGATTTTTTTGGGAAGGGGGCGGCGAGGCTGGACAAGGAACAGGGCGCGGCCAAGACCATCAGCCTGGTCATGGCCGTCACGCTCATCGGCAAGGTGCTGGGGCTCTACCGGGACCGGCTGCTGGCCATCCACTACGACACCGGCATGGAGGCCAGCGCCTTCTTTACCGCCAGCCGCATCCCCCGGGTGTTTTTTGACGCGGTGCTGGCCAGCGCCATTGCCTCCTGCTTTATCCCGGTATTCAGCGAGTATCTGGCCAAAAAGGGCAGGGAGGAGGCCCTCCGCTTCGCCGGGAGCTTTCTGACCCTCATCGCCCTGCTCACCGGCGGGCTGACCCTGGCGGGGATGGCCTTCCCCCAGCCCCTGGTGGCTCTTTTTGCGGACTACGCAGAGCCGGAAACGGTCAATTTGGCGGTCTCCCTCACCCGGGTGATGTTCCCCACGGTGCTCTTCTCCGGGCTGGCCTTCTCCCTGGTGGGGGTGCTCCAGGCCCAGGACCACTTCACCGCCCCCGCCCTCATGTCCGCCGTGTCCAACCTGGTCATCATCGGCTACTTCTATGGACTGGACCGGAGGTTCGGCATCTACGGGCTGGCGGCGGCCTATCTGCTGGGCTGGTTTTTGCAGGGGGCCATCCTCCTGCCCCCCCTGGTCCGAATGGGATGCCGGCTGCGGCCCGGCTTCCAGTTCCGGTCGGAGGGCGTCAAAAAGGTCTTTGTTCTGATGGGTCCGGTGATGGTCTCCACCTGGGTACAGCCCATCACCCAGGCCATCAACTCCCGATACGGCTCCCGGCTCTACAGCGGGGCGGGGGTGGCGGCGCTGGAGTACGCCTCCAACCTCTACCTGGTCATCGCGGGGGTGTTCATCCTGTCGGTCACCAACGTCATCTTCCCAAAACTCTCCCGCCTCACCGCCGGAGGGGAGACGGGGGCTTTTCAGGATACCATCCGGCAGACCCTCCGGGCCAGCCTGTTCTTTGTCCTGCCCATGTCGGCGGGGCTGATGGTGGTGGCCCGGCCCCTCATCTCCCTGATCTACGGGGGCGGGGAGTTCAACGAGTTTTCCGTCCAGATCACCGCCTCCGCCCTCACCTGGATGTCCCTGGGCATGGCGGGGTACGCGGTGCAAAGCATCCTCAGCCGGGCCTACTTCGCCCGTCAGGAGGGGAGAGGCCCTCTGCTGGCCGGGGCGGCGGCCATTGGAGTCAATCTGGCGCTGTGCCAGGTCCTGACCCGGCAGTACCAGGTGGCGGGTCTGGCCGGGGCGGCGGCGGTCTCCTCCACGGTGTACGCCCTGCTCCTCCTGCTCCCTCTGGAGCGGCGGGGGGACCGGATTGTGACCCGGAGCGCCGCCGCCGGATTGGGCAAAATGGCCCTGTCCGCCGCCGGGATGGGGCTGTGCGCCTGGGGAGTGCTCCAGGGGGCCTCCGCGCTGCTCCCTCCAGGCAAGGGGGGGGAGCTGCTGTGCCTGTGCCTGTGCGTGGGGACGGGGGCGGCGGTCTATTTTCTGCTCACCTGGGTCCTGGGGGTGGAGGAGGCGCGGCTCTCCCTGTCCCTGGTCAAAAAGCAATGGAGGCGAGAATAAGGCGTGGAACAAGTCAGACAGATCTTGGATGCCAGCTGGGTCTGGCGGATGTTAATGGCCCTGTGCCGGTGGACCGGGGCGCAGTGGCGGAGCAGCGGAGTGGTCCAGTGGTTCCTGCACCCCCCGGGGTGGTGGGCGCGGGCCTCGGAGCGCAGTCTCTTCTTCCGGCTGTGGAGCCTGGTCCGGGGCGGGCTGTGCCGGCTGTACCGGTGGCTGCGGCTGGACCGGCTGCTGGAGGGGAGTCTCTTTCTGCGCTGCGGGCTGTGGTGTACCATCTCGGCGGCGCTGGCCCCCCTGCTGCCCACCATGGCGGCTCTGGGGCTGGTGCTGGTGTCCTTTGCCTCCCTGGGGCTGGCAATGGCCGCCCAGCGGGAGCGGAGGCTGTATTACGCCTCTATGAACAAATACCTCCTCCTCTTCGCGGGGATCTATTTGGCCGCCGTCTTCCTGTCGGTGAGCCCGAAGGGGAGTTTTTTGCCCGGGATTCTCTTCCTCTGCTTCTCCCTCTTCGCCCTGGCGGTGGAGAACGCCCTGACCAGCCGCCGGGGTGCGGTGGTGTTCACCGGGGGGCTGGTGGTCTCGGCGGCGGCGGTGTCCATGGTGGGAATCGCCCAGTACCTGCTGGGGGCCAGCGGAGCGTCCAGCTGGGTGGACAGCGACATGTTTTCAGAAATCACCGTCCGGGTCTACAGCACCCTGCAAAACCCCAATATGCTGGCCGAGTACCTGGTGCTCCTCCTGCCCCTGGGGGCGGCGCTGCTGCTGTCCGCCCGGAGCATGTGGGCGCGGCTGTGGTGGCTGGGGTGCAGCGGGCTCATTGCCCTCTGCCTGCTCCTCACCTTCTCCCGGGGGGCCTATCTGGCCGCCCTCATCGCTATGGGCCTGTTCTCCGTCATGATGCGCCCCCAGCTGCTGCTGCTGCTGCCGGTGGGACTGGCGGGGCTCTATCTGGTCCTGCCCGATACCATCATTGCCCGCTTCACCAGCATCGGCGACCTGGGGGACAGCTCCACCTCCTACCGGGTGGCCATCTGGATGGGCTCCCTGTCCATGCTGAAGGACCACTGGATCATCGGCGTGGGTCCGGGGACGGCGGCCTTCAACAAGGTCTACCCCGCCTACGGCTACGCCGCCGCCAACGCCCAGCACACCCACAACCTGCTGCTCCAGCTGGTGTCGGACGGGGGGATTTTGGCCATGCTTCTCTTCCTGCTGATTATTTTCTCCTTTGTCCGGCAGGTGTGCGCCGCCTTCTCCCGGTGCGGGGACTGGCGGACCCGGCTCTTCCCGGCGGCGGTGGTGTCGGGGGTCATGGGCTTCCTGGCCCAGGGGATGACCGAGTACTCCTTCTATAACTACCGGGTGGCCCTGGTGTTCTGGTCCGTGCTGGGCCTGGGTGCGGTCTGGGCCCGGCTGGCCGGGGAGGAGGGGGAGCAGGGTTGATCCCGGTACTGCACATTATCAGCGATACCAACATCGGCGGCGGGGGGCGCAGTCTGCTCAGCTACCTGCAATATTACGACCGCGGCCGCTTCTGGATGGAGGTGGCCATGCCCCGGGGCAGCGCTCTGGCGGAGCGGGTCCGGGCCCTGGACGTGCCCGTCCACGAGCTGGACGCTTTGGCGGACCGCTCCCTGGACCTGGCGGCGCTGGCCCCCCTGCGCCGTCTGATCCGGCAGCTGGAGCCCAGGCTGGTCCACACCCACGGGGCCCTCACCGGGCGGCTGGCCGGGCGGCTGGAGGGCAGGCGGGTGGTGTACACCAAGCACTGCGCCTTCCCCCCCTCCGGCCCGCTGGCTACCCCGCCGGGGCGGCTGCTCAACGGGCTGGCGGACGGCCTGTTGGCGGACGGGGTGCTGGCCGTGGGGCCCTCCGCCCGGGAGATTTTGAAAGCCTCCGGCATCCCGGAGCGGAGAATCCACGAGCTCTTCAACGGCGTGCCCCCCCTCCCCTCCCCCACCTCGGAGCAGCGTCAGGCCGCCCGGGCCGCCTTCGGCCTCCAGCCCGGGGACTTCGTGGCGGGGATTCTGGCCCGGGTGGAGGAGTACAAGGGCCACGGGACTCTGCTGGACGCCGCGGAGAGGCTCGCCGCCCAAAACCGCCCCATCCGCCTGCTGGTGGCGGGAGAGGGGGACTATTTGGACGAGGTGCGCCGCCGGTCCGCCGCCCTGCCGCCGGGGTGCGTGGTGCTGGCCGGCTTCGTCCAGGAGGTGGAGCGGGCCCTGTGGGCGATGGACGTGCAGGTCAACGCCTCCACCGTGAGCGAGACCTCCAGCCTCTCCCTCCTGGAGGGGATGAGCATGGGCCTGCCCGCCCTGGCCAGCGGCTGCGGGGGCAATCCCAGCCTGATCCTCCACGGGGAGAACGGCCTGATCTTCCCCCCCGGCGACGGGGAGGCCCTGGCCAGCGGGCTGGCCCGGCTGATGGACAGCCCGGAGGAGCGGGCCGCCATGGGCCGGCGGGCGAAGGAGATTTTTCAAGTGCGCTTCACCGGTGAGAGATACGCCAAAAATATTGAGAAAATTTATCTGGACATCCTGAAAGATTAACTATTAGAAGTCAACCCCGAAAATGAAGGATGGTGGAAAAAAGTTCAGATGGTTCAAAAAGGGCATAGCAAAGCAGAGGCCCAGGAG
>JAAWSG010000029.1 GCA_022801435.1 Lawsonibacter sp.
CAAGCTGGACCAGGCCCTGGCCGAGACCCCCAAGGTCCGCGCCGACCTGGGCTATCCTCCCCTGGTCACCCCCACCAGCCAGATGGTGGGCTCCCAGGCGGTGCAGAACGTGCTGGCCGGCGAGCGGTACAAGGTGGTGGGCAAGGAGATCAAGGCCTACTGCCGGGGCGAGTACGGCCGCACCCCCGCCCCCATCGACCCCGCCATCCAGAAGAAGATTTTGGGCGACACCCCCGTGGTGGAGGGCCGCTTTGCCGACAGCCTGGAGCCTGCCTTTGAGAAGACCAAGGCCGAGCTGGGCGCCACCGCCAAGAGCGATGAGGACGTGCTGAGCTACATCGCCTTCCCCCAGGTGGCCATGGCGTTCTTCAAGGACCGGGAGGCCGGCTTCCCCAAGAAGGAGGACGCCAAGAAGGCCGCCGCCCCCGCCGCCCCCAAGCAGGAGGACCTGCCTCCCGTACCCGCCTGGCAGGGCCATGTGTACTACGCCAATACCCCCGGCTCCACCGCCAACGGAGCGACCAGCCGTCCCATCCCCCCCTTCGCCGCCTCCTATCAGCCCCCCCACCTGGTGATGGGCGGTCAGGGCGGCAGCTGCGCGGGCTCCTACACCGTCACCATTGACGGCAAGGCCTACCAGGTGGATGTGGCCTTTGGAGACGCCCCCGCCGGTGCGCCCGCCCCCGCCCCCGCGCCGGTGAACGCCGCCCCGGCTCCCGCGCCCGCCGCCGCTCCCGCACCCGCCCCCGCGCCGGCTCCGGCCCCCGCCCCTGCCGCCGCCCCCGCCCCCGCCCCTGCTCCCGCCGCCGGTGAGACCGCCGTGAAGAGCCCCATGCCGGGCAATGTCTTCAAGGTGGAGTGCTCCGTGGGCCAGCAGGTCAACGCCGGCGATGTGCTGGTGGTGCTGGAGGCTATGAAGATGGAGATTGAGGTCTCCGCCCCCGTGGCCGGAACCGTCAAGGCCGTGGCCGCCTCCGCCGGAACCGCCGTCAACACCGATGATCTGCTGGTGACTCTGGGCTAAGCCCCCTAATCAGAAATCCGATTCTACACAAGG
The DNA here is from genome assembly GCA_022801435.1 of Lawsonibacter sp. Classification (GTDB taxonomy): domain Bacteria; phylum Bacillota; class Clostridia; order Oscillospirales; family Oscillospiraceae; genus Lawsonibacter. The sequence goes on from JAAWSG010000029.1 coordinate 1,058, forward strand.
CGTCCCCTTTCTACACGTTTAGAGTAGCTTGGGGACGCCTTGTTCCAAATTTTTGCGCACAAAGGAGAATGGGCCCATGAAGAAACGGCTCTTATCCCTCGCGCTGGCCCTGACCCTCTCGCTGTCCCTGGCGGTCCCGGCGCTGGCCGTCTACGAGACCCCGACCTTTCCCGACGTACCCAAATCCTTTTGGGGCTATGAGAGCATTGAACAGGCGGCGGAAAAAGGGTGGATCGCGGGAAACCCGGATGGCAGCTTTGCTCCCGACTCCAACGTCACCTATGCACAATTCTGCGTGATGCTGGTCAACGCCTGTTTTCCGGAGCAGTTAGCCAGCTATACCGGCCCCACCTCTCCCTGGTACGTGCCCGCCGGTACGGTGGCCGCGCAGAACGGCCTTTTCTCGGGGACCGCCGTGGAGCGGACTCCCGCCCTGGAGGGAGCCGCAGGGTGGAGCATCGACCGCTATGAGATGGCACAGATGCTGTATAACACCTTGACTGCCGCTGGTTTTGAGCAGAAGACCGGCTTGCCAGCCGCCGGGTCTGGCACTCCCGATCAGGCAAGTATTCCTGACAAGTACCAACACGCGGTTGCGGCGGTGAAAGCTGCCGGCCTTATCACCGGCGTTGATACCGCTGGCAGCTTTCATGGCAGCGGCGGTATGACTCGTGCTCAGGCCGCTGTTGTGCTGTGCAAAACGGCTGAAGTGCTCCAAGCGGGTCCCCCGAAGCCGGTCCCGCCCATCAAGGACCCCAGCAATTTCTCCGCAGAATACAGGTCCAGTCCCTATTATCAGGCATTACAAGACATCACTTTGACCGGGGACTACCGTACCGATATCATTGCCATTGCCGCTTCACAACTTGGGTACTATGAGGGCGACCGCGAGGAGCAATTAGACGGCTCGTATCGCGGGAACGGCAACTATTCCGAATATGGGCGTTTTATCGGAAGCCCTGGTACAGCATGGTGCTCAGAATTTGCTTCCTGGTGTGCGCGGATGGCAAATGTTCCCACTGATATCCTAAATAGCAGTTATGGGGCCAGCGTGGAGGTGTTCGGCGCGCCCTACTACAGCTGGGACCAGACCGTATTTGCCGGGGGAGACTATATGCCCAAGCCCGGAGATTTGGCGCTTTGGGCCTGGACAGGCAAGTCACACACGGATAAATATTTGAGCCATACCGCCATCGTGTACAGTATCCAGGAGGAAGACGGCTCTGTGCTCCTTACTACGATCGATGGGAACTTCAATGGTTCCGTACTGAAACGAAATATCGTTTTGGATGCGGCAGATGGAAGCACCAGCAAAGGCCATTTAGTTTATTTCATTGCGCCAAATTATGATTGATGGAAAGCTGACAAAACCCGCTCCGGATGTTCCCGGGGCGGGTTTTGGTATAAATGGGAAAAGGTCAGGCTTGCGGCCCCGCCGGGGGGAACATCCGCCCCCGAAGCTGGAAGCACAGCCCCAGGCCCAAACATAGGGTGACGCTCTCGGACAGCAGGGGGGCCCACCAGACGCCCGCCCCGCCGAAGAGACGGGTGAGGAGGAACAGGCTGGCCACCAGGAGCACAAATCCCCGCCCGCCTGAGATAAGCACCGCCGGTCCGGAGCACTCCACCGCGGCCAGATAGCCGCTGAGGGAGACGTTGACCCCCATAAGGAGGAAAGACAGCACAAAAATGCGGATGACCGATTGGGAGTACAGCCGCAGCTCCGGCAGGCCGGGCCCGATGTAGCAGGCGGCAATGGGTCCGGCAAACAGAGCGCACAGGAGGGCCGCCCCCAGACAGAAGCCCAGGGAGGTCCCCAGACTCAGCCGCAGCAGCCGCCGGCAAAACCCTCTCTCCTGCCGTCCGTAACAGCGGCTGATGAGGGGCTGGCTCCCCTGTACCACCCCGATGACCGAGAAGACGGTGAGGCTGTTGAGATAGGACACAATGGCGTAGCTCACCAGGGCGTCCCGGCTGAGGCACAGGAGGATGACCCGGTTGAAGATGAGCGTGACCGCTCCGGTGGACAGCTCGGTGAGGGCGGCAGAAAACCCGCAGCAGGCCTCCCGGAGCAGCAGGGACAGCCGGAGGGGGAACCGGACAAAGTGGATGCTCCCCCGCTTTTGGAGGAAGTGGCGCAGGTAGATGAGGGTCAGGGTGAACTGGGAGAAGCCTGTGGCAAAGGCTGCTCCCGCCACCCCCTTGTGGAGCACCATCACCAGCAGCCAGTCCAGCACGCAGTTCTCCACCGCACCCAGGATGACGATGGCCACCGCCTTCCGGGGATAGCCGTCCGTCTTGATGAGGACCTCAAAGGCGTAGGACAGCAGAAAGGCGGGGGCGAAGGGGGCCACAAAGCGTAAATACTCCTGGACCAACAGGAGGGTCTCCGGGTCCTGCGCCCCCAGAAAACGGGCGGCCCGCTCCAGGTTGGGCAGCACCAGTCCGGCCAGCAGAAGCCCCAGCCCCCCCAGGAAGAGGACGGTCTGACTGAATACCTGGCTGGCCTGACGGCACTCCCCCCGGCCCAGAAGAATGGAGGTCACCGTGGACGCCCCCACCGCAAAGAGCAAAGAGAGTGCAAACATCAATTGAAGAAAGGGGTTGGACAGGTTCACCGCCGTCAGCGCCTGCTCCCCCACCCCCCGGGCCACGAAGATGCCGTCTACCATGTTGTAGAGAGCGTACACCCACTGGGCCGCGATTGAGGGGATGACGTATCGAATAAACTGCTTCACAAGCGTGTTGGGCTCCGGCTCCATGGAGATGAGCCTCCTTTCGGTTTTTTGCTGTTTACTTTCGCGTGTCAGTGTGCTAAAATATGGAGGAGAACACACCACCGCCGGAGCGGCGGGGAAAAGAGAGACAGGAGGGGGACCATGTCGAAGTTTTTGAACAAGCCCACCAGCGACACCTTGTACCGGGCCATCGCCCTGCTGGACAGCGAGGAGGAGTGCCGGCAGTTTTTTCAGGACCTGTGCACCGTCTCCGAGCTGAAGGCCATGGAGCAGCGGATGGATGTGGCCATGCTGCTGGACCGGGGGCTGATCTACAGCGAGATTCTGGAGCAGACCGGGGCCTCCAGCGCCACCATCAGCCGGGTGAACCGCTGTCTGCACTACGGCTCCGGGGGGTATCAGGCCATCCTCCCGCGCCTGCGGGAGCAAGAAAAATGAGCAGCTATGATATGCTGGCCGGCAGCTATGACCAGCTGACCTACGACATAGATTACCCGGCCTGGGCGGACTATATCGAAAAGCACTTCCGCCGCCGGGGCATTCCGGGGAACACCGTGCTGGACCTGGCCTGCGGGACGGGGTCCCTCACCCGGGAGCTGGCCCGGAGGGGATATGAGATGATCGGGGTGGACCGCTCCCCCGAGATGCTGGCGGTGGCGGCGGAGAAGTGCCGGGGAATCGCTGCCGAGGAGCCCATCCTCCTGTGCCAGAGCATGGAGCGGCTGGACCTGTACGGGACCGTTGACGCCTGCGTGTGCTGCCTGGACAGCGTGAATTATGTCACCGATCCCAAAAAGCTGGCCCGCGCCTTTTCCCGGGTACACCTGTTTTTGACGCCGGGGGGACTGTTCCTCTTCGACGTGAATACCCTGGAGAAGCTGGCGGGGCTGGACGGCCAGGTTTTTTTGGACGAGACCAGAGAGAGCTACTGTGTCTGGCGGGCGGAGTTCTCCAGCCGGAGCCGGATCTGCACCTATTATATGGACCTCTTCCGGCTGGAGCGGGAGACGGGGCTGTGGGAGCGGGGGGAGGAGCTGCACCAGGAGCGGGCCTACTCCGTGCCCGAGCTGACCGCCATGCTGGAGCAGGCGGGGTTCCGCAGTATCAAAACCTATGGAGAGCGGCGGATGCGCCCCCCGAGGGAGGGGGAACAGCGTATCTTTTTTGCCGCGGAAAAGGAGGGATAACAGTTGAAAGACGAGATTGTAAGAGCCATCACCGGGGATGGTCTGGTCAAGGCCTCCGCCATCACCGGCCGGAGCCTGGTGGAGCGGGCCCGGGGCATCCACAGACTGAGCCCCATGGCCACCGCCGCGCTGGGCCGCGCTCTGATGGGGGCGGGAATGATGGGGGATATGCTCAAGGAGGAACAGGGCTCCCTCACCCTCCAGATCAAGGGGGGCGGCCCGCTGGGGACCATTTTGGCGGTGTCCGACTGTGAGGGGAACGTCCGGGGCTATGTCCAGAACCCCCAGGTGGAGCTGATGGAGCAGCGGCCGGGCAAGCTGGACGTGGGGGCCGCGGTGGGGCTGGACGGGACTTTGACGGTCATCAAGGACATCGGCCTGAAGGAGCCCTATGTGGGGTCCATCGGCCTGTTCTCCGGAGAGATCGCCGATGACCTGGCCATGTACTTTGTGGAGAGCGAGCAGATCCCCACCGCCTGCGCTCTGGGGGTGCTGGTGGGGCTGGACCAGAGCGTCACCGCCGCCGGGGGATACCTCATCCAGCTCCTCCCGGGGGCGGGAGAGGACATCATTGAGAAAATCGAGGCGGGGGTCCGCGCCATGGGGCCGGTCAGCGCCGCTCTGGCTGGCGGGCTGGACGGAGAGGGCCTGCTGCGGTCGGTGCTGGGGGACTTCCAGCTGGAGATTTTGGAAAAGCACCCGGTGGAGTACCGCTGCTGCTGCTCCCGGGAGCGGGTGAGCCGGGCCCTGATCAGTATGGGCAGGGAGGAGCTGTCCAGCCTGATTGAGGACCAGGGCCGGGCGGAGCTGACCTGCCAGTTCTGCGACGCGGTGTACCGTTTTTCCCAAACGGAGCTGGAGCAGCTGCTGGCGGAGATGTGATACAGGTGTGACAGAAAGGGGTTTATCCATGAGCGAACTGAGCTATATGAAAAACATCCCCGGCGAGGAGGTGCTGGAGCTGGCCGCGATGGTGGAGGCGGGGCCGGGCCAGGTGGTCAGCCGCACCCTGGCCCAGAATCCGGCGGTGAGCGTCACCCTGTTCGCCTTTGCCAAGGGGGAGGAGATCAGCACCCATCAGTCGGAGGGGGACGCCATGGTCACCGTGCTGGAGGGGACGGGAAAATTCACCGTGGACGGGGTGGAGCACCTGGTCCAAAAAGGGGAGGCCCTGGTCATGCCCGCCGGAAAGCCCCACGCGGTGTACGGGCAGGAGGCATTCAAAATGCTGCTGGTGGTGGTGTTCCCCTGACGCCGCCCCACAAGAAATCCCCCGGGCGGGCCTGTGCGGCTTGCCCGGGGGAGGATTTTTATATGCCTGCCGCGTTGGAGCGGGCCTAGCGCTGGCTGACGCCGTTGGTGAGGGACTCCAGAATGCTGTATAGGCTCATATCAAAGGTCTTGGTCATGGAGAGCGCCTCCTCCATATCCAGGTCCATCAGCCGGCCGGTCTGCACCGAGATGACCCGGTTGCCCTTGCCTTCCAGCAAAATCTGCACCGCCATATGTCCCATGCGGCTGGCGGTCTCCCGGTCCCGGGCGCTGGGGGCGCCGCCCCGCTGAATATGTCCGGGCACAGTGACCCGGGGGTCGATCCCCACTTCCTCGTGGATGCGGTCGGCGATCTCAAAGGCGCTGCCCGCCCCCTCGGCTACCACTACCATATAGTGGGTGGTCCCGGCCAGCCGGGCCCGGCGGATTTTTTCCACCACGTCCCGTTCAAAGTCCACCGGGCGCTCCGGGATGAGCACCGCGGTGGCGCCGACAGCTGTGCCCACATAGAGCGCCAGATACCCCGCGTGCCGGCCCATGACCTCCACCACCGAGCAGCGCTCGTGGGACTGCATGGTGTCCCGGAGCTTGTCGATGCACTCGATGGCGGTATTGCAGGCGGTGTCGAAGCCGATGGTGTAGTAGGAGCAGCCGATGTCGTTGTCAATGGTGGCGGGGATGCCGATCACATCCAGCTTCTGGCCATGCTCCGCCACCTGCCGGGACAGCGCCAGAGCCCCCCGGAAGGTTCCGTCCCCTCCGATGGCCACAATGGCGTCCAGGCCCAGCAGCTTGCAGGTGGCGATGGCCTTCTCCCGGCCCGCCGCGTCCATGAACTCCTTGCTGCGGGCGGTGTAGAGGATGGTGCCCCCCCGGTTGATGATGTGGCTGACGCTGTTGCTGTCCAGACGGACAAAGTCGCTGGAGATCAGACCGCTCCAGCCCCGCCGGATGCCGATGCACTCGACGCCCTGTCCCACCGCTGTACGCACGACCGCCCGGACCGCCGCGTTCATACCCGGCGCGTCACCTCCGCTGGTCAGCACGCCGATGCGCTTGATTCGATTCTCCATGGTAGAAAACCCTCCTTCGGCGCAGCTCCTCCCTCCTGAAGGGGCCGCTTGAATTCGGGTCTATTATGTCACCATTCCGACCCTGTGTCAAGAAAGCAGGCTGCAAGAAAAAAAGAGAAAAGAAAAATTCATTTTCTTGTTGACAAATGGGAGGAAGTCTAGTATAATGTGGAAGTCGTCACGAGTTGGGAGCATAGCTCAGCTGGTAGAGCACATGCCTTACAAGCATGGGGTCACAGGTTCGAGCCCTGTTGTTCCCACCATTCCAAAACTACCTGGCGCGGTAGTTCAGTTGGTTAGAACGCCGGCCTGTCACGCCGGAGGTCGAGGGTTCAAGTCCCTTCCGCGTCGCCACTTTATCTCGTTTGAACGGCACTTGTATATCCCGCCGTCGGATGAGGCAAAGGCCCCTTTCGTATCACCGTTTGCCCAGCAGTTTTTTCTTCACCGCCTCCGAGTGGGAAGAAAAGATCTGCCTCTGTAGCTCAGTTGGTAGAGCAGAGGACTGAAAATCCTCGTGTCGTTGGTTCGATTCCGACCGGAGGCACCATTTCCCCTACAGCAGCCTGTGGGGGAAGAAACGCGAGTGTAGCTCATCTGGTAGAGCGCCACCTTGCCAAGGTGGAGGTAGCGAGTTCGAGCCTCGTCACTCGCTCCATAAGTTGGAGGAGAAAAAACAGCCTCCTCTGATGTTCCCCGGGGTGGCATGAGAAGCCGCCCCACAGCATAGCCTATAGGGGACGGTGCCATAGCCAAGTGGTAAGGCAGAGCTCTGCAAAAGCTCCACCCCCAGTTCAAATCTGGGTGGCACCTCCACAACTGTGTCGCCAAAAAGACGCAGACGAAAAACACCGCACAAAATGCGGTGTTTTTCGTTTATATATTACACTAAGGGAGGCTTTCCTATGGCAAACTGTACCAACTGCGGCGCGCCCCTTCGGGATGGCGCAAAGTTCTGCGGCATCTGCGGCACAAAGATTGAAGTCCAGCGTTTCTGTACCGAGTGCGGCGAAAAACTGGAACCCGGCGAAAACTTCTGTACTCAGTGCGGCACGCCGGTGGAGGGGGTTGCTTTTCCCAAACCTCCCGCCGCCCTGCTGAAGCTTCAGGAGACTGATCCGTCTTATTTTATCGTTGTGGATTGTGCCGGCGGCTGCTGTATCATGAACTACACCGGCCCGGAGGATGAGGGGAATGTGGTGATCCCGTCCCGCATTGGCGAAAAGCAGGTTGTGGAAATCGGCGTACAGGGTTTTTTAGCCTGTCAAGATCTAACCAGCGTGGACATCCCTGACGGCGTTGTGAAAATCGGCAGACAGGCGTTTGAGAACTGCGTTAATCTGGCCAGTATTACTATCCCGGACAGCGTGACAGAAATCGGCCTTTCAGCGTTTGCGTACTGCGACAGCCTGACCAGCGTCATCATCCCCTCCAGTGTGACGGAAATCGGCGGGGGCGCGTTTTACAACTGCTATAATCTGACCGACATCACCATCCCCGGCGGTGTTGTGAAAATCGGAGAGAATGCGTTTGACCATTGCAAGGGTCTGACCATCCACGCCCCCGCCGGTTCCGCCGCGGAGCGGTATGCAAGGGGAAAGGGCATCCTCTTCTGGCCCCTGTAAACCCCAAGGCATCCAGCGAATGTGTTCCCAATACATAAAGGAGGATTTACCATGGAAAACTGTACCAACCCGTCTTATTTTGAGGTGGAGGCTTGTACCGGCGGCTGCTGCATCAAAAAGTATACCGGCCCGAAGGAGGGGAGTGTGGTCATCCCGTCCCGCCTGGACGGCAAAGAGGTCACAGCAATCGGGGACGAGGTGTTTGCCGAATGCGGGGACCTGACTGGTATTACCATCCCTGGCAGCGTGACGGAAATCGGCAGCAAGGCATTCGCCTTCTGCACAGGGCTGACCGAAATCACCATCCCCGGCAGCGTGGTGAAAATCGACATGGGCGCGTTTGCTTTCTGCACGGGCCTGACCAGTGTCACCATCCCCGACAGCGTTGCGGAGATCGGCGCGCAGGCGTTTCTTACCTGCGATAGCCTGACCAGCATCACCATCCCCGGCAGCGTTGCGGAGATTGGAATGCAGGCGTTCGATATGTGCAACCTGCTGACCATCCACGCCCCTGCCGGGTCCGCCGCGGAGCAGTATGCAGAGGACTGCCGCATCCCCTTCCAGCCCCTGTAAGCTCCGCTGGACTGCCGCCGCTACAGGAGGGTCCGCTCCCAGTCCTTTTGGAACTCGGTCATCATGGCCCAGTAGCGCTTGGGCATATGGGTCATGCGGCACTTTGGATTGCAGCGGCCCTCAATGGCGATGGCGTCGTAGAAGGTGCGCCACAGCTGGCGGAAGAAGAGCTCGGTCTCCCCGGCGGGGTGGGGAGAAAAATCCTCCACGGGCAGGATGCTCCAATTCTCCGGGCCGGGCTGGTGGAAGAGGGCCTCGTGGTGGGTGCGGTCGTGGAGCACAAAATTTTCCTGGGGGAAGCGGCCGCAGAAGTGGGGCCGGAGCAGGGGCAGGACCCGGTTCTTGGGTTCAATCTCCCCCACCAGCACCCCCTCCAGATCGGAGAAACGGACGAAGCCGGTGTACTGATGGGCCTCGTGGTTCAAATGCTGCACCGCCTTGCGCACCCGGTCCACCACCGGGTCGGTGAGGTCCCTGGTGAAGGCCGGGCCCTGGCAGTACCCCTTCCGGATCAGCCGCCACAGCCACAGCTCCCGCTCGGGCAGGCAGGTGAGGAACCCCCGGACCGCCAGCTCCCGGCCCTCCCGCCCCAGCTTTCCGGCGAAGGACCGGTAGACCCGCTGGGCGTGGGCCTCATCGGTCTCCACCGTCCGCAGGGGGTAGAGGGAACAGCACATATCCTCCGGCGTGCGGAACTCCACCGGCTCCTCCCGGTTGACGTAGCAGTCGAACACGCAGGAGAGAAAGCCGGAAAAGCTCCCGTCATATTGGCAGCAGATTTGGGTCCAGTCCATAGATGCCTCCCTTCTCAGACAGACTGCGGGGGATTGGGTATCAGGGGCGCGGCTTGTCATGTCCCTGCACAGCGGAATCGAACAGGGACAGCTGTTCCGGGGGCGGACCGGCCAGGGCGGGGGCCTCCAGCGCGACCAGCCGGCGGAGCAGGCCGTCCTCACTGACCCGCAGGCCCTGCATCATCCGGCCTGAGCAGGTGAGGAAGTATTGCGCCCGTTTGAGGACCACCCCCAGCCGTTTCAGTCCCTCGAAGTTCAGCGGTCCCATCCGGCGGGCGGTGAGAATGCGGTGGGCGGAGCGCACCCCCAGGCCCGGAACCCGGAGCAGGGCCTCATAGTCCGCCCGGTTGACCTCCACCGGGAAAAAGTCCAGATGCCGCAGTGCCCAGCAGCACTTGGGGTCCATGCGGGGGTCCAGGTTGGGCTGATCCTCGTCCAAAATCTCCTCGGCCTGAAAGTGGTAGTAGCGCAGCAGCCAGTCCGCCTGGTACAGCCGGTGCTCCCGGAGCAGAGGGGGCTGGAAGTTCTGCGGGGCGGGGAGAAGGGGGCTGGAGGACACAGGCATATAGGCGGAGTAAAACACCCGTTTGAGCTGGTAGCGGCGGTAGAGCCCCTGGGTCAGGGTGAGGATATGGCGGTCGGACTCCGGGGTGGCGCCCACGATCATCTGGGTGGACTGTCCCGCCGGAGCGAAGCGGGGGGCGTGGCGGTACACGGCCAGCTCCTCCTTGGAGGCGGTGATGCCGTCCCGGATCTGCGCCATGGGGGTCAGAATGGCCTCCTTTTTTTTGTCCGGAGCCAGCAGAGCCAGACTGGGGGAGGAGGGCAGCTCAATGTTCACCGACAGCCGGTCAGCCAGCAGGCCCAGGCGGCGGGTGAGCAGCGGGTCCGCCCCCGGGATGGCCTTGGCGTGGATGTAGCCGCCGAACCGGTACTCCTCCCGGAGCAGGCGCAGGGCTTCGATCATCTCCTCGGTGGTGTGGTCGGGACTGCGGGCCACGGCGGAGGAGAGGAAGAGGCCCTCGATGTAGTTGCGGCGGTAGAAGCCCATGGTCAGCTCGCACAGCTCCCGGGGGGTGAAGGCGGCCCGGGGCGGGTCGTTGGAGCGGCGGTTGACGCAGTACTGGCAGTCGTAGACGCAGGCGTTGGTCATCAGTACCTTCAGCAGGGTGACGCACCGCCCATCAGCGGAGAAGCTGTGGCAGCAGCCCGCCATGGTGGTACTGCCTATCGTTCCGGGCCGCCCCGCCCGGTCCAGCCCGCTGGAGGTGCAGGCCGCGTCGTACTTGGCCGCGTCCGCCAGAATGTTCAGCTTGTCCGCCAGCTCCATGGGGCGTCCCTCCCTCTGGATAGAACGTATATTCCAATACTACCACAGAGAAACCGCCGCTGTCAAGAGAAAAAATTGACAGCGGCGGCGCGGCTCAGGGCTCTTCGCTGGGCTCCTGGTGGGCCATCCGGTAGAGCATCTGCACGGTCTCCTCCCGGGTGGCGAAGGACTGGTAGCGCTTGGCTCCCGCGCTGTCCCCGGCCACCAGCCCCTGCGCCTCCGACCAGGCGCGGGCCTGCGCGGACCAGCTGCCCGGCTCCCTCTGGGCGCGGCGGGCCAGCCAGCTGTCCATCATGGTGTCAAATTGCTCCTGTGTCATAGGCTCCTCCTGTTGGTCGTCGTCCATCGCGTCCGCCACGTCCTGCCGGAAGCGGTCCATGGTAATCCCGTGCTTGGGCCACCACTGGAGCACATCCCCGTGCTGGCTGGCCACCCCCAGCTCATACCCCTCCGCGTGGCAGATGACCACGCCGGGGGCCAGGGGGTTTAGGGAAAATTCCCGGCACAGCAGGGCGGTGAGGGCGACCGCGTTCTGGTAGAGGCCGTGAAAGTAGTCCGTGTTGGCCTGCACGTCATAGCCCACCATGGTACCGCCCTGATAGGTGTGGCCGGCGGGTTCGCAGCACTCGAAGGAGATGTGGGTATTGTTGGCGCTGCCCTTCCGGCCTGTCCCCGCGTGCCAGCCCCGCGTGGTCCAGGGGAGGGTCTGAATCACCCGGTCCCGGGCCGCAAAGGCGTGGACGCATTTTTCCACCTCCGGCTTGTTCCAGCGGCGGAGGAAGACATCCGGGTCGGGCTGAGCCACCCCGGTGGAGTGGACCATAATCCCCTGGGGGGTGATGGTCCGGCCGGCCCGGTAGCAGTCGTTTTCGGTCAAAAATTGCTGGGTTATATTCAGCTCCATGGGAACCTCCTGCCCCTTGAGGGGGCGCACCATCCTATGCGCCTGAGACGGAGATTGACAGGGAGGAAAATTTCGACTAAAATAGGGGACATGCGGGCTCCGCGTGCGCTGCGGAGTCAAAAGGAGGAGAAACAATATGGGAAAGAAACAGGGGAATCCGGCGGCGCTGCTGCCAATTTTGGTATTTTTGGCGCTCTACCTGGGGATGGGTCTGGTGTTCGAGTACGCCCTGGGGGTGGAGAGCGCCTTTTACAAAATCCCCATCGTGGTGGTATTTATGGCGGCGCTGCTGGTGGCCTGCCTGCAAAACCGGGGGCTGAGCTTTGACAGCAAGCTGGCCGTCATGGCCCAGGGGGTAGGGGATAAGAATATTATGACCATGATCCTCATCTTTCTGGTGGCCGGAGTCTTCGTGGGGGTCACGGGCCGCAGCAGCGCGGAGGCGGTGGCCTATTTCCTGCTGTCCGTCACCCCGGCCTGGAGCTCGGCGGCGGTGCTGTTTGTGGCCGCGTGCTTTGTGTCCACCGCCATGGGGACCTCAGTGGGGACCATCACCCTGATTACCCCCATCGCCGCGGCGGTGTCCAACGTGTCCGGCTTCTCCCTGCCCCTGTGCGTGGGTTCGGTGATGGGCGGGGCCATGTTCGGGGACAACCTGTCCTTTATCTCGGACACCACCATCGCCGCCTGCAACACCCAGGGCTGTGAGATGCGGGACAAGTTCCGGGCCAACTTCAAGATCGCCCTGCCCGCCGCCGTGGTGACTCTGGCGGTCATCCTGGTCCAGTCCATGAGCGCCGGGGTGGAGCAGATCACCATCCCGGAGTACAACCTGCTGCTGCTCATCCCCTATGTGCTGGTGCTGGCCGGTGGCATCGCCGGGCTGAACGTGTTTGTGGTGCTGCTGGTGGGCATTTTAGCCGGAATCGCCATTGTGCTGCCCACGGGGACGGTGGATTTTATGAGCCTGCTGGGGAGCATGGGCGGAGGAGCGTCCGGGATGTTCGAGACCATCATGGTCACGGTGCTGGTGTCCGCCATGTGCGCCCTGATTCGGGAGTTCGGCGGCTTTGAGGCCCTGCTTGTGTTTATTCGCCGGGTGTTCCGGGGCCGGGTGGGCGGCCGGCTGGGCGTGGGCCTGCTGGTGGGGACTATGGACATCGCCACCGCCAACAACACGGTGGCAATCGTCATGGCGGGACCCATCGCCAGGGAGATCAGTGAGGAGTACCACATCACCCCCAAGGAGTCCGCCTCCCTGCTGGATACCTTCTCCTGCGTGTTCCAGGGCGTCATCCCCTACGGCGCGCAGATGCTGGTGGCCATCTCCGCCTCGGGAGGAGCCGTGTCCGCTTTTCAGATCATGCCCTGCCTGTATTACCCCTACCTCCTGGCCGTGGCCTGTGTGGTCTATATCCTGGTGGGCGCGGGGAAAAAACGTCCGTAACCCTGCGGCCTCCCGTTTGCGCGTGTCCCCGTGAACACAGCGTGAAAAACCCCGGCAGTTCCATATGGAGCTGCCGGGGTTTTGTGTATTGCGATGGGTCAAGTGCGGGGAGCTACACCACCTGGGGGACCTCCAGCTTGCCCTCGGCCAGGGCGGCGTCCACCTCAGCCTTGCGGGGGACCGAGTCGGCGGCTCCGGCCCGGCCCACGCACAGGGCGCTGGCGGCGGTAGCCAGACGCAGGCACTCAGGGATGGTCAAGCCGTGGAGCACCCCATACATAAAGTATCCGCCAAAAGTGTCTCCGGCGGCGGTGGTGTCCACAGGCTTGACCGGACACACCCCGATGGAGCAGGTCTTCCCCTGGTGGAGGCACACCGCGCCCCGGCTGCCCAGGGTGAGGAGGATGCTCATAGAGGGGTACTTCCGGGACAGGACGGGGAGGATGTCCTCCTCCTTGCAGTCCCCGGCCAGCTGCTGGCCCTCCACCTCGTTGACGATGAGCCAGTCCACCAGTCCCAGGTCGCACTGGTGGATCTGCCCGTCCATGGGGGCGGCGTTCAAGAAGATGGGCAGGCCCCGCCTGTGGGCGGTTTCAATGACGTAGGGGAGGAGGTTGATCTCGTTTTGCAGCAGCACCGCGCCCTCCGGACCGAAGCGGTCAAAGATGCTGTCAATGAGCTCCCGGGTGAGCATCCGGTTGGTCCCGCCGTAGAGCAAAATGCAGTTCTGCCCGTGGCTGTTCACCTGGATGACTGTGTGGCCCCCCTTGCCGGGGACCTGCTGGATGAGGCTGGTGTTGACCCCGTTCTCGTTGAGCTTGTCCAGCAGCATCCCGCCGTCCTCGCCAATGAGCCCGGCGTGCCACACCTCGTTCCCCGCCCGGACGGCGGCGATGGACTGGTTCAGCCCCTTCCCGCCGCAGAACAGGTCCAGCCTCTGGGAGAGCTTGGTCTCGCCGGGGAGGAGGAACTCGTCCACCTGGTACACGTTGTCCACATTCATGGAGCCGAGATTCAAAATTTTCATGCTGTGCGACTGCCTCCAATCATACAAACTTAGCCCCCGGCCCGCGCCCCGCTGTCCGCCTGTCCCAAGGGGAGGGCGGGGAGGGGCCGGGGGTACTCTTTAAGATACCAGAAATTGGCCTCCGGCGCAAGGGCTCCTGCGGGTTTTCGCACAGCTGGGGCGGGAGAAGTCCCGGCGGGCTGGGGGCGCTTTAAATCACGCCGGCCAGCACCAGGGCGAAGGTGACAAAGGTAGCCAGCAGGGCCAGGGAGAAGAGGAGGAAGCCCAGGTTGAACCTCCTGCCCTCGCCGCTCTGGGAGGGGGGGACCAGGCCGGAGGCGCGCAGGGCGGTGACCACCGGCTTATAGAGCAGGAGGGTGGCGGCCATATTCATCCCGCCCTTGGCCAGGTTGAAGGGGAGGAACAGGGTGGGCAGCATGGCGGCCACGGCCTGGCGGGAGACCAGCTCCCCGGAGGCGCCCGTCATGTACAGGGGGGTGATGAGGTAGTTCCACAGCAGCATGACCACCACCATGAAGACCAGACCGGCGCTCAGACCCAGCACGGCGCCCTTTTGGGTGCGGTTCCGCTTGTAGACCCAGGAGGCGGTGCAGCAGAAGGAGCAGGTGGCCAGGGCGTTCATCAAAAAGCCCCAGGGGCCGGTGTGGCTGAAGGTGAGCATCTCGATCAAGGAGGAGAGGATGCCGATGATGGCGGCGGCCATGGGTCCGAAGGTGAAGCCGCCGATGCAGACGGCCACATGCTTGAAGTCGAAGTCCAGGAACATAACAGGGGGCATCAGCTTGGACATCCAGGCGATGATGACCGAAACGCCGGTGAGCATGGCGATGCTGGTCACGGTTTTGGTGTCCATCTTGGCATGGGTGGGGGATGCGGTGAGGGCAGACATAAAAAACACTCCTTTTTTGTATTTGACCCCGGAAAGACCATGTCTTCCAGGTGTCAAAACAAATAAGGAGGTGCGCTTTCACACGCCAAAAAAGCGCGTGTATTGTTTTACACACATCTTCTTCCATCCGGACTGTAACCGTTGGTCCCGGAGTCACACCGGGTCAGCGAACACGTCTCCGTATTCGGTCGCGGACTTTACCGCCAGTGGGGAGTTCCACCCCGCCCTGAAGACACTCTATCCAGTTGTCCGCTCCATTATACGCCAGGGGACGGAAAAATGCAAGCCCCAATTTTCACTCTTCAGCAAATTGTGGACAAATTGAAAAAGTTTGTCTTACCCTCTATGCAAACGGTAAAAAATATATTAAAATAGGGTTCAGAAAGATCCCAATTTACGCGGGCCTCCCTCCGGGGAGGAAAAAGACAGGAGTGGTATAATTGATGGAACAGCCGAAATATAAGCGGGTTTTGCTGAAAATCAGCGGGGAGGCCCTGGCGGGGGACGCCTCCCGGGGGCTGGACTTCCATGTCATCGGCCAGGTGTGCGACGTGGTCAAGCGCTGTGTGGACCTGGGGGTGCAGGTGGGAGTCGTGGTAGGAGGCGGCAACTTCTGGCGCGGCGTGAAGGACGGCGGCGACGCCATGGAGCGGGTCCGGGCGGACCACATGGGGATGCTGGCCACCTGCATCAACGCCCTGGCTGTGGCCGATGTGCTGGAGCAGAAGGGGGCGGAGGTCCGGGTGCAGACCGCCATCGCCATGCAGGCCATGGCCGAGCCCTACATCCGCTCCAAGGCCATCCGCCACCTGGAGAAGGGCCGGGTGGTCATCTTCGGCTGCGGCACAGGCAACCCCTTCTTCTCCACCGATACCGCCGCCGTCCTCCGGGCCGCGGAGATTGACGCGGACGTGATTCTGCTGGCCAAAAATATCGACGGGGTGTACTCCGCCGACCCCAAGCTGGACCCCAGCGCCAAAAAGTATGACGCCATCTCCTATGATGATGTGCTCGCCCAGCATCTGAAGGTGATGGACTCCACCGCCACCTCCCTGTCTATGGACAACCGAATCCCGGTGCTCCTCTTCGCCCTGAAGGACCCGGAGAACATCCTGCGGGCCGTCATGGGGGAGGCGATCGGAACCATCGTGGGCTGAGTCCCCCGCGTTTTTGCACCGGCTTTCACCAAAAGGAGGAGAGCAGGTGAACGTACAGGATAATTCCGGACTGATCCTGGGCCTGCGGGCCAGGGGGCGGACGGAGATCAACGCTTTTGTCCCGCGGAGCGAGACAGGAAATGAGAAATACAATCCGGAGAGAGAAGAACACTGAATAAAAGAAAGGATGCAATGACCATGAGCCCTGAGATCACAAGCTATGACGAGAAAATGCTGAAGACCATCGAGGTGGTCAAATCCAACTTTGCTTCCGTCCGGGCCGGGCGGGCCAACGCGGGGGTGCTGGACCGCATCACGGTGGAGTACTACGGGACCCCCACCCCCCTGAACCAGGTGGCCAATATCGGCTCCCCTGACCCCAGAACGCTGACCGTTCAGCCCTATGACATGTCCCTGATGAAGGCCATCGAGAAGGCCATCCAGACCTCCGACCTGGGCATCAACCCCCAGAACGACGGGCGGGTCATCCGGCTGGCCTTCCCGCAGCTCACCGAGGAGCGGCGCAGGGAGCTGACCAAGCAGGTGCGCAAGTACGGCGAGGAGGGCAAGGTGGCGGTGCGCAACATCCGCCGGGACGCCATGGACGACATCAAAAAGAAAACCAAAAAGTCCGAGCTCACCGAGGACGACCAGAAGAAGCTGGAGAAGGAGCTCCAGGAGCTGACCGACAAGCGCTGTAAGGAGCTGGATGACCTCACCGCTAAGAAGGAGAAGGAATTGATGGCGGTGTAGGCTGTTTGAAGCCTGTCGCAATCCCAAACGGCAAAGGGCAGTGTACCCAACGAGAACGTGCGCAAAGGAGCGACCGCAATGGCCTTCTTTTCCAGGAAGAGCGACCAAATTGAGACAGAGGTGGACTTCGCCCGTCTGCCCGGACACATCGCCATTATCATGGACGGAAACGGGCGGTGGGCGAAGAAGCGGGGCCTGCCCCGGACCGCGGGACACGCCGCGGGGGCGGAGACCTTTCGGAGTATTGCCACCTACTGCAAGGACATCGGGCTGGACTACCTCACGGTGTACGCCTTCTCCTCCGAGAACTGGAGGAGGCCGGAGGAGGAGGTGTCCGCCATCATGGGGCTTTTGAAAAAATACCTTCTGGAGGCCATTGCCAAGATGGAGCGGGACCGGGTAAAAATGGAGTTTTTCGGTGATCTGTCCCCCCTGACCCCCGAGCTGCGGCAGCTTTGCGAGCGCACCCGGGAGATTTCACGGCACTACGAGGGGTGTCAGGTGAACGTGTGCCTGAACTACGGGGGCCGGGACGAGCTGCTCCAGGCGGCGAAGTCCTTTGCCCTGGACTGTGTGGAGGGCAGGGCCGACCCCAACCACCTGACCCAGGAGCGGTTTGGCGGCTATCTGTACTCCCGCGGCGTCCCTGACCCCGACCTGATTATCCGCACCAGCGGGGAGCTGCGGCTGTCCAACTTCCTCCTGTGGCAGGCGGCCTACTCCGAGTTCTATATCACCGATGTGCTCTGGCCCGATTTCTCCAAGCAGGAGCTCCACCGGGCCATCGCTTCCTATCAAAACCGGGACCGCCGGTTTGGAGGTGTGTGATTTTGATAACGCGCATCCTTGTGGGGCTGGCTCTGGGGCCTGCGTTTCTGGCGGCGCTGTTTTTCCTGCCGCCTGTCCCGCTGGCGGTTGTGGTGGCGGTCATCGCGGCCATGGCCTCCTTTGAGCTGCTGCGGGCCTCAAAGGTAGCCCACCACAACGGCATGTATGTCTATACCGCCCTGGCCGCCGCCGCCATCCCTCTGGGACACAGCCTGGGGTACGGCAGCTGGACCGCCCGGGCGGTGTCCATCCTGCTGATGGCGGCGCTGTTCCTCCCCGCGCTGGGCCGCTACGGGACCGGAAGCGAAGTGCGGTTTGAGCATATTATTGTGTGCCTCTTCGGCGGAGTGGGCATTCCGCTGTTCCTGTCCGCCCTGGTCCAGCTCAAGCGGCTTGACAACGGGCAGTTCTATGTGCTGCTGCCCGTCATCTGCGCGTTTACCACCGATATCGGGGCCTATTTTGTGGGCGTCTTCTTCGGGAAGCACCGGGGCATCACCCAGGTCAGCCCCAATAAATCCCTGGAGGGGTTTGTGGGGGGCGTCCTGTCCGGGTGCTTGTTTATGCTGGTCTATGGGCTGCTGGTGGGCTGGGCGGGCCATATAGAGGTCAGACTGTCTGTCATGGCCCTCTATGGCCTGCTGGGGAGCGCCGTCACCGAGCTGGGGGACCTGTCCTTCTCCCTGGTCAAACGGCAGTGCGGCGTGAAGGACTATGGGACGCTTCTCCCCGGACACGGCGGAATGCTGGACCGCTTCGATTCCACCACCTTCGCCGCGCCTATGCTGCTGCTGCTGGTGGAGGTCCTCCCGGCGTTCTGAATGGTCAGCCCAGAGCGGAAAGTACCTCAGCCCCGCCTGGACGTATCCGGTCTATCGCGTCCCCGCGGCGGGGAAGGGTTTGAGAAAGGAACAGTATCATGAGCAGAAAAGTGACAGTTTTAGGTTCCACCGGTTCCATCGGGCGGCAGTCATTAGAAGTGATTGCCGCCTGTGGCATGGAGGCGGAGGCGCTGGCGGCCAATTCCAGCGTCTCCCTGATGGAGGAGCAGGCCCGCCGGTACCGGCCCAAGCTCGCGGCTCTGGCGGACGAGAAAGCCGCCGCTGACCTGCGGGTGAGGCTGGCGGACACCAACGTCCAGGTGCTCAGCGGGCTGGAGGGTGTGCTGGAGGCGGCCACCCTCCCCTCGGCGGACACGGCCATCGCGGCGCTGGTGGGTATGGCGGGACTGCGGCCCACCCTGGCGGCCATCCGGGAGGGGAAGAGAATCGGCCTGGCCAACAAGGAGACCCTGGTCTGCGCCGGCCCCCTGGTGCTGGAGGAGGCCAAGGACTACGGCGCGAAGATCTACCCCGTGGACTCCGAGCATTCCGCCATTTTCCAGTGCCTGGAGGGGAACCGGGACCGGGGCGAGGTGAAGCGGCTCATCCTCACCTGCTCCGGCGGGCCCTTCTGCGGCAGGAGCCGGGAGGAGCTGGCCCATATGACCCGGGAGGACGCCCTGAAGCATCCCAACTGGTCCATGGGAGCCAAGATCACCGTGGACTCCGCCAGCCTGATGAACAAGGGGCTGGAGGTCATAGAGGCCATGCACCTGTACCGTATGCCGGCGGAAAAAATTGCCGTGGTGATCCATCGGGAGAGTATCATTCACTCCCTGGTGGAATACTGTGATAATGCCATGATTGCCCAGCTGGGGGCCCCGGATATGCGTCTGCCCATCCAGTACGCCCTGACCTACCCCAAGCGGGTGCCCGGACCCGCCACCCCCCTGGACCTGTGGAGCTGCGGGAGGCTCACCTTCGGGACCCCTGATCTGGAGACCTTCCGCTGTCTGGCCCTGGCCCTGGAGGCCGCCAAAACCGGTGGGACCGCGGGCGCTGTCCTCAACGGAGCCAACGAGACGGCGGTGGGAAAATTTTTGGCGGGGGAAATCGGCTTCCTGGATATCGCGGACCGGGTGGAACGGGCCATGTCCCAGGTGAAACCGGTGCAGAACCCCACCATGCAGGACATCCTGGACGCGGACCGCGCGGCCCGGGAGGCGGCCATG
The DNA here is from genome assembly GCA_022801435.1 of Lawsonibacter sp. Classification (GTDB taxonomy): domain Bacteria; phylum Bacillota; class Clostridia; order Oscillospirales; family Oscillospiraceae; genus Lawsonibacter. Next base: position 20,708 of record JAAWSG010000029.1, read on the forward strand.
TAGGGATACGCGTTTTTGCGCGGCATCTGATTTCCGGTAAGTTTTTTGGAGGTTCGGTTCAATGCTTTATATCATCGTTGCAATCCTGATTTTCGGCGTCCTCATTGCCACCCACGAGCTGGGGCACTTTCTGTCTGCCAAGCTGCTGGGGGTGAAGGTGAACGAGTTCTCCATCGGTATGGGGCCCGCCCTCTGGCAGAGCCGGAAGGAGGAGGGCTGGGAGGAGTCAGAAAAGACCCTGTACAGCCTGCGCCTCCTGCCCATCGGCGGCTACTGCGCCATGGAGGGGGAGGACGATGACTCCGCCGATCCCCGGGCCTTCGGCAGAGCGGCGTGGTGGAAGAAAATCGTGATTCTATGCGCCGGCGCGGGGATGAACTTCCTCACCGGCCTGCTCATCATGCTGGTGCTCTACGCGCCGGCGAAGGGGGTCTGGCAGGAGTGCTACGGCGGGGCCATAGAGGGCTACCAGACGGAAAACTGCGGCCTGCTGCCCGGAGACGTGTTCCTGTCGGTGGACGGACACCGGATTTTGGTGAACGGAAACGTCAGCTTCTACCTCAACCGGGCGGGGGAGACGGTGGACTTTGTGGTGGAGCGGGACGGCCAGCGGCTGGAACTGAACGGGGTGTACCTGCCCTATCAGGAGCGCACCGATGAGGAGGGGAACTACAGCCGCCTGCGGGGTATCTATCTCGACCGGTACGGGGCCCCCATCGGAACGCTGGGCAAGCTGGACTGCGCCTGGCGGAGCTGCCTGGACTTTGTGCGCCTGGTCTGGATCAGCCTGGGCGACCTGATTACCGGAGCGGTGGGCCTGCGGGACCTGTCCGGGCCGGTGGGCATCGTGGATATGATGGGGGAGGTGGGCAGTCAGTCCCCCACCCTCTACGACGCGGCCTGGAATCTGGCCTACCTGGCCGCTTTCATCGCGGTCAACCTGGCGGTGATGAACCTGCTGCCCCTGCCCGCCCTGGACGGGGGGAGGGTGTTTTTCCTGCTGCTGAACGGCCTGATCTATGGGGTGTTCCGGCGGAAAATCGACCCCCGGTACGAGGGCTATGTCCACATGGCCGGGCTTGCCATGCTGATGGTGCTGATGCTGGTGGTCACGCTGGGCGACGTGGGGAAGCTGCTGGCACACTGAACCCGTCAGGGCGCGGCCCCTGACCGGAAAACACGGAGGGAATGTATGACCAAACAGATCAACGTGGGGGGCGTCCCCATTGGCGGAGGCGCGCCTGTGACCATCCAGTCCATGACCAACACCCCCACCCAGGACGTGCCCGCCACCGTGGACCAGATCAAGAGGCTGGCCGCCGCCGGGTGCGAGATCGTCCGGGTGGCGGTCCCTGATCTGGAGGCCGCCCGGGCGGTGGGACGGATCAAGGAGGAAAGTCCAATACCTGTAGTAGTAGACATCCACTTTGATTACAAATTGGCGTTGGAATCCATCGCCGCCGGAGCGGATAAGGTGCGCATCAACCCGGGCAACATCGGGGAAGCCTGCTATGTCAAGCAGGTGGCGGACGCCTGCCGTCTGCGCGGCATCCCCATCCGCATCGGGGTCAACAGCGGCTCCCTGGAGCGGGAGGTGAAAGCCCGGTATGGCGTGACCCCCGAGGGGATGGTGGAGTCCGCCGTCCGCCAGATCCGGCTGCTGGAGCGGTACGACTTTACCGATATCTGCGTCTCCCTGAAAGCCTCCAACGTCCAGACCGCCATGCAGGCCTATCAGCTCATGCACTGCCGGGAAAATTACCCCCTCCATCTGGGGGTCACCGAGGCGGGGACGGTGCGGATGGGCACCCTAAAATCCGCCGTGGGCATCGGCGGTCTGCTGGCCCTGGGGGTGGGGGATACCATCCGGGTGTCCCTGTCCGCCGACCCGGTGGAGGAGATCTATGCCGCCCGGGAGATCCTCAAGGTCGCCGGGGTCCGGAGAGAGGGCCCTGAGCTGGTCTCCTGCCCCACCTGCGGGCGGACGAAAATCGACCTCATCGCCCTGGCCAATGAGGTGGAGGAGCGGCTGAAGACGGTGGACAAGCCCATCACTGTGGCGGTCATGGGCTGCGCCGTCAATGGTCCCGGGGAGGCCTCCGCCGCCGACTGCGGCATCGCCGGAGGTGTGGGGGAGGGCCTGCTCTTCCGGAAGGGGGAGATCATCAAAAAGGTCCCTCAGGAGCGGCTGGTGGACGAGCTTTTCGCCCTGATTGAAACACTGTAAAGGAGGACCTATAGCATGGGCGGCAGCAAGGAATTTTTTGCCCAGAAGCTGGATGAGCTTCCGGAGTTCGAGGGGGCCTATCAAGAGCACCTGACGTACTACGAGGAGCTGCTGGGCCACGTCTTTTTTGGCGAGGAGACTCTGCTGGGGGCTCTGGAGCGGCTGCTGCCTGCCAACGAGGACAGGGCGCGTATCCGCCAGTACATCGACTTTGTGGAGGACATGTACGCCAACGGGGACGATGATGTGCAGAACATTGTGGGCGTCACCATTCTGGAGTGCCTGGGGGATGATGAGACCGTCCTGCGCAATGCTTTCTCCTATTTTTCCGAGGAGCTGATGCGGGCCTCCCAGTCCATTGAGAAGGGCTGGGGCCGGCGGGATATCCGGATCTGGCACAAAAACGGAAAGGTCCTGTACGACTGGAGCTGGCCGCCCAACCAGGCGGCACAAAAAGGAGATTGAGGGAATGTCCCAGAAAATACCATTTTTACAGATGTTTGCCGCCCTGCGCCGCTGGACCGAGCTGTCCGAAGCGGTGGAGGGCTGGCTGATTCAGTCCGCCTCCATCGACAGGACCAGCCGCAGCGCCAAAATCACAGTGGAGGGGGCGTCGGGGGCGGGGGGCGGACTGCTCCAGGAGGTGGAGGAGGGGCTGTGCCGGGCCTACGGGCTGAACAGCGTACAGCTGGAGACGGCCGCCCCCGAGCCGCCCCGGGACACTCCCCCCCCGGAGGAGGAGAAGCCCAGGGAGAGCGTCCCCCCCGGGGAGATGTGCGCCGGACCGTCGGAGGAGTCCGCTCCCCCCGCGCCCGAGGAGGAGGACCCCTTTGCCCGGGCGGAGGCCCTGCGCCAGGCGGCCATGAAGTCCATCCAGACCGGAGGCGGGAAGAGCGAGAAAAAGCCGGCAAAAAAAACCATTTTTGGAAAATCCATCGCCCGGGTCCCAATCCCTATTCAGGAGCTGGAGCTGGATATGGGCATGGTGGTGGTGGAGGGGGACGTGTTCGCCATCGACAACCGGGAGCTGAAGAAGCGGAGAGCCTGGGTGGTGGCCTTTGACCTCACCGACTACACCGGGTCCATCCGGGTCAGCAAGTTTTTCAACGGGGACGAGGGAAAGGCCCTGGTGGACGGCATCCGGAAGGGGATGCACGTCAAGGTCCAGGGGAAGCTGAATATGGACCGGTTTTACGGCGACATGGTGCTGGAGCCGGTGTCGGTGGCCGCGGCGGACAAGGAGATGCGGGAGGATACCGCCCCGGAGAAGCGGGTGGAGCTCCACCTCCACACCACCCTGTCCTCCATGGACGCCCTCACATCGGTGAACCCCAAGCTGGGGCCGGACAAAAACGTGGTCAAGCGGGCGGAGTCCTGGGGCCACCCCGCCATCGCCATCACCGACCATGGGGTGGCGCAGGCCTTCCCTGAGGCGTGGCACTCCGCAAAAAAAATCAAGCTGCTCTACGGGGTGGAGGCCTATTACATCAACGACATGGACGACCGGGTGGCGGTCCACGGGGACACCGGCGCCTCCTTTTCCGATGAAATCGTCTGCTTTGACTTGGAGACCACCGGCCTCAGCGCCAAGTGGGACGCTATCATTGAGATCGGAGCGGTGGTGCTGAAAAACGGGGAGGTTACCGACACCTTTGAGACCTTCGTCTCCCCAGGGCGGGAGCTCTCCCCTCAAATCACCCAGCTCACCGGCATCACCGGCGACATGCTGGAGGGGGCCCCCTCCCAGGAGGAGGCCCTGCGCAGCTTTCTCGCCTTCGCGGGGGACCGCCCCCTGGCCGCCCACAACGCCGACTTCGACATGGGCTTTGTGTCCGCCGGCTGCCAGAGGTACGACATCCCCTTCCCCAACGCCTCCCTGGACAGCCTGATTCTGGCCCAGAACCTGCTGCCCGATTTGGGGAAGTACAAGCTGGATATCGTGGCCGAGCACCTGGAGCTGCCCAAATTCCGCCACCACCGGGCCAGTGACGACGCGGCCACGGTGGCCTATATGCTCCCCCACTTTTTCCGGAAAATGGAGGAGCTGGGCCTGCGCCGGCTGTCCGAGATCAACCCCTATATGCCCAAGCTCCGCCGGGAGGGGAAGGTCAAGCGCAGGCCCAAGCACCTGATCGTGCTGGCCAAAAATCAGACCGGCCTGCGCAATCTGTACAAGCTCATCTCCCTGTCCCACCTGGAGCACTTCAAACGCTTCCCCATCATGCCAAAATCCCTCATCGAGCCCAACCGGGAGGGACTGATTATCGGCTCCGCCTGCGAGGCGGGGGAGCTGTTCCAGGCGCTGGCGGACGGCCGGAGCTGGGAGGAGCTCAAGCGCATCGCCTCCTGGTACGACTATCTGGAGATCCAGCCGGTGTGCAACAATATGTTCATGGTCCGCAAGGGGGAGAAGGCGAAGACGGCAGAGGACCTGCGGGACTTCAACCGCGCCATCGTCCGCCTGGGGGAGGAGCTGGGCAAGCCGGTGTGCGCCACGGGGGACGTACACTTCCTGGACCCGGAGGACGAGGTGTACCGCCACATCCTGCTGGCCTCCAAGGGGTTTGAGGACGCGGACTCCCAGCTGCCCATCTACTTCCGGACCACCGGGGAGATGCTGAGGGAGTTCTCCTACCTGGGGAAGGAGAAGGCCCATGAGGTGGTGGTGGCCAACACCAACCTGGTTGCCAGCTGGTGCGACCCCATCGAGCCCCTGCCCAAGGGACTGTTTGCCCCCAAGCTGGAGGACTCGGACGGGGAGCTCAAGCGCTTGGTGTGGGGCAAGGCCCGGGAGCTCTACGGGGAGGAGCCGCCTCAAATCGTGGTGGACCGCATCGAGGCCGAGCTGGGGGATATCATCCGCTGCAAGTACGATGTGATCTATATGTCCGCCCAGAAGCTGGTGCAGAACTCCCTGGAGCACGGCTATCTGGTGGGCTCCCGGGGGTCGGTGGGCTCCTCCCTGGTGGCCTTCATGTCGGGCATCACCGAGGTCAACTCCCTCCCCGCCCACTACCGCTGCCCCAAGTGCAAGCACTCCGATTTCGACTACGCCCAGGACCCAGAGCACCCCTACGGCTGCGGAGTGGATATGCCCGACGCCTGCTGTCCGGTGTGCGGGACCAGCTATGTGAAGGACGGCTTCAACATCCCCTTCGAGACCTTTTTGGGCTTCGGCGGCGACAAGGTCCCCGACATCGACCTGAATTTTTCCGGCGAGTACCAGACCAGCGCCCACAAATACACCTTCGAGCTCTTCGGACAGACCCACGTGTTCCGGGCGGGGACCATCGGCACGGTGGCGGACAAGACCGCCTTCGGCTATGTCAAGAACTACCTGAACGAGCGGGGGCTCACCGCGTCCAAGGCGGAGGAGAACCGGCTGGCGATGGGCTGCACCGGGGTGAAGCGGACCACCGGACAGCACCCCGGGGGCATGGTGGTCATTCCCCAGGACCGGGAGATCTATGACTTCTGCCCCGTCCAGCACCCCGCCGACGACCCCAACAGCGATATCATCACCACCCACTTCGAGTACCACTCCATGGAGAGCAACCTGCTCAAGCTGGACATGCTGGGCCACGATGACCCCACCATGGTCCGGATGCTGGAGGACCTGACCGGGGTGAACGTCCGGGAAATTCCCCTGGACGACAAGGACACCATGTCTCTGTTCACCTCTTCCAAAAAGCTGGGCTATGAGGACGACAAGGTGCTGGGGCCCACGGGAGCGGTGGCAATCCCGGAGTTCAACACCCCCTTCACTCGGGGGGTGCTGGAGGAGACTCAGCCCACCCAGTTCGATATGCTGCTGCGCATCTCGGGCTTCACCCACGGCACGGACGTGTGGCTGGGCAATGCCCGGGACCTGATTTTGCAGCAGAATATTCCCGTCGGCCAGTGCGTGGGCTGCCGGGACGACATCATGCTCTTCCTCATCTCCAAGGGGATGCCCCCCAAGCGGTCCTTCAAAATCATGGAGGCGGTGCGCAAGGGGAGAGGCCTGCCCGAGGGCGCGGAGGAGGAGATGAAGGCCGCCGGGGTCCCGGACTGGTACATCGGCTCCTGCAAAAAAATCGCCTACCTCTTCCCCAAGGCCCACGCCGTGGCCTATGTGATGATGGCCTTCCGCATCGCATGGTTCAAGGTACACCGCCCCCTGGCCTTCTACGCCGCCTACTTTTCCATCCGGGCCAAGGCCTTTGACGAGGCGTTTATGTGCCGGGGGATGGAGGTCTGCCAGAAAAAAATGCGGGAGATCACCGCCAAGGACAAGGACGCCTCCGCCGTGGAGAAGGACATGCTCACCACCCTGGAGGTGTGCTATGAGTTTTACCTGCGGGGCTTCCGGTTTGAGCGGATGGATGTGTACAAATCCGCCGCCCTCCGCTTCACGATGGATGAGGAGCAGGGGACCCTCCGGCCGCCCTTCGTGTCGGTGGCTGGCCTGGGGGAGACCGCCGCCCTCTCTCTGGCGGAACAGCGGCAGGGCAGAGAGTTTATCTCCATTGAGGAGGTCTCTGCCGCCTGCCCCAAGGTCTCCAAAACCCATATCCAGCTGCTCCGGGAGGCCGGCGCCTTCGGAGACCTGCCCGAAACCAGCCAGCTGGATCTGTTCGCTATGTTGGGCGCTTGATGGCCTGTATATGATAGCAGAGTGACGATCAAAAGCCGGGCGGCTGTCCAAATTTGGATGCCGCCCGGTTTTTGCTTGTGCTCTGTGTCGAAATCTGGTATAATTTCACTGCGGCCCTTCCCAATCCGGTTTCCAGGCAGCGGAAAGGGGGTGGATGGCTTGGACATAGTGATTAATTTCATCGTGTCGGTCGGAGCGAGCATAATGGCAAATTATGTAAGCAAGTGGCTTGACCG
>JAAWSG010000030.1 GCA_022801435.1 Lawsonibacter sp.
CCCCCTCTGTGGCTCAGGGTTTTTTGCTTCCCTGCCGCACAGCGCTCGCTTATATTAGCAAATCTTTCCCCCCTTGTCAACCCTTTTTTTCGCTTTTTTCGAGGTTTTTTTCTTTTTTCTTTCCGACCCCTACATATTCTGTCTTCTCCCGTCCAAAACCACAAAATATAGAGCATTCCCGGTCTGTTTCCCCTGCGCTATCCCCGCTGCGCCGCCTTTTACGAGGGATACGCGTCAGATTTCCTCTTGCGGACCCCCCCTCTGCTGTGTTACTTTATGTATAGGAATCCCATTCTAACGCTGAGGAGGGAACTCTCATGCCCATCAAGATCCCCGACTCTCTGCCGGCCAGAGCCACGCTGGAGGGAGAAAACATCTTTGTTATGACCGAGTACCGGGCCATTCACCAGGATATGCGCCCGCTGAACCTCATCATCCTGAACCTGATGCCCACCAAGATTGTCACCGAGACCCAGCTGATGCGCAAGCTGTCCAATACCCCGCTTCAGATCCAGGTGGAGCTGCTTCAGATGGCCAGTCATACCCCCCAGAACACCGACGCCGGCCACCTGTCCTCCTTCTATACCACCTTTGACCAGATCCAGGACCGGAAGTTTGACGGCATGATCATCACGGGGGCACCTGTGGAGAATCTGGATTTCACCGACGTGGACTACTGGGAGGAGCTGTGTCAGATCATGGCCTGGTCCCGGACCCACGTCCATTCCACCCTCCACGTATGCTGGGGGGCCCAGGCGGGGCTGTTCTTCCACTACGGCATCCCCAAGTACTCTTTGGAAAAGAAGCTGTTCGGCGTCTTCTCCCACCGGGCGCTGAAAAAGCAGTCCCCGCTCTTCCGGGGATTTGACGACGAGTTCTTCATCCCCCACTCCCGACACACCGAGAACCGGGTGGAGGACATCTCCCAAATTCCCGAGCTGGAGCTGCTGGCGGTCTCAGAGGAGGCGGGGGTTTTTGCGGTGAAGAGCCGGGACAACAGGCGCTTCTTCATCACCGGACACCCGGAGTACGACCCGGACACCCTGGCCAAGGAGTATTTCCGGGATGTAGACAAGGGGCTCCCCATCGACCCGCCCCGGCACTACTTCCCGGACAACGACCCCAGCCAGGCCCCGGTGGTCCGCTGGCGCTCCGCCGGTCAGCTGTTCTACACCAACTGGCTGAACTACTATGTATACCAGACCACCCCCTACGACCTGAACAAGCTGTAAAACAGACCCCCGTCCCCTGGCCCTGCGCGGAGCTGGAGACGGGGGTTTTGTTCCGCTCCCGCGGCGTCCCCACTATATATATAGTATACCGCTAATTCAGCTCGTCCAAGGTCAGCTCGAAGCCGTCCAGGAAGTGCTCCATAAAATAGCCCAGGGCGGGGATGGGATTTTGCTGGAGCGCGGCCCAGGTCTGCTCCTTCGCCTTTCTGAATTCGGTGTTGCCCGCCTTCAGCTCCTCCACACACTTCAAGTAGGCGGACAGCTTATCCGCCGCCTTCACCAGGGCGCGGACCGCGGGGTCAGGGATGGTCACGGCCTCCGTGAAGTCGGGGCGCAGGTCGGGGGGCAGCATGGACAGCAGCTTCTGCTCCGCCACCGCCTCCACCTGCTTGTATGCGTTCTGGATGTCCGGGTTGTCGTACTTGATGGGGGTGGGCATGTCCCCCGTCAGGATCTCGCTGGCGTCGTGGTACAGAGCCGCCACCGCCACCACGCCGGGGTCAGTCTGTCCGCCAAAGTACCGGTTCTCGATGACCGCCAGGGCGTGGGCCAGCACCGCCACCTGGTGGGAATGCTCCTGAATATTTTCCTGAAAGGTATTGCGCATCAGTCCCCAGCGGCTGATGTACCGCATCCGGGAGATCATGGGAAAAAAGTTGTAGGCCACAGTGATTCCTCCTCGTTTTGTTTTCCCCATCTTACCACAGGCCGGAGGAGTTGTAAACCGCTCCCGCTGTCCAAGCCCTCCTGCCGTCTCATACTCACACCCGCATTGGGGCTTGACCTTTTCCCGATTTTCTTCTATGATAGTGTCAGGGCGGCAAAAACAGCCAACTCCGCCTGAAAATTTCCGCAGCGCGTATCTGCGGCCTAGCTGAAGGAGGAACTATTGTGGCTTTTCATTACGACATCTCCGTTCTGGAGCTTCTGGACATCCTGGGCTGCCAGCCTAACCCCGACTACCAGCCCGACCCCCGCCTCCCTGTCCTGCTGAACGACTTCCTGAGCCGTGCATTGGAACACCCTCTGTTCGAGACAGCGGATATCTGGACTTGCCCCGACCAGTTCTCCCATGACGCCGCGGAGAACTATCTGAAAATCGGCAGCGACTACGCCGCCGGAGTGGTGGAATTCGGCATCCGGGAGAAGGACCTGGACCAGCCGGACCCGCCTGTCTGCATCCTCCACGAGGGGGACCCCACCGGCTGGACACAGCTCTGTCCCGACCTGAGCAGCTATTTGAAGTATGTTCTGTGCGCAATCCTGTGCTGTGAAACCTATGAAACCGGGATGGAGGTGCTGGAAGAGGAGGACTGGTGCTTTGAGGAGTGTGAAAAACCGGAGGACGCCCCCATGACAGCCTGTCTCTCCGACCTGGCCGTATGCTGCGGCTATGACCCGGACACCCATACAATCCTGGCTATTCTCTCCAATCCCCAATGCACCGCGTTCCAAATCACAAAAGAGGACTGAGAACCACATGGCAAAAAAGAGCACCCGGAACACCCGGGGGAAGATTATTGACGCGGCCTGGCAGCTGTTCTACCGGCAGGGCTATGACGACACCACCGTGGAGGAGATTATTGAGGAGTCCAACACCTCCCGGGGGTCCTTCTACCACTACTTCCCCGGCAAGGACGCCCTGCTGTCCACCCTGTCCGACGTGTTCGACCAGAAGTACACCGCCCTGATGGAGGACATTGACCCGGAGATGGACCGCTTCGACCAGCTGATGTACCTGAACCGGGAGCTCTTTGCCATGATTGAGAACTCCATCTCCCTGGAGCTGCTGGCCAGGCTGTACTCCTCCCAGCTGGTCACCCGGGGAGACAAATCCCTGCTGGACCACAACCGCACCTATTACCGGCTCCTGCGGCAGATCGTCCGCCAGGGCCAGCAGCGGGGAGAGCTCCGGAGAGACGTGACGGTCAACGAGATGGTCCGGGTGTACGCCCTGTGCGAGCGGGCTCTGATCTACGACTGGTGTCTGTCCAGAGGGGATTACTCCCTGATGCAGTACAGCCGGACCATGATGCCCATGTTCCTGCAAAACTTCCGCACAGCCGGACACGGCCAGCCCTAAATTTGCGGATTTTATCTCCAAACAGACGCTTTGACACCCCCGTCCAGGGGGTGTTTTTTGTCTCCTATGGGGGGATTGCACCGAATGCACCAAAAGCTTCCCGCTCCGGGGAGGGGATTTGTCGGAAAGAGCGGAAAAAAACGGGAATTTTCTTCTTGACATTTGGGCGCTTTTCCATATAATATACCTCAAGGATTTTATTTAAAATTTTTTAACTAAAATCCCTGAACAATTTTGACCGGGAGGATTTTCTCCCAAATATGAAAGGACGGTCATTCAAATGGAACTCACCTTTGAAGCGGTACGTGATATTATTGTGGACACCCTGAGCTGCGACGCCGGCAGCATCACCCCCAGCACCAACCTCATCGAGGACCTGGAGGCGGACTCCCTGGAGGTGGTGGAGCTGTCCATGGCCCTCCAGGAGAAGCTGGGCGTGGGCATTGAGGACGAGGATCTGGAGAAGATCAAGACCGTCCAGGACATTCTGGACTATATCAAGGGCAAGCAGGGGTAATCCCCCAAGGGAGGCCGCGTATGGAATTGCAGGAATTGTACGCTCTGATGGACCGCTTTTCCGCCTCCGGGCTGAGCGCGCTGGAGTGGCAGGAGGGGGAGAGCCGGGTGTCCCTGCGCCGGGAGCTCACCGCCGTCCCTCCGGCGTCCCCCGCCCCTGTCCCCGCTGTTCCCGCCGCCCCGGGGGAGGAAGCGCGGGCGGAGGAGGGAGAGGTGGTCTCCGCCCCGCTGGTGGGGGTGTTCTACGCCGCCCCCGCCCCGGGAGAGGCCCCCTTCGCCCCCGCCGGAGCCCAGGTGAAAAAGGGGGAACCCCTGTGCCTCATTGAGGCCATGAAGATGATGAGCGAGGTCCCTGCCCCCGCCGACTGCGTGGTGGAGGCGGTGCTGGCCTCAGACGGAGAGGCCGTGGGCTTCGGCGCGCCCCTCTTCCGCATCCGGAGGGTGTAACGCTATGCTCAAGCGCGTATTGATCGCAAACCGGGGGGAAATCGCCCTGCGGATCATCCGGGCCTGCCGGGAGCTGGACGTGGAGACGGTGGCGGTGTACTCCTCCGCCGATGAGAGCTCCCTCCCCGCCCAGCTGGCCACCCGCTCCCTGTGCATCGGCCCGCCCCACCCGGCGGACAGCTACCTCAACCAGGACGCCATCCTCTCCGCCGCCATCGCCTCTGGCTGTGACGCCATCCACCCCGGCTACGGTTTTCTTTCGGAGAACCCAGGCTTCGCCGACCGCTGCGTTCAGGCGGGGCTGGTCTATATCGGCCCCTCCGGGGAGGTCATCCGGCGCATGGGCAGCAAGGCCGCCGCCCGCACCCTGGCGCAGAACGCCGGTGTGCCGGTGGTCCCGGGCTCGGACGGGCCCCTCCGGGATGTCCGGCAGGCCGGAACACTGGCCGAAGCCATCGGATACCCCGTTTTGCTCAAGGCCTCCGCCGGCGGAGGGGGACGGGGAATGCGTCAGGTGGACCGGCCCGAGGAGCTGGAAAAGCGCTTTCAGGAGGCCCAGGCCGAGGCGGTGGCCTGCTTCGGGGACGGGGAGATGTATTTGGAAAAGCTCATCCTCTCCCCCCGGCACATCGAGTTCCAGATTTTGGCGGACACCCAGGGCCGCGTGGTCCATCTGGGGGAGCGGGACTGCTCCATCCAGCGCCGCCGTCAGAAGCTGATCGAGGAGTCCCCCTCCCCCGCCCTCAGCCCCGAGCTGCGGGAGCGGATGGGCCAGGCCGCCGTTGCCGCCGCCCGGGCCGCGGGCTATGTGGGGGCGGGGACGGTGGAGTTTGTGCTGGCCCCCGACGGGCAGTTCTACTTTATTGAGATGAACACCCGCATTCAGGTGGAGCACCCGGTCACCGAGCTGGTCACCGGCATCGACCTGGTGAAGGAGCAGATGCGGATCGCCTCCGGCCTGCCCCTGTCCTTCTCCCAGGAGGAGGTACACGTCTCGGGCCACGCCATGGAGTGCCGGATCAACGCCGAGGACCCGGAGCGGGATTTTATGCCCTGTCCCGGGACCACCGCCTTTCTCCACCTCCCCGGGGGCCCGGGGGTGCGGGTGGACACCGCCCTGTACACCGGCTATGAGGTCCCGCCCTACTACGACTCCCTGGTGGCCAAGGTGCTCACCCACGCCCCCACCCGCCTGGAGGGGGTGCGCCGGATGCGCCGGGCCCTGGAGGAGCTGATTATTGAGGGCTACCCCACCAACGCCTCCCTGGCCCACCTGATCCTCCACGACCCGGAGTTCGTCCGGGGGAGGTACGACACAAGCTTTATGGACAAAAATCTGGATCGCCTGCTGGAGCTGGCCCGGACCTGTGACCGGCTGATGGGCGGGGAGGAACAAGCGTGAATCTGACATTTTCCAAGCGCCGGGACCGGCTTTTGACCTACCGCGCCATGCGGGAGGGCAGGGCGGGCTCTGACCGGCAGGCCGCCTGCCCCAGCTGCGGGGCGGAGAGCAGCCAGCTGGCCTGGGAGCAGGGCCTTCAGGTCTGTCCCCAGTGCGGCTTCCACGCCCCCATCGGGGCCTACTACCGGCTGGCCGCCATTCTGGACCCCGGCTCCTTCCAGGAGCTGGAGGAGGAGTTTTCTCCCGCCAACCCCCTGTCCTTCCCCGGCTACCCGGAGAAGCTGTCCGCCCTGGAGCAGTCCACCGGCCTGAAGGAGGCCGTGGTCACCGCCGCGGGCAGGATTGAGGGACACCGGGCGGCGCTGGCCGTGATGGACAGCCGCTTCCTCATGGGCAGCATGAGCACGGCGGTGGGGGAGAAAATCACCCGCTGCATCGAGTACGCCATGAAGCGGAAGCTCCCCCTCATCATCTTCTCCGCCAGCGGAGGGGCCCGGATGCAGGAGGGCATCTATTCCCTGATGCAGATGGCCAAGACCGCCGCCGCCATTCAGCGCTTCCAGGCCAGGGGCGGGCTGTACATCTCCTGCTTCACCCACCCCACCACCGGCGGGGTCACCGCCAGCTTCGCCAGCCTGGGGGACATCATGCTCTCCGAGCCGGGGGCCCTCATCGGCTTCGCCGGCCCCAGGGTCATCGAGCAGACCATCGGAGAAAAGCTCCCCGAGGACTTCCAGCGGGCGGAGTACCTGCTGGACCACGGATTTTTAGACCAGATCGTCACCCGGGACCAGTGGCGGGCCGTGCTGGCCCAGCTGCTGGCCCTGCATGAGAGGGGGCAGCGGACATGAGGTACACACCCGAGGAGAAGGTCAGGCTCGCCCGCCGTCCGGAGCGCCCGGGGACGGCGGATTTTATTGCCGCCCTGTTCACCGACTTCTTTGAGCAGCGGGGGGACCGCCTGTGCCGGGAGGACGGGAGCATTCTGGGGGGCATCGCCCGGTTCCATGGCCGGCCTGTCACGGTGCTGGGCCACCGGAAGGGGAAAAATCTGGAGGAGAACCTGCGCTGCAACTTCGGGATGCCCTCCCCGGAGGGCTACCGGAAGGCCCAGCGGCTGATGCGCCAGGCGGAGAAGTTCGGCCGGCCCATCATCACCTTCGTGGACACCCCCGGGGCCTACCCGGGGAAGGAGGCGGAGGAGCGGGGCCAGGGGGAGGCCATCGCCCAGTGCCTGGCCCTGATGAGCGCCCTGGAGGTCCCGGTGATCTCGGTCATCACCGGGGAGGGGAACAGCGGCGGGGCCCTGGCTCTGGCGGCGGCCAACCGGGTGCTCATGCTGGAGCACGCGGTGTACTCCGTCCTCTCCCCCGAGGGGTTCGCCTCCATCCTTTGGAAGGACGCCTCCCGCAGCGGGGAGGCCTGCGCCGTGATGAAGCTCACCGCCCAGGACCTGCGCCGGGGCGGCATCGTTCAGGGGGTTTTGCGGGAGCCCGAGGGCGGGGCCCACACCGGCTGGGAGCAGGTCTTCCGCACGGTGGACGCCGCCCTGCGCAAGGAGCTGGCCGCCCTGAGCAAGCTGAAGGGACCCGCCCTGGTCCAGCAGAGATATGAGATGTTCCGCGCCATGGGGCAGGGTCTGCCCGCCGCGGGGAAGGAGGAGCCATGAGCGCGCCGCATATTCTGGCCACAGGCCGGTGCCTGCCGGAGCGGGTGGTCACCAACCAGGACCTGAGCCGCCGGGTGGACACCAGCGACGAGTGGGTGTTCAGCCGCACCGGCATACACAGCCGCCATTTCGCCGGCGGGGAGAGCGTCCTGTCCCTGGCGGCGGGGGCGGCCCGGCAGGCCATGGAGCGGGCCGGTCTGACCTCCGGGGACATCGGGGTGTGTCTGGTGGGGACCTTTACCCCCGATTTTGCCAGCCCCTCCGCCGCCTGCCTTCTCCAGCGGGAGCTGGGCCTCGGAGAGGACACCCTCTGCTTTGACCTGAACGCCGCCTGCGCCGGGTTCCTCTACGGGCTGAAAACCGCCTGCGCCCTCCTGCCCGAGGCCCCCCGCCCCTGTGCCCTGGTGGTGGGGGCGGAGGTCATCAGCCGGGTGCTGGACATGGACGACCGGAACACCTGCGTCCTCTTCGGGGACGGGGCGGGAGCGGCGGTCCTGCGCCTGGAGGAGGAGCGGACCTGGCACACCGTCTTCGGCAGCAGAGGGGACCCTAGGAGCATCTGGGTCCAGGGCCCCGGACAGGAGGTCTCTTCGGTCCACATGGACGGCAGGGCGGTGTTCCGCTTCGCTGTGGAGGTGGTGGAGCGCTCCATCCAACAGCTGCTGGAGCTGGAGGGGCTGGCCTCGGTGAATGAGGTGGACCTGGTGGTCTGCCATCAGGCCAACGCCCGCATCATCGACTTTGTATCCAAAAAGCTGGGAGCCCGGGAGGGGCTTTTTTATAAAAATATGGACCGCTACGGCAACACCTCCGCCGCCAGCATCCCCATCGCCCTGGACGAGCTGGTCCAGACGGGGGCGCTGCGGCCGGGGATGCGGGTGCTGACCGCCGGCTTCGGCGGCGGCCTCACCTGGGCGGGAGCGCTGCTGCGCTGGTAGAAGGAGAGAAAATATGAAGCTCAACGAGATTCTGGGGACCGAGTTCCCCCTGATTCAGGGCGGCATGGCCAACATCGCCACCGGTGAGTTCGCCGCCGCCGTGTCCAACGCCGGGGCCCTGGGCCTCATCGGCGCGGGCGGGATGGACGCGGACACCCTCCGGACCCATATCCGCACCTGCAAGGCTCTGACAAAAAAACCCTTCGGGGTAAACATCATGCTGATGAACCCCGCCGCCGCCGAGATGGCCCAGGTGGTCATTGAGGAGGGGGTCCGGGTGGTCACCACCGGGGCGGGGGTCCCCAGCCAGTATGTCCCCGCCTGGAAGGAGGCGGGCATCCGGGTCTTCCCCGTGGTCCCCGCCACCACCCTGGTCAAGCGGCTGGAGCCCCTGGGGGTGGACGGCTTTATCGCGGAGGGCACCGAGTCGGGGGGCCACGTGGGGGAGCTGACCACCATGGCCCTGGTCCCCCAGGTGTGTGATATGACCGATCTGCCCGTCATCGCCGCCGGAGGCATCGCCTCGGGCCGGCAGCTGGCCGCCGCCTTCGCCCTGGGGGCCATCGGAGCCCAGCTGGGGACCTGCCTGCTGGTCAGCGAGGAGTGCCCCATCCATATCAACTACAAGCAGGCGGTGCTCAACGCCAAGGACAGCGACACCACCGTCACCGGCCGGTCGGTGAACGCCCCGGTGCGCATTTTGAAGAACCAGATGACCCGGGAGTACCTGAAGCTGGAGCGGGCGGGCGCGGACCGGATGGAGCTGGAGAAGCTGACCCTGGGCGGGCTGCGCCGGGCGGTCTTCGACGGGGACACCAAGACGGGCTCTCTGATGTGCGGCCAGGTGGCGGGGATGCTCCGGGAGATCCGGCCCCTGCGGACCATTTTTGAGGAGCTGATGTCGGACTGCGCCGCGGTCCTGGGCGAAACGGCGGCGCAATGGCGGTAAGGCTGGGAAACAAAATCCTTCCTCTGCCCATCCTCCAGGGGGGCATGGGGATTGGAATCAGCCTGGACCGGCTGGCGGGAGCGGTGGCCCGGGAGGGGGGTATGGGGACCCTCTCCACCGCCGCCTGCGGGTTTTTGGACCCGGATTACCCCAAAAACCCCCAGAAAACAAACCTCCGGGCCCTGGACCGGCAGGTCCGGCGGGCCAGAGAGCTGGCGGCGGGCGCGGGCCTGGTGGCGGTGAACGCCATGGCGGCCACCAGCCAGTACGCGGACAGCGTCCGCACCGCCCTGCGCGCCGGGGTGGACGCGGTGGTCAGCGGGGCGGGCCTGCCTCTGAACCTCCCCGCTCTGGCCCGGGAGGTCCCCGAGAGCACCGCCGCCCTGGCCCCTATTGTCAGCGGCGGAAAGGCCGCGGGGCTCATCTGCCGGGCCTGGGACAGCCGCTATGGCCGGGTCCCCGACTTTGTGGTGCTGGAGGGTCCCAAGGCGGGCGGGCACCTGGGCTTCCCCCCTGAGACGGTCCAAAAAAATCCCCTCCCCGCCCTGTCCGGCCTCCTCCGGGAGGTGCTGGACGCCCTGGCCCCCTACCGGGAGAAGTATGGCCGGGACATCCCGGTCTTCGCCGCCGGCGGGGTGGCAAACGGCGGGGAGATGGCCCGCCTGATGCGGGAGGGGGCCGCCGGAGCCCAGTTCGCCACCCGCTTCATCGCCGCGGAGGAGTGCGACGCCAGCCGGGACTATCAGGACATCCTCCTGCGCGCCAAGGGGGAGGATACCGTCATTGTCAAAAGCCCCGTGGGAATGCCGGGCCGGGCCCTGAACAGCCCCCTGGTCCGCCGGGTGGAGGCGGGAACCCAGCCCCATCCCCGGCGCTGTGCCGGCTGTCTCACCCCCTGCAAGCGGCTGGACTCCCCCTACTGCATCTCGGAGGCCCTCATCGCCGCCTGGCACGGGGACTGGGAGAACGGCCTGTTCTTCTGCGGGAGCAATGTGGGCCAGGTGAACGCCCGGTCCACCGTACACGAACAGATCACACAGATCATGACAGAATGGAGGCAGGCCCAATGAGCTTGAAACTGGGTTTTTTATACGCCGGACAGGGCAGCCAGCACCCCGGCATGGGGGCGGACCTGTACGAGGCCTTTCCCGCCTTCCGGAGGGTCTTTGACGCGGCCGCCGGACAGGTGGACTTTGACCTGAAGGAGGTCTGCTTCACCGACCGCCAGGGGGTACTGAGCCAGACCCGATACACCCAGCCCTGCATGGTGGCTTTCGCCGCCGGGGTGACGGCGGTGCTGGCGGAGCGGGGATTTGTTCCTGCCGCCGCCTCCGGGCTGTCCCTGGGGGAGTACTCCGCCCTCCACGCCGCCGGGGTCTTTGACGCGGAGACGGCGGTGGGCTTGGTGGCTTTCCGGGGAAAAGCCATGGAGGAGGCCGCCGCCGGGCTGGACTGCGGGATGACCGCCGTGCTGGGCCTGGAGGAGGAGAAGCTCCGGCAGGCCTGCGCCCAGGCCGGCGAGCTGGGGGTGGTCCAGATCTGCAACTACAACTGCCCCGGACAGCTGGTCATCGGCGGGGAGAAGGCGGCGGTGGACCGGGCGGGGGAGCTGGCCAAGGAGCTGGGCGCCAAGCGGTGTATGCCCCTAAAGGTCAGCGGCCCCTTCCACACCTCCCTCATGGCCCCCGCCGGGGCGGCGCTGGGGGAGCGGTTCCAAACCGTCCCCTTCCAGCAGCCTAAAATACCGGTGTGCTTCAACTGCCTGGGGGACGCCCCCGCCGGACTTCGGGCGGATATCCCTCAGCTGCTGGTCCGCCAGGTGCAGAGCAGCGTCTATATGGAGCAGTGCATCCGGAACATGGGGGTACACTACGCGGACGCCCTGGTGGAGATCGGCCCGGGGAAGGCGCTGAGCGGCTTTGCCAAAAAAATCCTCCCCGACACCGCCGTCTGCGCCGTGGAGACTGTGGAGGACGTGGAGTCCCTGGGGGAGCGCCTCCAGGCAGAGACGGAGAAGAAGGAGGCCCAGCGGCAGGCCCGGACACAGGCCGCCGTTCAGATGGCGAAGGAGGAGACAAGATGAGCATGGAGGGACGCGTGGCCCTGGTCACCGGCGGGAGCCGGGGAATCGGACGGGCCATCTGTGTGGAGCTGGCCCGGAACGGGGCCAGGGTGGCGGTAAACTACGCCGGCAGCAGCCAGGCCGCCCAGGAGACGGCGGAGCTCTGCCGGGCGCTGGGGGTGGAGGCGGAGCCCTTCCAGGCGGACGTGTCCGACCCCGCCGCCTGTGAGGCCCTGGTCTCGGCGGTGAAGGAGCGGTTCGGGCAGATCGACATTTTGGTGAACAACGCCGGGGTAGCCCGGGACGGCCTGCTCATGACCGCCAAGGAGGCGGACTTTGACCAAACCCTGGACACCAACCTGAAGGGGAGCTACTTCTGCATGAAGGCGGTCTCCCGTCTGATGCTCCGGCAGAAATACGGGCGGATTGTCAGCCTGTCCAGCGTGGTGGGCCTGCGGGGCAACCCGGGCCAGACCGCCTACGCCGCCAGCAAGGCGGGCATCCTGGGACTGACCAAGGCCGCCGCCAAGGAGCTGGCCGCCAAGGGGGTCACGGTCAACGCCATCGCCCCCGGATTCATTGAGACCGACATGACCGCCGCCCTCCCGGAGAAGGCCCGGGAGGCCATGCTCGCCACCATCCCCGCCGGCCGGCCCGGTCAGGCGGAGGAGGTGGCCCGGGCGGCGGCCTTCCTGGCGTCGGAGGAGGCGGGGTATATCACCGGACAGGTGCTGTGCATTGACGGCGGAATGGCCGTCTGATGAGGTGAACGAGATGGAAAAACGCAGAGTAGTCATCACCGGCATGGGCACGGTGAACCCCATTGGAAACACGGCGGCGGACAGCTGGACCGCCTGCCGGGAGGGGAGGTGCGGCATCGGCCCCATCACCCTCTACGACACCAGCAGCATGAAGGTCAAGCTGGCCGGGGAGGTCAAGAACCTGGACGCCGAGGGGCTGCTGGGCAAGCGGGAGTGCAAAAAGATGGACCGCTTCACCCAGATGGCCCTCATCGCCGCCGACCAGGCTATGGCGGACAGCGGCCTGGACCGGGAGCGGGAGGACCTGAACCGCTGCGGGGTGCTCATCTCCAGCGGCATCGGCGGCTTCCAGACGGTGGCCGACGCCCACGCCCGGGGGGAGCAGCGGGGGTATGACAGCCTGTCCCCCTTTATGATCCCCATGATCATCTCCAACATGGCCGCGGGACACGCCGCCATCCGGTACGGCTTCCGGGGGATGTGCTCCTGTGTGGTCACCGCCTGCGCCGGGGGGACCAACGCCATCGGGGACGCCTTCCGCCACATCCGGGACGGCTACGCCGAGGTGATGCTGTGCGGCGGGGCGGAGGCGGCCATCACCCCGCTGGCCATGGGGGGCTTTACCGCCATGAAGGCCCTGTGTGAAGGGCAGGACCCCAAGCGGGCCTCCATCCCCTTCGACAGGGAGCGCTCGGGCTTTGTCATGGGGGAGGGCGCTGGCATCCTGGTGCTGGAGGAGTACGGCCACGCCCAGGCCCGGGGAGCCCGCATCTACGCCGAGCTGGCGGGCTACGGGGTGACCTGCGACGCCCACCACATCACCGCCCCCGCTCCAGGGGGCGCGGGCGGGGCCGCCTGTATGGCTCAGGCCCTGGCGGACGCGGGGGTCCGGCCTGAGGAGGTGGACTATATCAACGCCCACGGGACCTCCACCCAGATGAACGACGCCTGTGAGACCGCCGCCATCCGCACCGTCTTCGGGGACCACGCCGGACGGCTGGCGGTCAGCTCCACCAAGTCCATGACGGGACACCTGCTGGGGGCCGCCGGCGCGGTGGAGGCCATCTTCACCGTCCTGGCCCTGGCGGAGGGCTTTATTCCCGCCACCATCGGCTATCAGGTCCCCGACCCCGCCTGCGATCTGGACATCGTCCCCAATACGGGCCGGAGGGCCAATCTGCGGACCGCCCTGTCCAACTCCCTGGGCTTCGGGGGGCACAACGGGGCCATCGTGCTGAAAAAGTGGGAGGAATAAGCCATGGAGCTGAATATTGACCAGATTGAGGCCCTGCTGCCCCACCGGTATCCCTTCCTGCTGGTGGATAAGATCACCAGCTGCGTCCCCGGCCAGAGCGCCCAGGGGATCAAGTGCGTCACCGCCAACGAGCCCTTCTTCCAGGGGCACTTCCCCGGCTTCAAGGTAATGCCCGGGGTGCTCCTCATCGAGGCCCTGGCCCAGGTGGGGGCGGTGGCCATCCTCACCGAGGAGGGGAGCCAGGGGAAGCTGGCCCTCTTCGGCGGCATCAAAAGCGCCCGCTTCAAGCAGCAGGTGCGGCCGGGGGATGTGCTGGAGCTGTCCTGCCAGCTCACCGCCCGGAAGGGTCCGGTGGGCTTCGGCACGGCGGAGGCCCGGGTGGACGGAAAGCTGGCCTGCAAGGCGGAGCTCACCTTCGCTCTGACAGACCGTCCCAATTCCTCTTGCTGAACCGCCGGATTTTTGGTATTCTGTCTGGGACGGAATGGAGGTGTCCTTGTGTTGGACGAGAGCTTCGCCCAGGTTTACACCAAATTCAAGCTGCACTTTTATCAGGCAGTCTTTTCCCGCTTTCAGACCAGGGAGGCCACCCTGTCAGCGGTGGAGACCTTCTGCATGGAAATCATTGAGGCCCTGCACGAGCCCACCATCAACGAATTCGCCTCCTTCGTTCACATCTCCTCCCCCAACGCCGCCTACAAGGTAAACAGCCTCATCCGCAAGGGGTATCTGGAAAAGGTCCAGTCGGAAAGCGACCGGCGGGAGTACCACCTGCGGCCCACCCAGAAGTTCCGGGACTACTACAGCCTGAGCAGCACCTATATCCGGGCGGTGATGGACCGGGTGCGGGAGCGGTTCACCCCGGCGGAGGTGGCCCAGCTGGACCGGGTGCTCCAGGTGGTGGGGCAGGAGCTGATGCCCGAGGTGGAGCTGAAGCGGACCTGATTCTTTTCCAATCCCCGGAGAGCAGCCGCTCTCCGGGGATTTTACGCGCCCGGATGTTGACGGGAGGGCTTTGGGCTGGTATACTGCTCTCACTGAAATGGAGGAGGCGACCCCTATGCCCTTTGACCGCGACCTGTTTTTGCCTGTGTGCCGGGAGGATATGGCCCGCCGGGGGTGGGAGTTTTTTGACTTTCTGCTCATCACCGGGGACGCCTATGTGGACCACCCCTCCTTCGGCGCGGCCATCATCGGGCGGCTGCTGGAGGCGGAGGGCTACCGGGTGGCCGTCCTGGCCCAGCCCGACTGGCGCACCCCGGCGTCCTTCACCGCCCTGGGCCGCCCCCGGCTGGGGGTGCTGATCGGGGCGGGAAACATCGACTCCATGGTGGCCCACTACACCGCCGCCAAAAAGCGCCGGCACGACGACCCCTACTCCCCCGGACGGAGGGCCGGCCTGCGCCCCGACCGGGCGGTCATCGTCTACGCCAACCGGGCGCGGGAGGTCTTTGGGGACATCCCCATCGTCATCGGCGGCCTGGAGGCGTCCCTGCGTCGCTTCGCCCACTACGACTACTGGGAGGACCGGGTGCGCCGCTCCGCCCTTCTGGACGCCCAGGCCGATCTGCTCACCTACGGCATGGGGGAGAGCGCCACCCTGGAGATCGCCGCCCGGCTGGCCTCGGGGACCCCGGCGGGGGAGATCACCGATGTGCGGGGGACCTGCTTCATCGGAGCTCACCCCGGCCAGTGCGCCTATCCCTTTGTGGAGGTCCCCTCCTTCGAGGAGGTATCCGCCTCCAAGCGGGCCTATGCCCAGGCCAACATGACCGAGTATCTGGAGCACGATGCCGTGTCCGGGCGGGCGGTGGTCCAGCGCCACGGGGAGCGCCTCCTCATCGTCAATCCCCCCGCCCTCCCCCTCGCCACCCCCCAGCTGGACCGGGTGGCGGAGCTGCCCTACGTCCGGGAGCCCCACCCCATGTACGACGCCCAGGGGGGCGTGCCCGCCATTGAGGAGGTGCGCTTCTCCATCACCCACAACCGGGGATGCTTCGGGGCGTGCAATTTCTGCTCCCTGGCCTTTCACCAGGGGCGGACCGTCTCCTGCCGGAGCCACGAGAGCGTCCTGCGGGAGGCGCGGCTGCTCACCGCCCACCCCGGCTTCAAGGGCTACATCCACGACGTGGGAGGGCCCTCCGCCTCCTTCCGCCGCCCCTCCTGCCAGAAGCAGCTGAAGCAGGGGATGTGCCGGAACCGGGCCTGCCTCGCCCCCGAGCCCTGCCCCAACCTGGACGCCGGACACACCGATTATATGCTCCTTCTGCGCAAGCTCCGGGCCCTGCCGGGGGTGAAAAAGGTGTTCATCCGCTCGGGCATCCGGTTCGACTACCTGATGGAGGACCCCAGCGGGGAGTTTTTTACCGACCTGGTCCAGCACCATATCTCCGGCCAGCTGAAGGTGGCCCCCGAGCACTGCGCCCCCCACACCCTGGACTGCATGGGCAAGCCCCATATCCAGGTCTATGAAAAATTCCGGGAAAAATATTTTAAGCTCAACCGCCGCTATGACAAGGATCAATATCTGGTCCCCTACCTCATCTCCTCCCACCCGGGCTGCACCCTGGAGGACGCGGTGGACCTGGCCCAGTGGCTCAACCGGCAGGGCCATATGCCGGAGCAGGTGCAGGACTTCTATCCCACCCCCGGAACCCTGTCCACCTGTATGTGGTACACCGGGCTGGACCCCCGGACCATGGAGCCGGTGTATGTCCCAAAATCCCCCCACGACAAGGCCCTCCAGCGGGCGCTGATGCAGTGGAGAAAGCCCCAGAACCGCAAGCTGGTGCTGGAGGCGCTGCACAGAACGGGCCGGGAGGACCTGATCGGCTACGGCAAGCACTGCCTGGTCAAGCCCGACCGGGGAGCCCCGCCGGAGCACGAAACCCGTCCCCCGAAAAAATCCCGGAAGGATACCCGCACCCGGGTGGAGAAAAAGGACTCCCCCGCCCGCCCCGTCCGGAAAGCGGGCTGGGCCAAGCCAAAGAAAAAGAAATGAGGCGATTTTATGTACATCGATCCCCAGCGTTACACCGGCCGGCCCACCGACCAGCGCATCCCCCAGGAGCTGGCCGTCTACGACCGTCTGGAGGAGCTGAACATCCCCTATATTCGGGTGGACCACGACCACGCCGACACCATCGAGTTCTGCGAGCAGGTGGAGGCCGTTTTGGGCAGCAAGATCTGCAAAAATCTGTTCCTGTGCAACCGCCAGCAGACCCAGTTCTACCTGCTCATGATGCCGGGAGAAAAACCCTTCAAGACCAAATTTCTCTCCGCCCAGCTGGGGTGCTCCCGGCTGTCCTTCGCCGGTGAGGAGCCTATGCGGGACTATCTCCAGACCGTCCCCGGCTCGGTCTCCGCCCTGGAGCTCATCTTCGACACCCAGCACAAGGTCAGTCTGGTCATCGACCGGGAGCTGCTGGCCGACGAGTTCATCAGCGGCCACCCGGGTATCTCCACCTCCACCCTCCAGCTCCGGCGAGAGGACATGCTGCGCTATGTGGAGGCGTCGGGCCACTCCCCCACCGTCATCGTCCTGCCCGACCCCCGGACGATGGAGGAGTGAGTCCGGCAAAATAATTTTCCAATCCAGGTATAACCCCCCGAAGGTCTGTCCAAACTAGGCTTCGGAGGTGGTTTTTTGAAAAACCAAGGTCTTTGGAAACGGCTTGGCGATTTCGCACTGGGAAAGGGCTTCTACATAGTCCTTTTCCTGTGCGTCGCCGCCATAGGAATTTCGGGCTATTATCTTCTTCACTCCGTCACAGGCAGTATGGGCCAGACCGAACCGGTGGGGGGCGGCGCGTCCGTCACCCTCCCCGACCAGAGCGCCGGCCGGCCGGTCACCCCCGCGCCGCCGGTCATCCCCAACCCTTCGGCCAGTGTGGTCCAGCCTCCCGCGCAGGCGGACCAGCCGGACGACCCGGAGCCGGTGCGGGCTGAGGAACCGGCATCCAACCCCCAGGAGCAGCTCTCCTCCCCCCCGGAGCAGGTCTCTCAGGTCTTCACCTGGCCGGTCAGGGGGGCCATTCTCCGGGACTACAGCGTGGAGGCCCTCTCCCTGGACCCCACGCTGGGGGATTGGCGGACCCACGGCGGACTGGACATCGCCGCGGACCAGGGCATGAAGGTTTTGGCGATCAGCGCGGGCACGGTGTCCAATGTCTACCTGGACGGACTGATGGGCTCCACGGTGGTGGTGGACCACGGGGGCGGGCTGAGCTCCTGGTACTGCAACCTGGAGGAGGACCCCGCTGTGTCCGTGGGGGAGACGGTGACCATCGGACAGGTGCTGGGCACGGTGGGCCGCACCGCCATCGCGGAGGTGGGGGTGGACTCCCACCTGCACCTGGAGACCACCCTCAACGGGCAGATGGTGGACCCCAGAGAGTACCTGCCCCAGAGCTGACCCCTTGCTCCGTTCACAAGCGCCTCCGGGTTTCCGGGGGCGCTTGATTTTTGCCCCAAAAAACTTTTCCTCCGAAAATTTCCTTCCGGTCTTGACAAAGCCAGACTATTGTGGTAGTCTGTTCTCAGACGATTGCAATAGTCTGACTTTCCCGTTGGGAACATCTTTGGAAGACAGGAGCGATATATATGGGCATTAAGCTGTTTGACTCTGAGTGGAAGGTGATGGACGTGCTCTGGCGCCGGGGTACGGACACGCCGGCCCGGGAGGTGGCCCGAGAACTGGAGGGGCTGGTGGGCTGGAACAAGAACACCACCTATACCGTCCTGAAGAAGTGCGTGGAGAAGGGGGCGGTGGAGCGGCGGGAGCCCAATTTCCTCTGCCGCGCCCTGGTCCCCCGGGAGGAGGTGCAGCGCCAGGCGGCGGAGGAGCTGGTGGACAAGGTTTTTGACGGCTCGGCCAGTCTGCTCTTCGCCTCGCTGCTCAGCGGAAAATCCCTGTCCCCGGAGGAGGTACAGCGGCTCCGGGCACTGGTGGACGAGCTGTCCTAGGGGGGTGGCCGCCGTGACCATTCAGGAAATGAGCTTCACCGGCGGGGTCCTCATTGCCGCCATTCTGCTCCTGCGGAGGCTCACGCTGTTCCGCCTGCCCAAGTGGACCTTCCTTCTTCTGTGGGGAACGGCGCTGTGCCGTCTGCTGCTCCCCTTCTCGTTCCCCTCCCCGTTCAGCCTTTACACGGGGGCGGAGGCGCTGGCTCAGGCGGTGGAGTCCGCACAGAAGATCCCCTTTACGCCTCCTCTCCCCCAGCCGGAGCACGCCCCCGGGGAACAGCCGGTGGTCATTCTGCCCCTGGCCCCCCAGGAGAAAGAGACCGCCCCCGCTCGCCCCGCCGCCCCCGATCCAGAGAAAACGGTACTCCCTCCTCTGACCGCCCTCTATCTGTCCGGGGCGGGGCTGTGCGTACTGTGGTTCGCCGCCGCCTACCTGCACTGTCTGCTGGCCTTCCGGAACTCACAGCCCGCAGACTGTCCCGCCCTGGACCGCTGGCAAAGCGCTCACCCCAGACCCCGGGTCCGCTTCCTGTACAGCGGAGCGGTGGCCGCGCCCCTGACCTACGGACTGCTCCGGCCCACCATCCTCTTTCCCCTCCATATGGACTGGAGCGACGGTCCGGCCCTCTCCTACGTCCTGGCCCATGAGTACGTCCATATCCGCCGGAGAGACGTGTTCTGGAAGCTCCTTCTGGCCGCCGCCCTCTGCGCCCACTGGTTCAACCCCCTGGTGTGGGCCATGTACATCTTCGCCAACCGAGACCTGGAACTGGCCTGCGACGAGGCGGTGGTCCACTCCTTCGGCCTGTCCGCCCGGTCCGCCTACGCCCTCTCCCTCCTCCAGGCGGCGGAGTCCCGGCCCGGCTTCCTCCCTCTGTGCAGCGGCTACAAAAAAAGTGCCGCCGAAGAAAGGATTCTTGCTATTATGAAGACAAATAAAAGCTCCCTGGCCGCGGTACTACTCGGAGCCGCCGTCACCGCTGCGGCTGTCGCGATTTTCGTCACCGGTCCCATGTCGGTCAAGACGGAACCGGTGGTGCTCCCCGAAATCTCCCAGACGGAACCCGACCAATCCAGCCCGGTCCAGCCCCAAACTTCTGCACCGTCTGAACAGCCCTCCAAGCCTGTCACGCCCGTCCAGCCAGAGCCGGACACCCCGATTGAACCTGTGACCGTTCAGCCCGAGCCGCGACCCGCCCCGCAGTCTAACCCCGCTCCCGTCCAGCAGAAAAAACCCGCCTCCGCCTACCCCACCAACAGCAAGGGCCATACCTACGGCCAGTGGACTCCGGCGGACGGCTATGACAACGTGCCCGACCTCATTTACATCCATTGGAACAGTGAAACCGAGGGCTACATGAAACGGGAGGAGGTCTACCCCTACGGCTGGTATCTGGGTCCGGACAGCAGTCAGGAGGACTTGCAGCGGTATCTGGACTGGTATCATGAGATTGCAAGGGATGACGGCCCATATTCTTCTATCGTACAGCCGAATTTTCGCATATACGATCAGGAGGAAACCTCCGACTTTGGATATTTCACTGGCCTCCATGTAGAACTCTATCCCGATAACAACGATAACTACAGGCTCAGCGACGAGGCTCTGCTGGAGCGCGTCTCCCAGGGGAATCCCCTGTTCTGCACCGTCTTCTGTGGCACAGCTCCTCCCGAAAACATCCCCGAACGCGATATGCGGCCTGTATTTGAAATCCCCCAAACCGAAGAAGAATGGGCGTACCTGCGGGAATGGACCGATGAGAACGGCGACTGGCGCAGAAACAGCAAAGGCCAGACCTACGGCCCGATAGACCTTACCTATACGGTGGGATATTTTCCGGACTTGATTTATGTCAGATGCGATGACCACTCCGGCTATGTCACACAGTACGCCTACGAGTACGGCAACTACCCCGAACCCGAAAATGGTGCATCTGTAGATTGGGATGACTTTAAGAAGTGGCAAAAATCCCAAAACGCAGTGGACCTTGTCAACCTCTACGACGTGGAAATGAAGGAGCGGGTGGGCTATATGCGGTACTTGAACCATTGAGATTCATCTTTTTCCCTCCCGGGGCCCCTGTATGACGCAGGGGTCCTTTTTTTGCGCTTTTGCAGGTGATCGTTAAAGTTGTCACTCCGTTTCCCTATACTTGTCAGCTTGCCATCCCTATTTGACAACTAAATTTTGTGTTCTGTTTTTCTTTGCCTGCCAGCTCAGGTAAAACTTGCAGTAACAGCGCAGTTTTCTCTTCATTCTTCTTTTCCCCTCCAGCCTGGCAGGGGTAAATCCAAAAATTCCAGCCAGAGTCCGCCTATTTTTCGTTTTTTTACAATTTCCCCCTCCGTTTATCTGTTCTTGGCATATTGTTTGCTACATTATAGAGACAAGCGCTTTTGACAGCGCCAAATTGGACACATCCGAACGGAGAAAAGAAGAGGAGGAAATTATGAAACCAAACAAGAAGTACCTGTCCTTTTACTACGAAGACATTGAGGAGCTCCCGGATATCTCTCTGGACCCCAAAAAGACCGCGCTGCTGATTGTGGACATGCAGAAGCACTTTCTCTCCAAGGACGGCGAGGACGCCCAGGGCCACCGGGATCGGGGCGCGTGGGAGAAGTGGGCCCCCTACTTTGACCACGTGGAACAGGTGACTATCCCCAACAACAAGCGCCTTCTGGACGCCTGCCGCAAGCACGGCATTGAGGTGACCTATGGCCGTATTTGCAGCCTGACCCCGGACGGACGGGACCGCGCCCGGGTTCAGAGCACCTTTGGCTGGAACAACATCCTGGTTCCCATCGACACCCCCAACGCGGCCATGGTGGACGAGCTGGCCCCCTTGCCCGGGGAGATCGTGGTCAACAAAACCACCGACAGCGTCAGCCTGGGCACAAACTACACCGAGCTGCTGCGCAATATGGGCATTGATACGGTCATTGTCACCGGAGTTGTCACCGACCAGTGTGTCGCCGGTACAATCCGGGTGCTGGCGGACCAGGGTTTTCGCATCTACTGCCCGGAGGACTGCTGCGCCGCCGCCACCCAAGAGCTGCACGAGCAGGAGCTACGCATCATGAACGTGATTTACTGCACCGTCCTGTCCACCGACGAGCTGATTCAATACATCGACACCCTCCCCCTGGTGAACTGAACCGCCGAAGACCGGAAAGGAGCGCCTCATGTCAAACAATAACATGTTTCAGAAGCAGCTGTCTCTTTCCCAACTGATCGCCATGGCCGCCGGAGGCATGATCGCCGCCTGGATGGTGGAGATTACCTACTGGTTCGAGATGTCGGGGCCTGGCTCGCTGCTCTGCCTCATCGCCTGCGCCATCATTATCTTCCCCCTCTGCCTGATTTACGCGGAGATGACCTCCACCTTCCCCTACGCAGGGGGAGAAAATATCTGGACCTCCAACGCCTACGGGTGGAACTGCGGCTGGCTGGTGTTCTGGTTCATGTTCCTGCTGTACCTGTCCGCCATGCCCAATGTCACCATCGGCATCGCCACCATGATCGGATACCTGTACCCCCTGACCTTCTGGGAGCTGAAGCTGATCTCCCTGGCCCTCATCACCTTCTGGTTCATTTTCTCCAACCTGAACATCAAGTACCTGGCCATCGCGCAGAATGTCATGTTCTGGGGGACCCTGGTGGTGGCTCTGATTGCGGATATCATCTTCATCACCAGCGACCTGTGGAGCTTTGGCAATCTCTCCCCTTGGTTCCCCACCGGGGTGAACGGCTTCGCGGTGGGTCTGGGCCTGCTGATGTTCAAGTTTATCGGCTTTGACCTGGTCCCCCAGCTGGTGGAGGAGTCCAACGTGCCCCGCAAAAAGATCGTGTGGGCCTACATCGGCGCCATTGTGTGTACCATCGGCGTGTACGGTATGGCAATCATCGGCGTGGGCGGCATCCTGACCAGCGACGAGATCAAGGTCATGGACATTGTGGACCCCCGGGTGGCCGACCTGATCGGGATGCACTGGCTGGCTCTGATTATCATTATTATGGGCGCGCTGACCTGCATCACCACCCTGTCCGGATTCTGGCTGGCCGCCTCCCGCAGTCTCTACGGGGCCGCCTGCCAGCGTCAGATTACCAGAAAGCTGGATAAGGTCAACCGCTATGGCCAGCCCTGGGCCTCCAACATCGTGGTCTATATCTGCTCCCTCTACTTCTGCCTGATGGCCCCGGAGGCGTGGATCAACTATGTCTTTACCATCACGGTGGCCGCCGCAGGTGTCATCTACCTGTTTGTCGTGCTGTCCTTTATGAAGCTGCGCCGGCTCCATCCCGAGTGGGAGCGCCCGTATAAGATCAAGCACTGGAAATTCTGCGGCATTGAGTCCCTCATCTTTGTGGTCTACGTCCTCTATCAGGCCGTTGTTGCTATGGACCTGGCCACTACTATCGCCCTGCTTATCTACTTCGGGTTGGGCTGTCTGGTCTTCTCCTACACCAAATACCAGCAAAAGGTCCACCCCCAGGACTGGGCCCCCACCATTCTGAACTATGAGACGCTTCAGTCCAGAAAAAAAGAGCGCCTGGAGGGCGGAGAGGGCCAGAGCTGACCCTCCGTCTCTATCCCCCAACCCCACCCGGGACAGGGTGGGGTTTCTTTTTGGGAAAATTGTAAAGCCCCCTTGACATAAAATGTAAAGTGTGCTATACTCAAATTGTAAAGCGTGCTTTACTATAAGGGGGTTGATGCTGTGACCAATCGAATATCCGAGCTGCGCAAAGCCCGGCGCATCTCCCAGGCGGAGCTGGCAGACGCGGTGGACGTAACCCGGCAGACCATCATCTCTCTGGAGGGGGGCCGGTACAACGCCTCCCTGCTGCTGGCCCACCGGATTGCCAGGTATTTCGGGCTGACCATCGAGGAAGTGTTTTTGTTTGAGGAGGAAGAGACATGAAGCAGAGAAGAGGAAAACCGTCAAGATTGCAGTGGATTATGTCCCTGGTCCTGATACTGGCCGGACTGCTTTTTTCGCTGCCCGTCTTCCCGGAGGAGATTCGGAGAAGTCTGCCTCAGGCCCTGTTTGTCCCCGGCTTTGTTGTCCTGCTGGTTCTGTGGCGGCAGAAGGAAAAATACGACGACCTCCCCCTGGAGGAGCGGAAGGAGCTGGACCGGGAAAACCGGGACGAGCGGAACCGGATGATTTATGAAAAAACCGCCTGGTGCTGCTGGCAGGGGGAGACTATCCTGCTTATCGCCGCATTTTTCTTGATGGTGCTGTTTATGGACAAGGTGGATTTTCTCAAACAGCTGCGCTCCAGAGATATGAATTTGATTTTTCTGCTCTACTGGCTCCGAATTCTGATCTTTGAACTGGCCCGGTGGTGGATGAACCAAAAATATTAATGAAAGATTGTGAGGCATTGGAAATGAAAAAACAGTTCCAAAAAATATCCCCCTATGTGATGTTTGTGGCGGCCTGGATTGTGATCATCGCCGTGTTGCTGCTGGGGGAGCGCATTTCTGGCCCTCTCGCCTCCGCCCTGTACGCTGTGGGAGGCATCCTGCTGGGCTTCGGGGCGGTGGAGATCGCCCTGAGCCGCATCCAGATGTCCCCGGAGCAGCGGAAGGAGTACGAACGGGGAGAGCATGACGAGCGCAACTTGGCCATCCGGGAGAAGGCGGCCATGGACTCCTGGTACTGGACCCTGTACCTGCTGTGGGCGGCCTTTATGGTCATTCAGATCTTCGTGGGCGGCCTGTGGGGGGTGGCGGTGTCGGCGGTCCTCGTCCTCCACTGCACCTTCTATATGGTCAACATCCACCGCTGGAGCAAGAAGCTGTAAGGAGGGATTTTCTATGCTGATGAAACAGCTGCTGACCGGGGGCGGGGATTGCGACAAAACCCTACGCCAGAGGTGGTGGGCGGCGCTGGCGCTGCTGTGCATGGGGCTGGTGGGCTTCGTGTGCTGGTTTTTCCTGGTCCCGGACAGCGGTCTGTCCGACCACGCCCAGGGGTTCTATCTGGGGGCGGCCTCGGGACTCACCAGCGGGGCTTTGATCCTGCTGGCCCGCACCCAGTACCTGATGACCCACCCCCAGGCCCGCCGGAAGGCCAGGATCAAGGAGACCGACGAGCGGGAGCTGCACATCACCCGCTCCGCCGCCCAGATCGCGGGGGGGCTCACCATATTCGGGGCGGCGCTGTCCCTGTTCGTGGTCCTGCCCCTGAGCCGGGAGGCCTACTACGCCCTGCTGGGGGTCATCCTCCTCTACACGGCCCTCTTTTTCCTCTCCGCCCTCTGGCTGTCCCGAAAGCTGTGAGCCGGCGTCTGGAGCTGACCGTCCCCCCGGAGCTGGAGGGGGTCAGGGTGGACACTCTGCTGCGAAAGCACCTGAACCTGTCCGGGACGGTGGTCAAGCGGATTAAATGGCTGCCCGACGGTATCCTGGTGGACGGCCTGCGGGTGAACACCCGGTTCTGTCCCAAGGAGGGCCAGGTGCTCTCCGCCCGGCTGTCCGATCCGGCCCGAAACAGCGGCATCGTCCCCACAGCCGGGCCGCTGGATATCGTCTATGAGGACGAGGACCTGATTGTTCTGAACAAGGCCCCAGGGGTGTCCGTCCACCCGGGGCCGGGGCATTTTGACGATACTCTGGGGAATTTTTTGACGCACTATTACAAAACGTCCAGCCAGGAGGCGGATTTTCACCCCGTCCACCGCCTGGACCGGGGGACCTCCGGCCTGCTGGTCACCGCCAAGCACCCCCACGCCCAGGAGGTGCTGAAAAATCAGCTCCACACCGGGGATTTTTCTCGGGTCTACCTGGCAGTGTGCGAGGGGACCCCAGACCCTCCAAGCGGGCTTATTGACGCCCCTACCGGACCCAAACCGGGCTCCCTCATGGAGCAGACCG
This sequence comes from Lawsonibacter sp., assembly GCA_022801435.1. Taxonomy (GTDB): domain Bacteria; phylum Bacillota; class Clostridia; order Oscillospirales; family Oscillospiraceae; genus Lawsonibacter. The sequence goes on from JAAWSG010000030.1 coordinate 25,164, forward strand.
TCCGCCCCGACGGCAAGCCCGCCCGTACCCGATACCGCGTGGTTCAGCCCTGGGGCGGCCGCTCTCTGGTGGAGCTGCGGCTGGAGACTGGCCGCACCCACCAGATCCGGGTCCATATGGCCCACATTGGCCACCCCCTCACCGGGGACTTCCTCTACGGCAAAGAGAACCCCTTCCTCATCCCCCGCCCCGCCCTCCATTCAGCCCGCCTCACCCTTCTCCACCCCATCTCCCTTGCGCGGCTGGACTTCTCCCTCCCGCTGCCCCGGGACATGGCCCGGCTGAGGCTGTAAATTCCCACAAAAAAGTCTGGTAATCCGCCCCCTCTTGTGGTATAATAGCAGATGTAATTTTTTGCCGCAGGAGGTAATGTCATTATGTCCTATCGTGATACATATGAGGCCTGGCTGGCCAGCCCTGTCCTCACCCAGGAGGAGAAAGCGGAGCTGGAGGCCATCCGGAACGATGAGAAGGAAATCGAGTCCCGGTTCTTTGAGCAGCTCTCCTTCGGTACCGCCGGTCTCCGCGGGACCATGGGGATGGGAACCTACCGCATGAACATCTACACCGTCCGCCACGCCACCCAGGCCTTCGCCCAAGTCATCCTGGCCGAGGGTCCTGAGACGGTAAAGCGGGGCGTGGCGGTGTGCTTCGACTGCCGGAACCACTCCGATGAGTTCGCCCAGGCCGTGGCCCAGGTCATGGCCTGCAACGGCATCCCCGTCCGGCTGTTCGAGTCCCTGCGCCCCACCCCCGAGCTCTCCTTCGCCATCCGGGAGTACGGCTGCATCGCGGGCATCAACATCACCGCCAGCCACAACCCCAAGGAGTACAACGGCTATAAGGTCTACTGGGAGGACGGCGCCCAGCTGCCCCCCAAGCACGCAGACGAGGTGGCCAAAATCATGAAGGAGCTGGACGTGCTCACCGGTCCTATACTGGGCTGCGCCCACCCCGCCCCCATCACCAAAATGGGCGAGGAGACTGATGAGAAGTTTTTGTCCAACGTCATGGCCCAGGTCAACGACAAGGCCGCGGTGGACAGGGCGGCTGACACCTTCAAGATGGTGTACACCCCCTTCCACGGGACGGGCCACAAGCTCATCCCTGAGGCTTTGAAGCGGCTGGGCATGAAGCACGTCATCTGCGTCCCCGAGCAGATGGTCATTGACGGCAACTTCCCCACGGTGGTCTCCCCCAACCCGGAGAACCCCGAGGGCTTCGAGCTGGCGGTGAAGCTGGCCAATGAGCACGGCGCGGACTTCATCCTGGGCTCCGACCCCGACGCGGACCGGGTGGGCATCATGGTCAACACCGGGAACGGGGAGTTCAAGGTGCTCACTGGCAACCAGACCGGAGTGCTGCTGCTGGACTACCTCATCGGCGCCATGAAGCGCACCGGCAGACTTCCGGAGAACCCGGTGGCGCTGAAGACCATCGTCACCACCGAGATGGCCCGGAAGGTCGCCGAGGTCAACGGTTTGAAGTGCTTTGACACCTTCACCGGCTTCAAGTTCCTGGCCCAGAAGAAGGACCAGCTGGAGAGCTCCGGGACGGGCAATGTCATCATGTCCTATGAGGAGAGCTATGGCTATATGCTGGGCTCCTTCGTCCGGGATAAGGACGCGGTCACCGCCGCCGTGGCCCTGAGCGAAATGGCCGCCTGGTACGCCGGACAGGGGATGACCCTGTACGACGCCCTGCTGGCCCTCTACGAGAAGTACGGCTTCTACAGCGAGCGGACCATGAACCTGGTTATGCCCGGTCTGGACGGCTTGAAGAAGATGGCGGCGCTGATGGCCGGCCTGCGGGAGAAGCCCCCGGTGGAGATCGCCGGAGTGGCCGTCCAGGAGCAGAAGGACTATCAGGACGGCAGCGTGGTCACGGTGGCCAGCGGGGCGAAGTCCTCCATGGAGCTGTCCGGGTCCAACGTGCTGCGGTACGAGATGTCTGACGGGACCAGCCTGATTGTCCGTCCCTCGGGCACGGAGCCCAAGGTCAAGGTCTACATCCTGGCCAACGGGGAGAGCAAAGCGCTCTGCGACGCCAAGGTGGAGAAATACGCCGCCTGGGCGGAGAGTTTGAAGGGTTAACTTCCCCCCGCTCACAGCAAAAAACGGGGACCGGCCCCTCCCGCAAGGGGGAGGGGCCGGATTTTTGCTGTCCTACAACGGAATTTAATATCACTTTTCCCTGCCATTCACACGCATTTCTTTCCCTGCCATTCACACGCATTTCTTAATCATATTCTTCACAGATAAATTTGAAATCCTCAGTCTTGCGCAACGACGCCAAAGCATATTTCTCAATATGCTTCGACATGATTTCTACCGCATACTGGAAATTTTCTGAAGGATGGCCCTCGGCACAGCGCACCATTGCGATCAGCATCCCGTTGTCACCCTTGATATCTTCTGATGGGTAATTGCCAGAGTGATCACAGGCATCCTCATCGTGGTATTTCCGTCTTACTGCCTCCATTTGCGCCACGGTGCCAATCACGGCATGGTAATCCATGTTATCGCTGTCACAGTAATAGTCGATAAAAAGTCTTGCTGCAACATCTGTGCATTGTTGGATCTGCTCGATTATGGCATCTGCATTTCGGATAGCAAATCTCCGAAT
>JAAWSG010000031.1 GCA_022801435.1 Lawsonibacter sp.
CTGGACCTGCCCGAGGTGTCCCTGGTGGCCATCCTGGACGCGGACAAGGAGGGCTTCCTTCGGTCGGAGACCTCCCTCATTCAGACCATCGGCCGGGCCGCCCGGAACGCCCAGGGGATGGTGGTCATGTACGCCGACACGGTGACCCCCTCCATGCGCCGGGCCATAGACGAGACCGAGCGCCGCCGGGAGAAACAGGACGCCTTCAACCGGGAACACGGCATCGTCCCCAAGACGGTCATCAAGTCGGTGCGGGACCTGCTGGACCTGGACGCCCAGAGCGACGGCTCCTCCGCCGAACGGAGAGGGGAGGTCCAGGGGCTGACCAAGCAGCAGAAGGCGGAGCGCATTGCCAAGCTGGAGAAGGAGATGCGGGAAGCGGCCAAAATGCTGGAGTTCGAGCTGGCCGCCGCCCTCCGGGACCAGATTATAGAGCTTCGGGGAAAATAGCGGCGTCCATCCCCAGCGCCGGAGGACAGCTGTTCCGCGCAGGCCAGCCACTCCGCTTTCTGTTTGAAAAGAGAATTGAAAGGAGAAACCATGTCTGATTTTGTCATCCTTACCGACTCCTCCGCTGACCTGTCCGAGGAGATTGTCCAGCAGCAGAAGATACAGGTCCTGCCCCTCACCGTGACCATCGGGGGCCAAGATTACCGGGACTGGCCCGACCACCGGGAGCTGGACCCCCACCAGTTCTATGACCGCCTGCGGAAGGGCGAGGTAGCCACCACCGCCGGAGTCAACGTGGCCAGCTATATCGAGGCCCTGGAACCCCTGCTTCAGTCGGGGAAGGACGTGCTGATCCTGGCCTTTTCCTCCGGGCTGTCCACCACCTGCAACTCCGCCGTCATCGCCGCCCAGGAGCTGGGGGAGAAGTACCCGGACCGGAAGATTTTTGCCGTGGACACCCTGTGCGCCTCCCTGGGGCAGGGGCTTCTGGTCTGCTACGCCGCCCACCAGAGGGAGCTGGGCTTCTCCATTGAGGAGGTCCGGGACTGGGTGGAGGACCACAAGCTGAACCTGTGCCACCAGTTTACCGTGGATGACCTGTACTTCCTCAAGCGGGGAGGCCGGATCTCCTCCGCCGCCGCCCTGGTGGGCTCCATGCTCCACATCAAGCCTGTCCTCCACGTGGACAACGAGGGACACCTCATCAACATCGGCCGGGTCCGGGGACGGCAGGCCTCCCTCAAGGCACTGGTGGACCGGATGGAGGAGACCGCCATCGACTCGGGCAGTCTCACCGTCTTCATCAGCCACGGCGACTGTTTGGAGGACGCCCAGGAGGTGGCGAAGCTGGTGAAAAAGCGCTTCGGGGTGCAGGAAATCTACATCAACTACGTGGGACCCGTCATCGGAGCCCACTCCGGCCCGGGGACGGTGGCGCTGTTCTATATGGGGACCGCCCGGTAGCCATGGGGGAGTGGAGCTTTGTATCGGAGGGGTGGAAGACCGTCTCCCTCCACGACCACTGCGTCACCCGGACGGAGGAGGTCGGCCCCGACCTGGTCCTCCATTTCGAGGAGGACGGTTTTGACATTACCCGGGACGATCCCCTCAACCCCACCGGCCGCCACCGGAACACCGGCCCGGCGGCGGTGGTGCTGAAACACTGGCGCTGGGAGAGGGGCGCGTTTGGTCCCAACTGCTTCCGGGAGGTCCGCCTGGACAACAGCGAGAAGGAGTATATCCCCCTGCCCGTTGTCCCCATCTCCAAAAATCAGTTCCTCCGGGGGCTGGAGCTGGAGGTGCTGGATTTCACCTGGGAGGAGGGGGTCCTGACCCTGGAGGGCAGCGGCTTCCTGGACCCGCCGCCGCCCGGGTCGGAGACCGGATTCGTGGAGATTGTCCTCTCCGGCCAGCGGCTCCTCTTCTGCTGGAACGAGCTGCCCCGGGACTCCTGGTTCCAGGACTGGCCAAAAAACTAGACGGGATGTGAGGGAATGGAAGAATTGAAATGGCTGGAGGTCGCGGTGAATACCACCCCGGACCGGCTGGACCAGGTGTGCGCCAAGCTGACCGCGGCGGGGATGGACAGTGTGGTCATTGAGGACGAGCAGGAGTTTTTGACCTTTCTGGAACAGAACCGCCAGTACTGGGACTACGTGGACCAGGAGCTGCTGGACCGGATGCGGGGGGCCGCCCGGGTGAAGTTCTACGTCACCGATGACGGGGACGGGCGGGCGCAGCTGGAGGGGTACGTCCGGGGGCTGGACCAGGAGTACACCGTGACCCCTCTGGCCAGCAATGACTGGGCCTACAGCTGGCAGAAGTACTACAAGCCCCTGAAAATCGGCGGGCGGCTCTATGTCGTGCCCCAGTGGATGCGGGAGGAGCCCGTGCCCGAGGGGAGAGTCCCCTGTTACCTCAACCCGGGTCTCACCTTCGGGACGGGTTCTCACGCCTCCACCCAGCTGTGCCTGGAGGGGGTGGAGGAGCACACCGTTTTGGGAAAAAAAGTGCTGGACCTGGGCTGCGGCAGCGGGATCTTGTCCATCGCCGCCCTGTGCCTGGGAGCGGGGGAGGCCGTGGCGGTGGATATCGACCCCAAGGCGGTGGATGTGGCCTATGAGAACGCCGCCCTCAACGGAATCGGACGGGAGCGCTACACCGTCCGGGCAGGGAACGTGCTGGCCGACCAGGCTCTGGCGGAGGAGCTGGCCCGGAATCAATACCACCTGGTGCTGGCCAATATCGTGGCGGACGTTATCATCCCCTTGGCCCCCCAGGTCCCCGGCCTGCTGGAGGAGGACGGAGTTTTCCTGTGTTCGGGCATCATTGACACCCGTGCCCAGGAGGTGGAGGACGCTTTGGTCCGGTGCGGCCTGACCGTCACCAAAAGGCGGGAGAAAAACGGCTGGGCCGCTCTGGAGGCACAGAGAGGGCAGGTCTGTGATTTTGGGAGGCTGGCGGCTGTACAGGAGCGCATGGAGCGGGATTCCAAGACCGGGGAGTAGTGCCTCGGTCTTTTTTTCGCGCTGTGGTCATATTGGAGGGCCGGCCTGGAACAAATGTTGATTTCACAGGCGAACCATGGTACAATAGAGGAAGCAAACAGGGAAAACAGGTGGACCGCTGGGCGCGCTGATGCGGAACTGGAACCATGGGGACGTGAAAACAGCCTGGGAGCAGTGGAAAACACCGGAGCAACGATAGGGCCGGCGGCTCATGGTACGCGGAGGAGGCGAAGGGAGCGGGCCGGCCTGAGACAGAGTTAGAAAGGGAGACGGATATGGCACAGATGATTGAGACCCCCCGTATCATTCGGGAGACCAGCAAGGGATATGACGCATACACCATTTTGGAGGATATGCTGGCCCGCCGGGAGCTGGAGTGTACCGGTGAGCTGAACGACAGCCGGTTCTGGTCCCTGGCCCGCCAGCTGCTCTGGCTCCAGAAGGAGGACCCCCAGAGGGAGATCACCCTGTACCTCAGCGGCTCGGGGGGCTCGGTCTCCAGCGCCCTGGCCCTGTACGACGTGATGTCCGCCCTCTCCTGTCCCGTCCGGACGGTGGGCATGGGGCAGCTCTCCTGTCCCGGGGCGCTGCTGCTGGCCGCCGGAGCCCGGAGGGAGGTCCTGCCCCACACCCAAATCAACCTCTATGTAGGCGCCTCCTCTCGGGTGGGGATGGGGGAGGACCGGGACGCCGCCCGCCAAAGCCGGGAGAGCGCCGCGGAGCTCCTCTGCCGCCTCACCGCCCGGACTCGGGAGGAGCTGGAGGAGGCGCTGCGGGCCGACCGCTGGCGCTCCGCCCAGGAGGGGGTGGAGCTGGGCCTGGCAGACCAGGTGGTTCAGCGGCTGTAGACGAAAAATCGTAAAATTTCACAAAATACTGTAGAAATTCTCCCTGAGATGATGTAGAATAGAACCAACCCATTGGAGAATAATAAGGGAGGTACACCATGAAACTGACATTTTTCGGCGCGGCCCACGCGGTGACCGGCAGCTGCCACTGTCTGGAGGTCAACGGCAAGAAAATCCTCATTGACTGCGGCCTTCAGCAGGGCAGAGACGAGCATGACGGCAACGTCCTGGATTTCGCTCCCGGTTACATCGACTATGTCCTCATCACCCACGCCCACATCGACCACTCGGGGCGGGTCCCCCTGCTGGTGAAGGAGGGGTTTAATGGCCGAATCCTCACCACCGGCCTGACCGCCCAGCTGATGTCGGTAATGCTCCGGGACTCCGCCCACATCCAGGAGGGGGACGCCAACTGGCAGAACCAGAAGGGCAAGCGCGCCGGCCTGCCTCCGGTGGAGCCCCTGTACACCCTCATGGACGCCGAGGCCGCCATCCAGATGCTGGAGACGGTGGAGTACGGCTGGCTCTTCGACCTGTGCGAGGGGGTCAAGGTTCGGTTCAGCGACGCGGGCCACCTGCTGGGCTCCTCCATCCTGGAGCTCTGGGTGACTGAGGGCGGAGTGACCAAGAAGCTGGTCTTCTCCGGCGACCTGGGCAACCAGTCCCAGCCCATCATCCGGGACCCCTCCATGATTGGGGAGGCGGACTATGTCATCATGGAGTCCACCTACGGCGACCGGAACCACGAGCCCCCCGAGAGCTACACCGGAGCCCTGGCCGCCCTGATTGACGAGGTGTTCTCCAAGGGGGGGAACGTCATCATCCCCTCCTTCGCCGTGGGCCGCACCCAGGAGCTGCTCTACTACCTGCGGGAGATCAAGCGGGACGGCCTGGTCCAGTCTCTGCCCAGCTTCAAGGTGTACGTGGACTCCCCCCTGGCCACCGAGGCCACCAGAATCTACTCGGGCAACCTGAGAGGGTATCTGGACGACGACGCCATCGCGGTCATCCAGGGGGGAGAGAACCTGTTTACCTTCCCCGGCCTCACCCTCACCCAGTCCACCGAGGAGTCCCGGGCCCTGAACGAGGACCGGACCCCCAAGGTGATTATCTCCGCCTCCGGTATGTGCGACGCGGGGCGTATCCGCCACCATCTGAAGCACAACCTCTGGCGGCAGGAGTGCGCCGTGGTCTTTGTGGGCTACCAGGGGGAGGGGACCCTGGGCCGCCACCTGCTGGACGGGGCCCGGTCAGTCAAGCTCTTCGGGGAGGACATCTCGGTCCGGGCCAAGATTGTCAACTTCAAGGGCCTGAGCTCCCACGCCGACCGGGACCACCTGCTGGAGTGGGTCGAGCACTTCTCCCCCCGGCCCCAGCAGGTCTTCGTGGTCCACGGGGACCCGGAGGTCACGGAGCTCTTCGCCCACGACCTGAACCAGAGGGGCATCCCTGCCCACGCCCCCCTCTATGAGGAGGTCTACGACCTGATGACCAACTGTATGCTGGCCAAGGGCGTGGTGCTGGAGGTCAAGAAGAGCGTGGGCTCCGCCGGAACGCCCTCCGCGGCCTATGTCCGGCTCCAGGAGGTGTCCCGGGATCTGGCCGAGCTGGTCAGCCGCAGCAGAGGGCGCACCAACAAGGACCTGTCCAAGCTGGCGGAGCAGATCCGTCAGGTTATGGAGAAGTGGGACGTCTGAGCCACACCCCACTACCAAACAAGATCGGAGAACTTTTTATGGAAATCGACCTCATAGAGCTGAAGGGCCAGGCCCGGGCCGCAATGGACCAGGCGGACCCCAGCTTCCGCGCCGTGACCCTGGTCTATATCCTTATGACCACCGGGGTGGCCTTCCTGCTGTCCCTGATCCCCGTGCCGGCGGACCCGGAGACCGGGCTGAGCTTTGTCTCCCTCTTCCTCACCATCCTCTATAACCTGTACGCGGCGGCGGCGGGCTTCGGCTTCACCCTGTGGGGGCTGTGGACCATCCGCCGGCTGAACCCGGGGATGTCCTCCCTGACCCAGGGCTTCTCGGTGGCGGGGCGGGTGGTCTGTATGCGGGTGATGATTATCCTGCGGGAGATATGCTTCGTCATGACGCTGGGCTTCGCGCTGGCCTTCCTGGAGGTGATGCTCCTGCCCGTGCTGTGGTTCTACGCCCCGCTGGCGGCCATCATGGGGACCTACCTCATTCTCTTCGCCGGGCTGTGGTGGTTTTCCCTGCGGTACGCCCTGGCTCCCTACCTGCTGGCCGACCACCCGGACGACGGGCCCTCCCTCCCGATCCGCCGCAGCGTGATGATGATGCGGGGCTGGAAGAAGGAGCTGTTCCGGCTGGAGCTCTCCTTCCTGGGCTGGCATCTGCTGATCCTCGCCCTCCAGCTGGTGGTGTGGGGGGTGGCTCTGTGGCAGGCCGGCGTCCTGGATATGGGGGCCCCCGTGACGGTGGAGGAGGTCTCTATGATGGTGGTGTACTGCGAGTCGGTCATCAGCCACCCCCTCACCGTGCTGGCGTGTACGGTGGTCACTCTGCCCGTTCAGCTCTGGCTTATGCCCTACCGGGGGACCACCCTGGCCGGCTTCTACGACACCCGGCTCCTGGCCCCCCAGTACCCGGAGCAGCCCATGATGCCCCCGGTGTAAGAGCCAGGGAAACAAGGAGGAAGCGCGTATGGATACCATGGAAAAATGGCTGGAGTGGGCCATCGAGCTGCAGGCCCTGGCTCAGGCGGGACTTTTTTACTGCAAGGACCCCTATGAGCTGGAGCGCTGCCAGCGCATCCGGGAAATTTCTGCCGAGATGCTGGCCCGCCAGACCGACCTGCCGGTGGAGAAGGTCCGGGACCTGTTCTGCAATGAGACGGGCTACCAGACCCCCAAGCTGGACACCCGGGCGGCCATCTTCCAAAAAGACCGGGTCCTCCTGGTGCAGGAGAACACCGGCCGCTGGTCCCTGCCCGGGGGCTGGGTGGATGTGGACCTGTCCATCGGGGAGAACGCCGTCAAGGAGGTGCGGGAGGAGGCCGGCCTGGAGGTCACCGCCGACCTGGTCATCGCCATCCACGACCGGAAGAAGCACAACCGGCCCGTGTACCCCTACAACGTGTGCAAGGTTTTTGTCCTGTGCTCCCTGATTGGCGGGTCCTTCCAGCCCAATATTGAGACGCTGGACAGCGGGTACTTCCCCCTGAGCGGCCTGCCCCCTCTGGCGGAGGAGAAAAACACCCGGGAGCAGATTGAGCTGTGCTTCCAGGCCAGCCGGGCAGAGCACTGGAAAACCGTGCTGGAGTAGGCGGCGGAGCAGCCTTCAGAGGCGGAAGCTTTTGGGGAAAGGGGCCGGCCAGAGGAACCCCTGAGCCGTGGAACGACTGTTTGACAAAGTTGGAAATTTGTGCTATCATAAAAAGCAGCGCCGTTAGAACCGGCCGCGGAACGGCTGCCTGCGGGAAAGGAGCCCCTCTATGGCTAACTTGACACAGAAACAGCAGCAGATATATGACTTCCTGGTCCAGTACACCCAGGAGCACGGATACCCACCCTCCTTCCGGGAGATCAAGCTGGCCGTGGGGCTGAAGTCCCCCTCCACCGTCCACTTTCACATGAAGGGGCTGGAGCGGGCCGGCGTCATCATCAAGGCGGAGGGCAAGACCAGAGCCATCACCCTGCCGGGACTCCGGGTCATGCCTGATCCGGATACAGAGCCCCCGGAGGAGCGGCGCAACCAGGTCCCCATCGTGGGCAATGTGGCCGCCGGGAACCCCATCCTGGCCCAGGAGTGTATTGAGGATTACCTCACCTTTGACACCCAGGGACTGACCGGCGAGCACTTCGCGCTGAAGGTGCGGGGGGAGTCCATGCTGAACGCCGGTATCCTGCCCGGAGACCTGGTGGTGGTCCACCAGCAGCAGGACGCTTACAATGGCGAGATTGTGGTCGCCCTGTTTGAGGATGAGGCTACGGTCAAAACCCTCTCCCGCCGGGACGGACGGGTCTGGCTTCTGCCGGAAAACCCGGAGTATGAGCCCATCGACGGTACTTATGCAAAAATCCTCGGCAAGGTGGTGGCGGTGATCCGCAGATATTGAGCCGGCCCCTGCAAATCAAAACCCCCTTCCTCCCTGCTGGGAAGAAGGGGGTTTTGTTTGTTTGCTTTACAGCCGCATCAGATGCCGGATCAGGATGCCGGCGATGTCCTCGCAGGAGCCCTGGATCTGGACGGCCCCGATGTTGTAGGCCACCATGGGCATCCCGTAGACCACGCTGGACTCCTTGTCCTGGCCGATGGTGTAGGCTCCGGCCTGGCGCATTTTCAGCAGGCCGTCCGCGCCGTCTCTGCCCATGCCGGTCATGATGATGCCTGCCATCTTGCACCGGACCTGCTCCGCCATGGAGTGGAACAGCGCGTCCACAGAGGGCCGGTGTCCGCTCACCTTCTCCCCCGGCATACAGGAGACGGTGTACTTATTCCCCATCCGGACCACCCGCATCTGGAGGTCGGCGGGAGCCAGCAGGGCCAGGCCCCGGTGGATCTCATCCCCGCCCTTAGCCTCCCGCACCTCCATGTGGCACAGCCGGTTAAGCCGCTCAGCGTACATCTGGGTAAATCCGACCGGCATATGCTGGACAATGAGCATTCCGGGGATGTCGGCGGGCAGGCGTTTCATGACCTCCAGGGTGGCCTCGGTCCCGCCGGTGGAGGCCCCCAGCCCGATGATAATCTGGTCCAGTACCGGCCGGTTCCCCAGCAGAGGGGGGGCGGGCAGGGCGGGCTGCTTGCCTCCGGCGAGGGGGGAGGGGGCGGCGGGGCGGCGGCTCCCCATTCCCGGCACGGCGGGCTTTGGAGGAGCGGGGCTGAGGGGGACAGCGCCCGGACAGAGCCGCACCTTGGCTCCGCAGGCGGCCACCACCTTCTGGGTAAGGCCGGCAATAAAGGCGTCATTCTGTCCCGCCTCCGGCTTGCGCACAAAGTCCACCGCGCCGGCGGACAGTGCGTCAAAGACACGCAGGTCCAGGGAGGAAACTAAGATGATCGGGACAGGGTAGACAGGCAGCAGCTTTTTCAAAAAATCAATGCCGTTCATTCCGGGCATCTCCACGTCCAGCGTGATGACATCCGGCTTGAACCGCTCCACCTTGTTCCACGCGTCCTGGGCGTTGAAGCTGGTGGCCACCACCTCAATTCGGGGGCTGGCGTTCAGTCCGTTGGAGATCATCGTCCGGGCCAGAATGGAGTCGTCTACCACCATAACGCGTATTTTTTTATTTACCATAGCATTCTCTCCTTTGCCAATGGTCAAGGGCATCCCGCCCCGGCGCTATTTTTTCTGGACCTTTTGGAAGGTAGACGGGGCCACCATGGTATAGGGGGTGTCCTTGCTCAGGTTTTCCGAGTGGCTGATCATCAGATAGCCGTTTGGGTTGGTAGCGTCAAAGAACCGCCGCACCAGAGCGTCCTTGGTGGGCTGGTCGAAGTAGATCATCACGTTGCGGCAGAAAATCACGTCAAATTTCAGGCGGAACTTGATGGGGTCCATCAGGTTGAAGGTCTGGAAGATTACGTTGTTGCGGATCTCCGGGGAGACGGCATAGCGGCTCCCCTCCACCTGCTTGAAATATTTCCGGCGCCAGGACTCGGGCACGGTGGCGGGCAGCTCATAGACCCCCCGCTTGGCGGTGGCCAGGGCTTTTTGGGAGATATCCGTGGCCAGAATGCGGGTGTCCCACTGGCTGGCCTGGACGCCCAGATAGTCCTTGATGTACATGGAGAGGTTGTAGGGCTCCTCTCCGCTGGAGCACCCCGCGCTCCAGATGGCGAGCACCTTGTCCCGCTGATGCTTGCGCACCAAATCGGGGAGAATCACCTTGGTAAAGAACTCAAAGTGCTCTGGCTCCCGCATAAAAAAGGTGTAGTTTGTGGTCAGGCGGTTGAGGACCAGCTCAATCTTCTGGCTGTCCTTCTCCTTGAGCAGGTTGGTGACAAAGTCGCTGTAGCTGCTGTACCCCTGCTCGGTCAGCAGGGAAGACAGCCGGCTGGTGACCAGCTGCCGCTTTTCGGTCAAATTGATGCCGTACCGGCCCTTGATAAACTGTACCAGACGGCGAAAATCTTCATCTGAGATGGACTGGATCATCTCAAACAGCACATCCTCTCATTGGGAATAGGATCTCCCCCGCCCCCGCTTCGGAGGGCGGAGGTGTCCGAACGCGGCTCAGTCCTGGAGCAGCAGGCCGCAGTCCAGCTCCAGCATGGTATTGCCGTCGGGAAGGGTACACATACCGCAGACCATGGCCTGACCCCGGCTGGTGGGGACGGGGAGAATCGCGTCCAGCGGAACATCCACCATCTGCTCCACCATATCCACCAAAATGCCCACCATGTTGCCCTCCACATCCACCACGATGCCGCAGGAGTTGTCCTCGGAGGGCTTGCCCAGGCGCAGGCGGATGTCCACCATGGGGATAATCTGTCCCCGGAGGTTGATGACCCCCCGCACATAGTCGGGGACTCGGGGCAGGTAGGTGATGGTATAGTCGGTAATGATATCCTTTACCTGCCCGGCCTTGATGCCGTACATCAGGCCGTCAGAGGAAAAGATCAGATATTTGTCGGTCTGGATCTCGGGAATCTGGTCCGTGTAGTCGTCCGGCTGCTCTGTGGCGAACAATACTTCTTCAGTTTGCTGCATAGTTACGCTCTCCCTTCATGATTGCCGTGCCTCAAAAGGCGCTGTGGGCGGCGGTGTAGACATTGACCACATCCAGAATGATGCTGATGCTGCCGTCTCCCAAAATGCTGCATCCGGTGATGCCGTAGTTTTTGACGCCGAAGCTGTTGACATAGTTGGGCAGGGGCTTGACCACGATCTGCTGTTCCCCAATCAGTTCATCCACGAACAGGCAGTAGGAGTGCTCCCCGGACTCCACCCACATCAGGATGCCGTCCTCAATATTGTCGCAGCCCTGGTCCATGCAGAACAGCTCCTTGGCCCGGATGATGGGGTAGAAGTTGTCCCGGATCTTGACCATCTCTCCCCGGGCGGGGTCGTGGATGATTTCCTGGGCGGTGACCTTCAGGGAGGACTGGATGGAGTTGATGGGGATGGTAAACATGGAGTGGCCCACCGAGACCTCCATCCCGTCCATAATGGCCATGGTCAGGGGGATCTTCAGGGTGGTGGTCATCCCCTTGCCCCACTCGCTGGTAATGGTGACCGTGCCGCCCACGTCGGCCACGTTCTTCTTCACCACGTCCATGCCCACCCCTCTGCCCGAGTACTCGGTGACCTCGGTGTTGGTGGAGAAGCCGGGCATCATCAGGAAGTTGAGGATCTCCTTCTGGCTGTACTCGTGGTCGGGGGCGGCCAGGCCCTGGCGGATGGCCTTGTTCAGCACGGCCTGGGTGTCCACCCCCTGCCCGTCGTCCTTGATTTCAATGATGACCTCGCTGCCGGTGTGGCAGGCGGAGAGGGTGACCTCCCCCACCGGGTCCTTGCCGGCGGCGACGCGGTCCGCCTCGTGCTCCTCCAGGCCGTGGTCCATGGAGTTGCGGACGATGTGCATGATGGGGTCCCCGATGGCGTCCACGATGGTCTTATCCACCTCGGTGTCCTCGCCAATGAGGGTGAGCTTGGCCCGCTTGCCCAGCTTTTTGCTCATATCCCGGACGATGCGGTTCATCTTCTGGAAGGTCCCGGACACCGGCACCATGCGCAGGGACATGGACACGTCCTGAAGGTCGTCGGTGAGCTTGCGCAGGTCCCGGGCGGACTTGGTAAAATTGTCCAGCCGCAGCCCCTTCAGGTCGGGGGAGGCGGTGACCATGGACTCGGTGATGACGATCTCGCTGACCACCGCCAGCAGCTGGTCCAGCTTGGCCAGGTTGACGCTGATGAGGCTCTCCTTGGCGTGCTGGCCGCCGGCTCCGGCGGGCGCGGGGGCGGGGGCGGCGGGGGCGGACTTGGCGGAGGCGGACTGCTGGCTGTCGGACTGCTGGATGGCGGGGGCGGCCTCCTGCGCCGGGGCGGGGGCGGCGGCCTCCTTCACGGGGGCGGACTTCTTGGCGTCCACCGGCTGGAACTCCCGCACCGAGCCGGCGTTGCGCACCGTGGGGATGGCGCCGTCCCGCTCCTCCGCCGTGCGGAACCACAGAAGGAAGCCGCGGTCCGCGATGATCTCCGCGGTGGAGGGGTCGGTTTCCACGTGCTCCGGGGAGCAGACAAAATCCTCGCTGTAGTCCTTCATGCTGTTGGTCAGCATAAAGGCCCGCAGGTTCTCCATCCCGCTGCCCTCGTCAAAAAAGACGTGGACACCGAAGGGGTAATCCTGGTTGGTGGCCTCGATCTGCTCCGGGCCCTCCTCCTGCTTGGACTCCTCCTGCGCCGGCGCGCTGGCTTCGGCGGCGGGATTGCCCTGAATTTTATCGATCAGGCTATTAATTTTACCTACAATACTGTCGATAGACTGTGAGAGCGGTTCGTCGTTTTCCACCTTCTCAATCTCGCCGCGGAAAAAGTCCACCGCCTGAAACAGCATATCAAACAGCTCCGGGCGGGTCTGTTCGGGTACAACATCAATGGTCTTTTCCCGGATCACAAAAAACAGGTCCTCAATCCGGTGCGCCACCGTCATCAGCGAGCTGAACTCCATCATTGCGGAGGAGCCCTTGATGGTGTGCATAATCCGGAATATCTCATTGACGCTGTCCTCCGAGAAGGTATCCGCCTGCTCCGCAGCCAGCAGGATTCCGTCCAACTGCTCCAGCAGGGTGTTGGTCTCATAGAGGTACATATCCAGGATGCTGTCATTTCCACTGCCCATATTAGAACGCCACCTTTTCACTTTGGTATTTCAAGCTGGGGGCGGAGGGGGGTCCCCTCTCCGCTGCGCCCACTCTAATCATACTCGTTATATCGGCTGTGTCAATTAAAAAATAAGCTGAAAAAAGAAATTTTGAACTTTTTATTGAAATGGGGGGTCCCCATGCCTGATATTCTAGGCGTAACCAATCCAATTCCGGGGCATGACAACAGCAATGTAAACCGAAATATCCCTGTCTCCCCCAGCGACACCCGCATCCAGAACGCCCCTGACCCCACCCGGGTCAGCCGGCCGGACAACCGCACCGAGCGGCAGGACAGCGGGGACGCCGCCGGGGCGGGCCAGGGGCTGCGCTATGACTCCAACTTCTCCGCCTTCCTCCAGCGGCTGATGAATACCCCCGGCATGGGGGCGAGCATCGCCACCCTGTTCTCCATCTATGAGGGGAAAATCGTCTCCTCCGGCATGGAGGAGGGCATCGCCGGGGACATGGCGGCCCTGCTGAATATGCTGAAGATGGACCAGGGCCAGCTGAGCAAGTTCCTCCAGAGCCAGATGTCCAGCGGGACCCGGTTCGGCGGGGCGCTGTTCGCTCTGCTGCGGGAGGGATACTCCTCGGGCAACTCGGAGGCGCTGCGCACCACCATCCTGCAATTCCTCAAGCGGTACAGCGACTACTCCTCCACCCCCCACATCCAGGGCAACCTGCTGCGCACCCTGACCCGCCTGACCCGGGCCATCCCCGCCAGCTGGGGCAGCCAGCTGCTGCCCATGGTGTCCGAGCTGGAGGGGAAGCTGTCCGCCGGGGACCGGGCGGGGGCGCTGAAGCTGCTCCAGGGGACCATCGTCCCCTTCCTGGGGGGGTACACCAGCCGCACCAACGACATGGGCCTCTCCCGGACCCTCATCTCCATGCTGGCCCTGGACATCTCCCGGCTGGAGAACGGCAGCGAGGAGGGTCTGCTCCAGGCTTTCCACCAGCTCAACGGCTACTCCAATATGCGGGAGAAGCTGGGCCACCTGTCGGATGAGGCCCTGCTGCGGCTCATCGACAACACCAGCTTCGCCAAGGCGTCGGAGGGGGACCAGTTCGCCGCCCAGCTCACCCGGGCCGCCCTGCGCGCCCTCCAGGGGGGCTCGGGGAATGAGGCCCAGGAGGCTTTCCGCAACATCGTCTCCGCCTTCCTCATCAACGAGAGCGTCTATATGCCCCTGAACCACATCATCCTGCCCATGGAGTGGGACGGAAAGATGGCCTTTTCCGAGATGTGGGTGGACCCGGACGCGGAGGAGAACCTGAAGCGGGGCAGAGGGGGCCGGGACAACACTCTGCGCTTCCTGTTCAAGCTGGACATCCAGAGCCTGGGCTTCTTCGATATGGTGCTCACCTGCCAGCGGGACAGGGTGGACATCCAGCTCTTCTGCCCGGAAAAGGTGGCCCCCTTCTCCCAGCAGGTCCAGGGGGAGCTGTCCCGCATCCTGACGGAAAACGGCCTGTCCGCCGGCGCCGCCCAGGTGCAGGCCATGGAACGGCCCCTAACCCTCTCGGAGGTATTCCCCAAAATTTTTGAAGGAGAGAACAGTATCAATGTCAAGATATGACAGCCGCCCCCCGGGGCGGGCCGTAGCGCTGAAATACGAGGGGGAGGGCGCGCCCGTTGTGGTGGCCTCCGGCATGGGCTATCTGGCCGAGCGGATGGTGGAGGTGGCCGCCGAGAGCGGGGTCCCCGTCTATGAGGACAACTCCCTGGCCACCATGCTGTCCCAGCTGGCCCTGGGACAGGAGATCCCCGACGCGCTGTATCAGGCCATTGTGGAAATTTATGTCTACTTTTTGAACTTTGACCCCAACGACCCGGATAAGGCCAAACGCCAGCGGGAAGCGCTGGCGGAACAGGCCCGGCAGGCCGCGGCGCCCGCCCCCGAGGAAGAGAAAGGAGAGTCCTGATGGAAGAACGCCTCTATTTGATCCTGGACAGCAAGGGAACCCCTCTGGCCAACGCGGTGCTGGAGTCCCCCCAAAAGGCCGAGGTTTTGCAGATCCGGGTGCTGGGCGGCAAGGAGGAGGTGGTGGCCGCCCACCAGGAGCTCCAGCTCATCGGCATGGACGACACCTCTCCCGACCGGGTGGGCCTGATCGTCCGCCAGCGGGAGGACCGGTTCGTCATCCAGCCCACCGCCGCCCTGGGACCCGCCGCCCGGGAGAACCTGCGCATCCTGACCAGCTTCCACAGCGTGATGTACCCCGTCACCGGCCGCTGGAGAGGACAGCGCACCTTCCGGGCCAAGGACCTGAGCTGCGGCGGCCTGGCCTTCTACACCCAAACACCCCTGGACGTGCGGGAAATCGTGGAGATTGTCCTGCCCGTCACCGACGCCCCTCTGGTGGTCCGGGCCCAGGTCCTGCGCCAGCTGGCCTCCGAGCCCGAGGAGGCCCCCCTCTACGCCTCTAAATTTGTGGACCTCATCCAGGATGAGGAGGCTATGATCCGCCGGGCGGTATTCAGCATCCAGCTCAACTCCTCCAACTAAAGCGGCAGCCCGCCCGCGCCTGTTCCGAAAGAAAGGAGAACTTCCATGTCACACACCGCAAACGCCGCCCGCCCCAGCTGGATGAAGCGGACCCTCTGTCTGCTGCTCACCGCCGTCCTGCTGCTGGGCATGATCCCCGCCCTGACCCTGCCCTCCCAGGCCCACTGGGCCGACCCCTACCTGGACCAGCTGATCGAGTGGGGCTTTATGCGGGGGGATCAGGCCACAAACCCCGATGAGCCGCTGACCCGGGCGGACTTTATGGCCATCGTCAACCGGGCCTACGGCTACCATGAGCTGGGCCCCATCCCCTTTGAGGATGTGCAGACCACCGACTGGTTCTATGACGACGTGCGCATCGCCTATACCGCCAACTACATCAGCGGCACGTCGGATACCACCGTCTCGCCCAACGCCACCCTCAACCGGGAGACGGTCATCTATATCCTGGGCAAAAATATGCTGCTCCAGGAGACCCCGGGCGAGAGCCTGAGCTTCGCGGACAGCCGGGACACCAGCGACTGGAGCCGGGGCATGGTTAAGACCGCCGTGGACCACTACCTGGTCTCGGGCTACGACGACAACACCTTCCGCCCCAAAACCCCCATCTCGAAAGGGGAGATGGCGGTGCTGCTGACCCAGTGCGTGGGCAACCCCATCCAGGAGGAGGGGAACTATGAGCTGGGGGACGTTTTTGGCAACGTCACCATCACAGCCCCCGGCGTCACCCTGCGCAACACCACCATCAGCGGCGACCTGTATATCACCGGCGGCGTGGGGCTGGGAGATATCCGGCTGGAGAATGTCCGGGTGCTGGGGCGGATTATCGCCAGCGGCACCGGCGAGAGCGAAAAGGGTGATGCCAGTATCGTCATGCGCAACGTCACCGCGGACGAGATGCTGGTGGACAACCTGCAAAATCAGTACGTCACCATCCGCGCCGAGGGGCTGACCGAGATTGGCAGCACTCTGGTGCGCACCCCCACCTATCTGGAGGACAACACCCCGGACAGCACGGGCCTGCGCACCATCACCCTGGAGGGGGAGGAGGGGACCCGCCTGGACCTGGCCGGACGGATCAAGGAAGTGACCACCAAAACCCCCAACTCCCTGGTGACGGTGGCCAAGGGGACGGTGGAGAAGCTGACCGTGGATGAGGCCGCCGTGGGAGCCCGGGTGCAGCTGGACCGGGGCACGGTGGTCAAGGAGCTGAACCTGGACGTGGGGACCAACGTGTCCGGCCAGGGGGATGTGACCTATGTGAACATCAACTCCGCCGGCTCCACCCTGACCATGCTGCCCCAGAAAATCTTCATCCGGCCCGGACTGACCGCCAACGTGGCGGGGGAGAATATGGACTCCGCCGCCGCGGAGGAGGCCTCCCGGGACCCCATGCTCCTGTCGGGCTACCCGCTGGCCAACAACGTGGCGCCCACTGGCCTGGATGCGGTCTTCGCGGCCAATAAGCGGGGGACCATCTACTGGGCGGTCAGCCCCATCACCGACGGCTCGGTGGGAGCGGACGACCTGATCTCCCCGCCGGCATACGGTTCGGTGGCAGAGCGCAGCGGCAGTATCGCTACCCCCTCCGCCGACACCCAGGTGCAGGCCCAGATCACCGGCCTGACCAGCGGCGGGTCCTACTACCTGTCCGCCGTGCTGGTGGACGGCCGGGACGCCCGGAGCCCAGTGAAGGTCATCTCCTTCACCACCCCTGACAACAGTATCCCCGCCTTCGCGGAGGGCTATCCGGAGATGACCCTGGTCACCGATACCATGGCCCAGGTCACCGTCATGCCCACCAAGAGCTGCAAGATGTACTACGCGGTGCTGCCCCGGAGCGCCCAGGCTCCCACCGCCGCGGAGCTGAAATCCGCCTCCATCGTGGGGAACCTGGGGTACGGCGTGGTGGACGTGGTGCGCAATACCGAGTCCTCCCTCACCGTCAGCCGGCAGCTGGAGGAGCTGAAGGAGTACACCCTCTATCTCTGGCTCACCGACGCCAACGGGGCCAACAGCTCTGAGGTGGTGGCGGTGGAGTTCACCACCGAGGACCGGACCCCGCCCGTGTTCACCGTGGAGGCCTATGTGAATCAAATCCAGACCACCTCCGTCCGCCTGGCAGGAACGGTCAACGAGAACGCCACCGTCTATTGGGCCGTGGTGGAGGAGGGGACCCAGTATCCCAAGCCTCAGCCAGGCGTGCTGGGTGACCCGGACAACAACGGCGCGGCCCCCCTGGACAGCGAGTACGCCCGGCTCCAGGTGCTCAGCGGAATGAACGCCATGGCCTCCGGCTCGGTCACCGCCCAGGAGGACACCGAGTTCACCATGGACATCACCGGCCTCCAGGAGGAGAAGTCCTACGACCTGTACTACCTGGCCCGGGACACCGCCGGGAACTGCTCCACCCCCATTAAAAAGATCACCATCCACACCGAGGACAACAACGGGCCCATCGTCAGCCAGACCTTCAGCAAGGTCACGGGGCTGGACAACACCCAGAACCCCCTGCCCAACAGTGACATCATGCTGACCTTCAACGAGAACATCCGGCTGACCAACAACGGCGGCGGAGTGGTGGAGGACATTTTGAGTGTGTACAAGCGGGGAGATGAGGAACTGCTGGCCGATACCCTGCGGGGGAGCATCACCATGTTCCAGGAGACCGCCAACACCCGCCCCTCCGAGGTCCCGGTGCGGGACGCGGACTATGTGGACGGGGACCCGTGGGTCATCGACTACCGGAAAGCGCAGGTCACCTCCGGAAATGACGGGTCGGTCATTATCACCTTCCCCACCAATGACGACCCCATGCTGAGCGCCCTGAACCTGGCCAGCGGAGCCACCTACTACTTCCAGCTGTCCAACATCACAGACAACTCGGAGAAGCAAAATAAGATGCTGCCCGACCCCCTGCGGTACAATGTGGCCGGGGCGGAGCGGCACAGTCTGGACCACTTCACCACCGTCTTTGCCCAGGTGTACCTCACCAGCCCGGGCGTGGGGGCTAGTAACTCCCCAATAAATTGGATCCATCAGAAGCACAACCGGGTGGACCTGAGCTTCCGTATGTCCCCCGAGGCGACCGAGAAGACAGGGGATGAGCACGCCTACGATATCCTGCTGTACACCGACCATGTGTGCCAGTACGACCTGTATTACCGGGTGCTGAAGGCCGACGGGGAGGAGCCCTTAAAAACACCAGAGGAGCGCAGCCCCTACCAGGAATATTTACTGCCCACGCTGTCTAAAGAGTCGGACCTCAACGGCTGGTTCTACGTGGGCAACTCCGCGGACGTGAACCCCGCCTCTGGGCAGATGTCGGGTCGGTCGGTGAACGGTGACGCCAACTTCAACGCCTGCGAAGCGGAGAAGTTCCCCCTGCTGAACAAGCTCAGTGAGGACCTGATCTATGAGTTCGTCATCACTCTGACCCAGTACGGGACCTCTGAGGATTACACGGAATGGAATGGGGACATCAACTTCGAGGCCTATGTGGTCACAGGCGTCTCCGGGACCCTGTACAACCTGTCCCACAGCGGCCTGCAAAAGGAGACCTTGGACAGCTACGTGAACCGTGGCCTGAACAACGGCGGCGTTGCCATCATCAGTATCGCGGGGGTGGAGGACCACATTACCCTGGACAAGAACTTCCTGGACAGCAGCCTGCCTGAGTTCACCGACGGCTACCCCAAGTTTGAGCCGGGGGACTCCTTCGCCAATATGCAGCTCAACCTGACCCGGGACGGAACCATCTATTATGTAGTAGTGGAGCGGGGCCTGCTGAATCCCCAGTATAACAAGCAGGAAATTCCCTGGGAGAGCATTCCCAAGTCGGGGAGCGATGCCTATGTGGAGGTCACCAGCCCGGTGAGCGGAAACATTTTTGACCCGACCCCCTATCGCAACACCGCTTACTGTGGAAACATCTCCTATCCAGGCGGCAGCTTTACCTTGAACAAAATGCTCAGCCTGGACAGCGATGAGATGCTCAAGCCCTTGACCGACTACTACGTCTATCTGGTGCTCAAGGGTGTGGCCGATAGGCTGTCCCCGGTGTACACCTACCGCTTCACCACGGACGCTACCTCCCGGCCCAAGATCACCCTGACGGACAACACCAACGGCAGTGTCACCATCGAGACCAACGTCCCCGCCTATATGAGCTACATCCTGTTTACCGAGTCCGACTCGGAACGCATCACCTGGCTGGATGAGCCTTTGAAGTCGCATGTAGGAAGCCAGGTGGTGGACGGACGGACCGAGAAGTACAAACTTCCTGCGGCTTATGGAGACTACACCTTGAGACAGGCCCTGCTGACAGAGTATACCTTTAACCGGTCTCTGGAAAACAATGGGTCCACAGGGGATGGTGCTTACCGGCCAAGTACAAACGATTCTCATGATGGTTACTCGGTGTTCGACATCTATGCCGGTGACGACATCAAGCGGAAAGTGGGCAATTTCATCCGCACCGGCGAGGACAACAGCGGCGCGGACGTGGTGAACAAGGACGGCGACAAGTTGCCCACAACGCCCAGAGAGGGTTCCAGCACGCCCTTCTACTACGTGGCCGACCTGGATAAGATGGATACCGACTCGGAGTACATTATCTTTACCACCGGCTACCACACCTCCAGCAGCCCCATCGCCGGAGACAGCTTCCGTGCCCGGGAGAATATCGTCAAGCTGGATATGAACCCGCCGGAGCTGGAGAATTTCAGCGGGGCTATCTCTGACAGAACCCCCAACACCTCTGGGAACAGCGTGGAGCGGTATGACGGCTCGTTCAGCATTACCTTTGACAAGAACCTGTACCGCCTGCCTAACCGGAATATTCCAGGAGATGACAAGCTGCTGCCTGTCTATCAGACTGCGAATGTTTGGACAGCACCAAATCCAAATCCTGATAATCAAACGAAAGACTATATCGCTATTACAGAGTATTTTGGGTTTGACAACGGCGGAACGAACCCCGATTTGAAGGTTGCAGTTGACCAGAACTTTGTGACACGCACCTTTAGCGTGACCTTTACGGGCCTGCAAAACGGCGCGACCCTGACCCTGTTCAACAACGGCTATATCAGCAACTCCAACGGTAAAAACCGGACCGATGCGCTGACCGTCCGGCTCCGGACCGAGCGGGAACAGGGCGATGCCGGACTGGATACCCAGGTCGTAATTTATCTGGACGCCAAGCTGGGCGACAAGGAATTTACCGTCCGGGCAGGCGAGTTTACCGCACTTACAACTACGCCGAATCCAGGCGGAAGCGGTGGAACCACTGGCGGAAACGGTGGAACTACCGGTGGAAACGGTGGAACTACTGGCGGAGACTCTGGAGACGCAAATCCCTGATCCCTCTATGGGAGCGGACCTTGGGGTCCGCTCCCATTAGCCCATCTAAAACCACTTGCGAAAAGGAGTGTTTTGTATGCGGAAAAAATGTACCGCCCTGCTTCTGGCGGCTGTGATGATTTTGTCCATGATTCCTGTATCGTGGGCGGCGGACGATAATCTTGCAAAAGATTTTTCTGTAACTGTTGCAGGAGATAAAACTGGGGATCTAAAGTTGGGGGAGACCCGCACACTTACTGCTACAGTTACCCCCTTGCCCACGGGAACAACATTGCAACCTAGCAATCATACCTACACATTTGAAAGCAGCGATGAGCAGATTATTAAGGTGGGCAATCCAACGCACAACGGATTTACTGGTACAGCTAATATTGAAGCTGTAGGTTATGGCTCAGCGACCATTACTGTGACCGTTAAACAGACCAGACTTGGTACTAAAAGCGTCACATATGATGTCAATGTGCCTGCACCAACCCTTAGAGTATCACCCTCATCCAGCACGCTCAACATTGGTGACACAAAAGACTTGGAAGTCATAGTTCAGAATGGGGATGACAATACTGTTGTCACTTGGGAAATCGATGATTCGAGTGTCGCCAATTTTACAGCAGGGTCGAACAGAAAAGTAACCATTACGGCCTATAAGCCCGGCACAGTCACCATTACAGCCAAATATGACTATGGCACAGGCACGGCAACGGGCACCTGCCAGGTCGAAGTCCGGGAGCCGTCCCTCAGTCTGAATCCCGGCAGTAACATTAACCTTCCCATAGGCCAGACAAGAGACATTACCGCCACCCTGAGCAATGGAAAGGACGGCGATACAGTAACTTGGGAGGTCACCCCTGCCGATGTGGTCAGTTTGGCCAAAAATGGGAATCAGGCAACTGTCACCGCGGAAAAACCTGGAGAGGCTACCCTCAAAGCATCCTACACCTATGAAGATAAAACATTATCCAAAGAGGTCAAGATTACCGTTCCCAAGCCAGCCATCGCCGGGCTGCCCCAGACGGACAACGTCCCGGAGGGCGAGACCAAAAAGCTGACCGCCACCATCCGGGACGGAGCGCCGGGCAGCTACATCATATGGTCCAGCAGCAATTCCGCGGCTGTCACGGTGGACCAGGAGGGCAACATCACCGCCGCCCGCCAGTCGGGACAGCAGGCGGTCATTACAGCGGCCTACAGCGCAGACCCAAGCATCAAGATGGAGTGTACCGTGACCATCGCCAAATCCAGCTTCAACACCAGCCTGAAGGTGGCGCTGGACCCGGCGTCCTTCACCTTCCCGGTGGGGGGCGGGACCCGGACAATCTCCGCAAAGGTGTACCGCACCTCCCTGTCCACGGGCCGGGACGAGGAGATTGCCAACCCAACCCTCACCTGGGCGGTCATTGAGGGAGGGGATGTGATTTCCATCAGCCCCAACGGGAAGCTGTGTACCGTCACCCCCCTCAAGGAGGGCACGGCGAAAATCAAGGTCACCGCCGCCTCCAACCAGATCACCGGCGAGACCGAGTGTGAAGTCACCGTCCACCCGGAGTCCACCGAGCTGACCGTCACCCTGGACCCCAGCCCCATCACCGTGGAGTCCGGACGGCGCAAGCAGGTCACCGTCACCGTCACGGACAACAGCGGCAGCGTCATCCCCAACGCTGCCCTGGCCTGGAGCGTGGCGGATAACGACATCGCCACCGTCAGCAACGCCTACGTCAGCGGCGTGAAGCAGGGGAAAACCACCCTCAGCGTCACCGCCACGTATAACTTCAACGGTAAGGCGCTCACCCAGACCGCGACCTGCGACATCACCGTGGTCCCCCGCATCAACAGCATCCGCCTGAGCAGCAGTAGCGCCACCGTGGAGCCCAACGGACGGCCTGTGGTCATCACCGCCACCCCGGATATCAGCGGCGGGACCATCAATGATGTGGATTTGATCTGGAGCTCGGACGACGCCAAAATCGTCACCATGACCACCACCGACGCCCTGGGACTCCAGGCTACCCTCCAGCCCCAGAGCCCCGGCACAACCCAGATCTACGCCTCCATCGGCGAGGTCAAAAGCGACCCCTGTAACGTGGAGGTCAGCGGGATACTCCTCCTGGACGAGAACGGCAAGGAAGTGTCCGCCATGACCCTGTCCGAGCAGGAGAGCAAAAACCTGCCCAAGTATCAGGGCTACGGCAGCGCGAAGGGCTCCCCCACCTGGCAGTCCAGCGACCCCAGCACCGTTCAGATCACCGGCGGCGGGACCTCCATCAAGGGCCTGAAGCCGGGGACCGCCATCATCACCGCCCGCTCCGGCAGCTATGAGAAGACCATCACCGTGACCGTCTCCGCCAGCGCCGCCGCCACCATCACCCGGACCATCACCGCCAGCAGCCCCCTGAACTTCTCGGACCTGGCCTCCGAGCTGAACAGCCAGTCCATTACCAACACCACCAAGGGCCTGGACTACCTCACCAGCCTGAACGTCAGCACCAGCGAGGGGACCCTGTACTATAAGTACGCCTCCGAGGCCGAGCCGGGGGAGGGAGTGGCCCAGAACGGGATGTACTACCTCAATCCGGGAACCGGCCAGAAGGGACTGCGGGATATCTCCTTTGTGGTCAACCCCTACTATACCGGCGGAACCGCCACCATCACCTATACCGGCGTGGCGGGGACCCAGCGCTTCAACGGGAAAATCGTGGTCACCGTCCGCCAGCTGAACAACAATATCACCCTGCGCACCAGCATCAATACCCCCCTGCTGTTCACCGGCGCGAAGTTCAATGAGATCTGCCAGCGGGCCACCGGCGCTCCCCTGAGCTATGTCACCTTCGCCCTCCCGGCGGAGAACCGGGGCGTGCTCTACAGCAATTATATCTCCCCGGAGAACTACGGCAGCAAGCTCGCCCCCAGCACCCAGTGTACCCAAAGTATGCTGGATGAGCTCACCTTCGTCCCCGCCTCCGGCTGGACGGGGGAAGTGACCCTCTACTACACCGGCTACAGCGTGGGGACCACCAACAACCGCTACTCCGGACAGGTCACCATCACCGTCTCCCCCCAGAACAGCACCGGCGACCTGAACTACCGCATCTCTCAGAACGGCCGGGTCACCTTTGACGACGCGGACTTTAATGACTATTGCAGGGAAACCCTCTCCAACGGCAATACCCTGCGCTGGATCAAGTTTGACGCTCTGCCCGACTCCAGCCAGGGGACCCTGTACTACAACTGGAGCAGCAGCTCACGGCCCGGCTCCCGGGTCTACGCCGGAGACAGCTACTACTACGGGACCGCTACCCCACGGCTGGACCGGGTCACCTTCGCCGCGGCGGAGGGCTTTGCCGGGACGGTCTCCATCCCCTTCACCGGCCAGGACACCGCGGGCAACCGCTTCTCCGGCACGGTGGAGATCAGCGTGGGCAACAACGGCGGGGAGGGAACGGTCCACTACAGCTGCACCCCGGGCCGCACCGTGCGCTTCGACAACAAGGAATTCAATAACCTCTGCCGGGACCTCACCGGGCGGACCCTGCGGTATATCGCCTTTGACGCCCTCCCCGGGCGGGAGGACGGCGTGCTCTACCACAACCGCACCGCCTCCACCAACGGGACTCGGGTCACCACCAGGACCCGCTACTACAACAGCAGCAGCCCCTATATCGACAACCTGTACTTCCAGGCGGACAAAAATTTCTCCGGCGAGGCGGAGATCCCCTTCACCGGCTACGACCTGGACGGGGACTCGTTCAGCGGCACGGTCATCATCTCCTCCTCCGGCGCGGGCGGGGCGGACAGCCAGGATCTGTCCTACTCGGTGGACTATGAGAGCTTCCTCACCTTCGATGAGGAGGATTTCAACGACCTGTGCCAGTGGGAGACGGACCACAACCTGAACTATGTCACCTTTGAGCTGCCCTCCTCCAGCCAGGGGACCCTGTACTACAACTACCGGGAGAGCAGCTCCTCCAACACCAAGGTGCAGTCGGGGAACCGCTACTACCGCAGCAGCACCCCGCGCCTGGAGCAGGTGTCCTTCGTCCCCAAGGACGGCTACACCGGAACGGTGTACCTCGACTTCACCGCCTACGCCACCGACGGCTCCAAATTCAAGGGGACGGTGGACATCAATGTCACCGCGCCTCCGGCGGATATCACGGTGCGGTACAATACCCACATCCGGCCTGTGAATTTCCGCACCAGCGACTTCTCCGGCGGCGGGCGGTACAACCTCACTTCGGTCCGGATTGAGAATGTGCCCTCTGTCAACGCGGGCTACCTGTTCTATGAGTACAGCAGCCCCACCCAGTACACCCGCCAGGTCAGCGCCGGAACCACCTATCAGATCAGCGACACCGGGAACGGGAACCGCCTGTCTCAGGTCACCTTTGTGCCCCGGGCGGGCTATGAGGGGAGCTTCACCCTCCCCTTCACCGGGACTACCACCAACAACCGCTCGGTCACCGGGGAGATCATCATCCAGGTGTCCCCCTCCTACGGCAGCTCCAGCTTCAACGACCTGGGCGCGTACAGCAGCCAGGCGCAGGCGGCGGCCAATTACCTCTATGAGAACAACATCGCCTCCGGAGTGGCCGCCGGACAGTACGGGCCGGAGAACTCCATCCGCCGGGGTGACTTCGCCCTGATGGTCTATAAGGCCTTTAACCTGTCCAGCTACAACAGCGGGCAGTCCTACTTCCAAGACGTGACCGCCAACGACTACTACAGCCAGGCGGTGAACACCCTGTACTCCCTGGGCATCGTCAGCGGAACAGGCGGCAGCAGCTTCAGCCCCCGGGGGACCCTCTCCCGGCAGGACGCCATGCTTATGGTCCAGAAGGCCATGCAGTCGGTGGGCTGGAACGCGCCCAACGGAGACGCCAGCAGCCTGTACAACTACAGCGATAACGGGGATATTGCCGGCTACGCCCAGGGGGCTATGTCCTATATGGTGCGCACCGGTCTGCTCCCCACCTCCGGCGGACGGCTGTCCCCCCGGGAGCCCCTGACCCGTATCGATATGGCTCAGGTCATCCACCGGGCGCTGACCTACTGAGCCTCCCGCCAAAACAAAAAACAGCATCCCTCTCCACACAGGAGAGGGATGCTGCTTTGATTTTATCAGTGGATCGCCATGGTGCGGACCTCGTCCTCCAGGAGGGCGGCGAACTGCTCCAGGGACATGGCCCCCAGGTCCTCGCCGGAGCGGCGGCGGACCGAGACGGTTCCGTTCTCCATATCCCGGTCCCCCACCACCAGCATGAAGGGGATTTTTTCCAAAGTGGCCTCCCGGATCTTTTTGCCGATCTTCTCGCTGCGGCCGTCCACCTCCGCCCGGAAGCCCTGGCTGTCCAGCTTTTGGGAGATTTCTCCGGCGTACTCCCCGGCCCGGTCGGTGACGGGGAGGACCTTGACCTGCACCGGGGCCAGCCAGGCGGGGAAGGCTCCGGCGAAGTGCTCGGTGATGACCCCGATGAACCGCTCGATGGACCCCAGCACCACCCGGTGGATCATGACGGGGCGGTGCTTCTGGCCGTCCTCTCCCACATACTCCAGCTCGAAGCGCTCGGGGAGCTGGGAGTCCAGCTGGATGGTCCCGCACTGCCAGGTCCGTCCCAGAGAGTCGGCCAGGTGGAAGTCCAGCTTGGGTCCGTAGAAGGCGCCGTCCCCCTCGTTGATGACAAAGTCCTTGCCCATGGCGGTGATGGCGGCCTTCAGGATATCCTGATTGCGCTCCCACTCCTCCGCCGTGCCGATGTGGTCCTCGGGCATGGTGGACAGCTCGATGGTGTAGCTCAGGCCAAAGACGGAGTAGACCTCGTCAAACAGGCGCACCGTCTCCTGAATCACGTCCTGCATCTGCTCCCGGGTCATGAAGACGTGGGCGTCGTCCTGGTTGAAG
>JAAWSG010000032.1 GCA_022801435.1 Lawsonibacter sp.
GGTGACGATCTGGACCTGCTCCATGTACAGGGCGGCCACGGTGGAGAAGCAGTCCACCTTCTCCTCAAACAGCCGCTCGCCGTTGTAGGCGTAGGCCATAACGTCGGACTGCACGAAGCCCAGCTGGGCGTCTTCCAGCTCCATGGTGTCGATGTTGGACTTGGAGCCGCCGGAGGGGACCGCGGTGACGGTCGTGCTGGTGGTCTCACCCACCTTGCCGCCCAGCACGCCGCCGAAGGCGTAGTATGTACCCTGGTCGCCGCCGGTGGTGAAGGTCAGGTTGCCGCCGCCGTCCTTGGGGGTCAGGCCGCTGGTCTGGCTGCCGCTGCTGCTGCCGGCGGGGTTGGACTGGCCGGGATTGGACTGGGCGGGGTTGGATTTGTCTCCGCCGCCGCAGGAGGCCAGAGCCATACTCAGGATCATGGCCGCGGAGAGCGCGAGCGCAAGTTTCTTTTTCATATCATTTCCTCCAATTCTTGACTTGGCGTCACCCCTCCCGCCGGGGATATGGGACACGTTGGGCGGGGTTGTGCCAATGGATGGATGTGTGGGAACCACAGTTCCCGCTTGTTTATTATATAATAGTTCCCTGCAAAAAGCAACAACAAATTTTGTGCCCCGTTTTTTCCTGCTCCCACGACGGACCCGGCGGACAGGAGGCGTGGCGGGTCAGACAAAAAACGCCTGCGGAACCATCCCGTTCCGCAGGCCTGTTTTTTGTATTATTTCCCGCAAAATTCCTTGGCGGTCTCTACGATATGCCCGCTGGACAGCCCAAACTGCTTGAGCAGGGCGGCGGCGGGTCCTGAGTGGCCGAACTCATCGTTGACGCCGATGCGCCGCACGGGGGTGGGGCACTTCTCGCTGAGCAGGGCGCACACCGCCTCCCCCAGGCCGCCGATGACGCTGTGCTCCTCACAGGTGATGATTTTTCCGCACTCCCGGGCGGCCTTGAGGACCAGCTCCTCGTCCAGGGGCTTGATGGTACACAGGTTGATGACCCGGGCGGAGATGCCCGCCTCTTTCAGGGCCTTGCCCGCCTCGATGGCCTCGCTGACCAGGATGCCGTTGGCGAGAATGGCCACGTCCGTACCGTCCTGAAGGAGCTCCCCCTTGCCGATCTCGAACCGGAAGCTCTCCTCCTCGTGGAAGACGGGGACCGCCAGCCGGCCGAAGCGCAGGTAGACCGGGCCCTTGTGCTCATAGGCGGCCCTGACGGCGGCCTTAGCCTCCACATCGTCGGCGGGGGCCATGACCACCATGCCGGGGATGGAGCGCATCAGGGCGAAATCCTCACAGCACTGGTGGGACGCCCCGTCCTCCCCCACCGAGATGCCCCCGTGGGTGGCGCCGATCTTCACATTCAGGTGGGGGTAGCCGATGGAGTTGCGCACCTGCTCAAAGGCCCGCCCGGCGGCGAACATGGCAAAGCTGGACGCGAAGGGGACCAGCCCCATGGAGGCGGCTCCGGCGGCCACGGTAATCATGTTGCCCTCCGCGATGCCGCAGTTGAAGTGCCGGTCCGGAAACGCCTTTTGGAAGGTCCCCGTCTTGGTGGCCCCCGCCAGGTCGGCGTCAAACACGATCAGGTCCTCGTGCTCCGCGCCCAGCGCCGCCAGGGCGTTTCCATAGCTGTCCCGGGTTGCGATCTTTTTCATCTCCGCCATCTTATTTCCCCTCCACTTCCGCCAGCTGAGCCCGCAGCTCCGTCATGGCGGTCTCGTATTCCTCATCGTTGGGGGCCTTGCCGTGCCAGCCCGCCTTGTCCTCCATGAAGCTGACCCCCTTGCCCTTGGTGGTCTTCATCACGATGGCGGTGGGGACCTCCTTGGTCTCCTTCGCCTGAGCAAAGGCGGCCTCTATCTGGCCGAAGTCGTGGCCGTCAATCTCCACCACATGGAAGCCGAAGGCCCGCAGCTTGTCCCCGATGGGGTAGGGGCTCATCACGTCAGCCACCCGGCCGTCAATCTGAAGGCCGTTGTTGTCGATGATGGCGCAGAAGTTGTCCAGCTTGTAGTGGTGGGCGAACATCATGGCCTCCCACACCTGACCCTCCTGGATCTCGCCGTCCCCCAGCAGGGTATACACCCGGCACGCCTTGCCCATGTGCTTGGCGGCCAGCGCCATCCCCGCCGCCGCGGAGACCCCCTGGCCCAGGGAGCCGGTGGACATATCCACCCCGGGGACGGTGTTCATGTTGGGGTGGCCCTGGAGATAGCTGTCAATGTGCCGCAGGGTGGGCAGGTCCTCCACCGGAAAAAACCCCCGCTCCGCCAGCGCCGCGTACAGGCCGGGGGCGGTGTGGCCCTTGGAGAGCACAAACCGGTCCCGATCCTCCCACTTGGGGTTTTTGGGGTCCACGTTCAGCTCCCGGAAATACAGGTAGGCAAACATATCCGCGGCGGACAGACTCCCCCCGGGGTGTCCCGCCTTAGCTCCGTGGGTCCCCTCAATAATCCCCATGCGGACCCTGCACGCCTTCTCCTGCAAATGCTTTTTTTCCTTGTCCGTCATTGACTTCCACTTCCTTTCTTATTTGGCCGCTCAGTGATGGCAGCCCCGGTGATGCCCGCCAAAAGCCGGGACATCCGCGGTATTCCCCCAGCAGCTGCCGTCACAGTAGCCGTTCCCGTGGCCATAGCCGCAGTAGGTGACCCCCTCGTGGACGTGGCGGCCCTCTTCCGTACAGCCCTCCAGGGGGCACAGGGACACCTGACAGCTCCCGTCACAGTGGTCCCCCTCGTGGCTGTAGCCGCAGTAGGTGACCCCCTCGTGGACATGGCGGCCCTCTTCCGTACAGCCCTCCAGGGGGCACAGGGACACCAGACAGCTCCCGTCACAGTAGTCCCCCTCGTGGCTGTAGCCGCAGTAGGTGACCCCCTCGTGGACGTGGCGGCCCTCTTCCGTGCAGCCCTCCAGGGGGCACAGGGCGATCTGGCGGCTCTTCTCCAGCCCCTGGCCGGCATAGACTGTACCGCTGTGGGTATGCCGCCCGGTCTCATGGCAGCCCTCCACCGTACAGACCGAGACTGAGGCCTTCCAACTCCCGCAGGCTCCGCCCCGCCCATGGTGTGCAAGGGCCGTGCCCGCCATCAGTCCCGCCGCCACGGCCAGCGCCGCCGCAGCAGCCGCGGTTTTCCGAAATGAACTCTGCATGATCTTACAAAAACTCCTCTCTGCGGATGGACCGCATATAGTTGCTGCTATTTTACCACGATTCCCCCGGCGGCGCAAGAGCGAAAACCGCGGCGGAGGGCGGATTTTTCCCTTCAGGGGTTCTGCGCATCTTCCGCGCCCCGGAGGGCAGCCTGGCCCCGGAGTTCTACACAGACCCCTGCCGGCAGACGGAGACGGTCAAAAAGCTGTGTCGGAGCGCTGGCCGGAATGAGCTCTCAGACTCCGGCGGCCTGCTCCATCAGACGCAGATTCTCCCGCAGCCGTCCGCTGTCCGGCTCCAGCTCCAGGGCCCGGCGCGCCTCCTCCGCCGCCCGGGCGTAGGCTCCGATATTGTACAGGGCCAGGGCCCGCAGGTCGTGGGGCAGGCTCCCCCAGGACTCCGCCTCGCAGATATAGCTTCTGGGGCGGCGGGTGATGGCCAGGGCGCAGGCGGTAAAGTACAGCACCCCCTCCCACTCCCCCTGTTCATAGAGCATAAGGGCCAGGTCCATGTAGGGCTCCCGCAGGTGGGGGGCCTCGACAATGGCTTGGAGATACCAGTCCCGGGCCTGGGCGGGCTCCCCCTTCCGCCAATAGGATTTGGCGATGTACCGCATGGACGCAGCCCGCTCGTCCCGCCAGCGCGCGGTGGGCATGGACAGGTGGCGCTCCAGGGTGCGGATGCAGTCGTCCCAGCGGCCCCGGTACATATACTCCCGGCCCAGGTAGTGGACGTTCCGGTCGTTCCCCGGCTCCTCCTGGACGGACAGCTCCAGCAGAGGCAGGTACTGCGCCCGGGACTTCTCCGGGTCCGGGTGGTGGTCCAGCTGGATGCCCTCCGCCGTGACCATGGGGCCGGGGGCGCCCTCCCCCACCCACCGGAGGACCTCGTGGACCGGGTGGACCCACTGATATCCATGGCGGGCGTGGATCTTCTCGTACCAGAACACCACACCCTCCGAGCCGTCGGGGCGGAAGGACCAGGTGTAGCGGTAGGTCACTTGTCCCGTCCCGGGGGTCCAGACCCGCTCCAGCTCCGCCCGCCAGCCGGGGTGAAAGACCTCGTCCAGGTCGGTACACACGCAGATGTCCGCGTCCTCCGGCACAAGCTCCAGGGAACGGTTCCGGGCCGTGTCGAACCGCCAGGGGGAGATGCGCTCCACCGTCACCTCCGCTCCCCGGGCTCGGAGGCGCTCCACGGTGCTGTCCTCCGAACCGGTGTCCAGCACCACCACCTGGTCCGCCTCCGCCATGGAGTCCATCCAGCGGTCCACAAAGGGGGCCTCGTTTTTGCAGATGGCGTAGACGCATACCTTATAGCTTCCCATAGCACCCTCCTTGTTTGAAAGACCGGCGCCCCCAGTTTTGGGAGCGCCGGAAAGGCTTGTATCAGGTCGCAATGACGCCGGCAGTCCGCAGGGAAGCCAGCAGCTCATTGATCTTGGCTACCAGCTCCGGGGTTCCGGCGCCCGGGTCCTCGTCCGCAACTGCGGGGCCGGGGGTGATGGCGGGACCAGCAGGGCCAGTGGGTCCTTGGGGACCGGCAGGGCCTTGGGCTCCGGTCGCGCCGGTTGCGCCAGTGGCACCGGCAGGCCCGGCCTCACCGGCAGGACCCGTGGGACCCTGAGGACCGGCAGGACCCTGGGCTCCGGTCGCGCCGGTTGCGCCAGTGGCACCGGCAGGCCCGGCCTCACCGGCAGGACCCGTGGGACCCTGAGGACCGGCGGGACCCTGGGCTCCGGTCGCGCCGGTTGCGCCAGTCGCACCGGCAGGCCCGGCCTCACCGGCAGGACCCGTGGGACCCTGAGGACCGGCAGGACCCTGGGCTCCGGTCGCGCCAGTCGCACCGGCAGGACCCGTGGGACCCTGGGGACCAGCAGGACCCTGGGCTCCGGTCGCGCCCGTTGCGCCAGTCGCGCCGGCAGGGCCAGTGGGACCCTGGGGACCAGCGGGGCCTTGGGCTCCCGTCGCACCAGTCGCGCCCGTGGCTCCGGCAGGGCCGGTGGGACCCTGGGGACCGGCGGGGCCCTGGGCTCCGGTCGCGCCCGTTGCGCCAGCCGCGCCGGCAGGACCTTGCGGGCCAGCGGGACCCTGGGGGCCGGCGGGACCGGGAATCCCTTGCGGTCCAGTGGGTCCGGTGGCTCCAGTGGGGCCGGGGTAGCCCTGGGGACCGGTGGGGCCTACCATAGAGGGGCAGGGCGGATAGGGGTTAGGGCCTCCGCAGGGAGGGACGGGGGGACGGCCCTGGGAACCGCACCCGCTGTCGCATCCGCACCCGCTGTCACACCCGCAGCCGGTATTGCACCCGCAGCCGGTATTGCACCCGCAGCCGGTATTGCACCCGCAGCTGGTATTGCACCCGCAGCCAGTGCTGCACCCGCAGCTGTTACAGCTATTTAGGTAGGCCACTACGCCATCCCGGCGGCTTTGCTCGCACTCAGAAGCATAGCATCGACTCATAAAAAGCTCCTTTGCCTGGACACGGCGGACCTCCGCCGTGCCGGAGATATGATTACGTGGCTTTGCCACACCCCATTCTATGTCCATTGC
This sequence comes from Lawsonibacter sp., assembly GCA_022801435.1. Lineage (GTDB taxonomy): Bacteria > Bacillota > Clostridia > Oscillospirales > Oscillospiraceae > Lawsonibacter. The sequence goes on from JAAWSG010000032.1 coordinate 5,707, forward strand.
TCCTATCGGTGCGTCCAAACTGTAGGGACACGACTTGCTGTGTCCGCCGTCCTCTCAGCTCTCCCCGGTCAGACACCGCTGGATGAGGCTCTCCATACTCCCGCTGAAGATACGGTCCAGCCGGTCCATCAGCTGTCCGCCGTCCGGCTTCATCCCGTTCCCAATCCACCGCAGGAAGAGCTCCACCAGTCCGAAGGCGTAAAAATCCAGAATCAGCTTCCGGTCCTCTTGATCCACCTGGCCGCTGTAGGGCATCTCGTCAAAAATGCGCTCCAGCAGGGGGCGTACCAGGCGGCTGATGTGGATCTCCAGCAGTCCCTCCCGGTCCTCCAGGCAGCGGTAGACATTGAGGATGACCGTCTTATTCTCCTGACCGTAGGCAAAGATCCGCCGCATCCCAATCTGCCAGGTGGAGGTGCCCACATTGCCCTCCAGGACCCGCTTTCCCTCCTCCAAAAAAAGCCACTCCAGCAGGGCGTAGACATCCTGAAAGTGATAATAAAAGGTCTTCCGGCTCACCTGGGCGTCATCCACCAGGCTCTGTATAGTGATCTCGTCCAGCCTCTGCCGGGCCAGCCGCTCCTTCAGGGCCGCCGCCAGGACTCGCTTTGTCGCGTTGGCCAACTCCACCCCTCCTCTCGCGTTCTCTCAGTTTAGCCCATTTTTTCTCCCGCGTCAACCGTCTTCCCGCCCGGGCCGGAGGGTGACATTTCCGCCGCTCTGTCACCTTTTGACACACCGGCGGGCTTTTGTCCATTGTTTTTCCTGCCCCTGGAGGGTAAGATTATCCCAACATCAACCAAGACAGGGAGGTATCCGTATGTACCACAGGAACCCGAGTCCGGAAGGGGGCTGGCCCGCATGATGCCCGTCCGTTTTGTCCGGATCGTCTTTGCCGGGGTGTCCGGCCTGTTCTGCGCCTTGGGCCTGGCCCTGCTGCTCTGGCCGGAGACCGCCGCCGGACTGTGCGTCCTGCTGGGGGCGGCGGTCATCGCCTGCGGAGCGGTCAAGCTGATGGGCTACTTCTCGGACGACCTGTACCGCCTGGCCTTTCAGTTCGACCTGGCGGCGGGGCTGCTGACCATTGTCGTCGGCCTGCTCCTGCTGCTGCGCCCCTGGGACGTGCTGGCCCTCCTCCCCGTGCTCCTGGGCCTGTTCATTCTGGCGGACAGCGTCCTGCGGCTTCAGACCTCCATCGACGCCCGGCACTTCGGGATGAAGAAATGGTGGCTTCTCCTGCTGTTCTCTGTGTGCGGCGCGGCGCTGGGCACGGCGCTGCTGCTGCGTCCCTTCCAGAGCACCCGGGCCCTCGTCCGTCTGACCGGCCTGACCCTGGCGGCAGACGGGGCGGAAAATCTGCTGGCCGGCCTGTACACCATCAAGGTCCCCCGCCGGTCCGGCCCCGGGGAGCGGGACCTGTCTGACAAACATGTGAGGTGATCCCTTTGCTGGAAAAAATTGCCCATCATCTGACCCGAAAGCCCAAGCGCGTCATCCTGATCGCGGTGCTCATGCTCATCCCCAGCGTGCTGGGGGCGGCCCTCACCCGGATCAACTACGACATCCTGTCCTACATCCCCCAGGACATGGACTCCGCCAAGGGGGAGGCTCTGCTGGAGGACCCCTTCCAGATGGCGGCCACCACCATGCTCATTGTGGAGGGGATGCCTCCGGAGTACACCCACCAGCTCCAGCAGCAGGTGGAACAGGTCCCCGGGGTGAGCAGCGCCATCTGGCTGTCCAGCCTGGCAGGCATCCAGTTCCCCCAGGAGATGATGCCCGAGAGCATCCGGGACGTGTTCTTTTCCGGGGACTCCACCATGATGATCGTCCAGTACGACAAGCCCGGGGCCTCGGGGGAGACCATGCAGGCCATCGACCAGGTGCGGGCCCTGTGCAATCAGAAGTGCTTTCTGGCGGGCTTCTCGGTCTTCATCCGGGACACCAAAAGCCTGATTTCCAAGGAGATGCCCCTGTACGTGGTCATGGCCGCCGTCCTGTCCACCATCGCCATGTGCGTGACCATGGAGTCCTGGCTGCTGCCGGTGGCCCTGATGCTCAGTATCGGGCTGGCCATTCTGTACAACTTCGGCTCCAACCTCTTTATGGGGGAGATCTCCTTCATCACCCAGGCCATCGCCGCGGTGCTCCAGCTGGGGGTGACCATGGACTACTCCATCTTCCTCTACGACCGCTATATGGAGGAGATCGCCCACTTTGACGACCGGCGGGACGCCATGGCGGTGTCCATCGTCTCCGCCTTCAAGTCCCTGTCGGGCAGCTCCATGACCACCATCGCCGGCTTCCTGGCCCTGTGCTTCATGCGTCTGACCCTGGGGCGGGACATCGGCCTGGTCATGGCCAAGGGGGTGGTGCTGGGCATCGTCACCGTGATTCTGGTCCTGCCCTCCATCCTCCTGGTGATGGACCGCTCCATCCAGAAGTACCGCCACCCCTGCGTTCGGCTGAACACCACCGGGCTGAACGCCTTCATCGCCCGGCACAGCAAGGGCTTTGTGGTCCTGTTCCTTCTGCTCTTCGTCCCCGCCCTCTACTCCAACAGCCACACCATGATGTACTACAAGCTGGACGAGTCGGTCCCCCAGGATATGCCCTCCATCCTCTCCAACAACAAGCTGAAGGACGACTTCGGCATGGCCTCCACCCACTTCATCGTCCTGCGGGACGACCTGGACCGGGGGAGCATGGTGGAGCTGGAGGAGGCCATTGAAGCTCTGCCCGGCATCACCAGCATGGTGGCCTATGACAAGCTGCTCCCCTCGGGCATTCCCGACTTCTTCATCCCCCAGGACATCAAGAAGCTGTGCAAGCAGGAGGGCTATCAGATGCTGATGGTCAACTCCAGCTATGTCACCGCCTCGGACGCGGTGGCCCAGCAGCTCAACGACCTGGACGCCCTGCTCAAGTCCTATGACCCCAACGCCTACATCACCGGCGAGGCCGCCATGACCAAGGACCTGATTGAGGTGGCCGATGTGGACTTCAAGACCACCAACTACCTGTCCATCCTGGCCATTTTGGTCCTGGTGTCCATCGCCTTCAAGTCCCTGTCCATCCCCGTCCTGCTGGTGGCCACCATCGAGCTGGCCATCTGCATCAACCAGGGCATCCCCTACTTCACCGGCACTGAGGTGGCCTTCATCACCCCCACCGTCATTGGCTGCATCCAGCTGGGAGCCACGGTGGACTACGCCATTCTGATGACCTCCCGCTTCCAGGAGGAGCTGCAAAAGGGCCGCGACCGGCATCAGGCCATCCAGAACGCCGCCAACGCCGCCGACGTGTCCATCCTCACCAGCGCCCTGGTCTTCTTCTGCTCCACCTTGGGGGTGTCCCTCATCTCCACCATGGACCTCATCCGCAGCATCTGCCTGATGCTCTCCCGGGGGGCCATCATCTCCGCCCTGGTGTGCATGTTCATTCTGCCCTCGGTGCTGGTGGTCTTTGAGCCGGTCATCGCCAAGACCACCCTCCACTGGCGCACCCCCAAGCCCCCCAAAGCACCCAAAACCCCCGCGCTCCCCCAGCCCGCCGAACCCCAGCCCGCCGAAGCTTTGGGCGGGAACACGGAACATCATGAGGAGGTCTCACTCCATGAATAACAAGCTTTCCCACATCCGTCCCGCCGCCCGCCGCCTCTCGGCCTGTGGGCTGGCCCTGCTCACCGCCCTGTCCGCCGCCCTCCCCGCCGGGGCCGCAGAGCTCTCCCCCATGCGGGACGAGACCTATTACGCCACCCTGGACTACTACGGCGGCCTGATGGACAGCAGCGTGGTCAAGAGCATCCGCACCTTCGGCAGTCCCGCCATCTCGGACTACGGGGTGTATGACGAGATCATCAACCTCACCGACAGCCGGGAGGCCGCCGTCTCCGGGGACCAGGTGTCCTTTGACCTTACGGGAAATGTGCCCGAAAAGTTCTACTTTGAGGGCAAGACCAACCGGCCCTATGACCAGTTCCCCTGGCAGCTCTCCCTGTCCTACACCCTCAACGGCCTGCCCGCCCGGGCGGAGGAGCTGGCCGGAGAGAAGGGGGTGGTGGAGATCACCCTGGACGCCCTGCCCCGGGCGGACGCCTCGGAGTACAGCCGGAACAACCTGGTGCTCACCGCCGTGTCCATGTTCAACGGGGACGACATCCTCTCCCTGGAGGCCCCGGGGGCCCAGGTACAGCTCATCGGCAACCTGTACTGCGTCCTCTTCGCCGTCCTCCCCGGGGAGGAGCAGCACTTCACCATCCGGGTGGGGACTGAGGACTTCACCTACTCGGGCATGATCTTCCTGGCCGTCCCCGCCACCCTCCAGCAGCTGGACCAGGTGGCCGACCTGCGGGATGCCAAGGAGGAGGCGGAGGACTCCTACCACGCCATTCTGGACAGTATGCACGCCATCCTGGACTCCATGGAGGGGATGAGCGGCAGTCTGAACGCCGCCGCCAGCGGTCTGGACCAGCTCAACCAGGCCCGGGACACGGTCTCCGCCGGGAAGGACCAGGTCTATGACAGCACCGACGCCGCCCTGGCCGCCGCCAGCACGCTGACCCAGTCGCTGAAGGCCCTGGCCGACCTGCCCCCGGCGGAGGAGGGTCCCGAGGAGGGGGAGCCGCTTCCCGAGGGGGAGGTCCCTGAGCCCGCCGCGCCCCCCGAGCCCACCGGCCACCTGGCCACCGCCAAGCAGGCCCTCACTGACACCAACGCCCTGCTCAACGAGATGAGCGAAAACCTCACCTCCCTCCGGCCCGAGGTGGAGGAGCTCCGGCGCATCCTCACCGGGGCCAAGGGCGACCTGACCCAGCTGAAGACCTACTCCGACCGGCTCCACCGCCTCTCGGGCAGCCTGAGCGACGACATCGCGGACCTGACCGACAGCATGGACGTGCTGGAGTACGCCCTGCGCCACACCAGCGGGATCTCCTCTGTGCCCTCCATCACGGTCAGCGGCATGTCGGTGTCGGAAATCCGGGCGGCGGCAGCCGAGGCCACCGCCGCCCACGACCAGTACCTGGGCGTGGCGGACCAGCTGGGCGGCATGGACTTTCATACCTTCCTGGTCCAGGTGGGACAGAAGTCCGAGTCGGAGGCCTCCCAGATTGTCCAGCTCTATAACCTGTCCGCCTCCGGCCAGCTGGAGGAGCAGCTGGAGCAGGCGGAAGCCGCCAACGGCATGATTGGCAGCGTCAACAACAAGATCACCGAGATCAACAGCATGGTGGACGACCTGGCCAAGCCGGCGGGGCGGGTCATCTCCGACCTGACCGACGTGCTCAACGAGCTGGACGGGCTGAACTACATCCTGTCCGACCTGACCAATGACAAGGAGCTGTCCGTCATCCAGAACGGACAGGACGCCGCGGACCTGGCCCTGCGCCTCAGCGAGCACCTGGACACCGCCCTGGACCAGCTGGAGTCCCTCACCGGCATCATGAACACCTACGACCCCCACATCCAGCAGGCCCTCACCGATGCCCAGACCACCGTCCTCGCCGCCACCGCCAGCCTGGAGGGGCTCACCGGCGCCGTCCGCTCCGCCGAGGACCTGATGCGCCGGAGCGGTCCCGACCTGGACCAGGGGACCAAGCGCACCCTGTCCGGGGTCTCCGCCTCCCTGCGCAAGGCCACCAGCGGGCTGTCCCAGACCCACACCATCCGCAGCGCCATGGACACGGTGGACGCCCTGGTTTCCGACCAGTGGGACAGCCACACCGGCCAGGACAACAACGTGCTGCTCATAGACGCCGGGGCCGCCCCCGTCTCCCTCACCGACCCCCGGAACGGGGAGGTCAACAGCATCCAGTACATCATGCGCACCCAGGAGATTACCCAGCCCGAGCCCGAGGAGGAACCCCTGGAAACCGTGCAGAAGGACGCCGGGACCTTCTGGAGCCGCGTGGCCGCCATGTTCCGGGACATCTGGAACGCCATCATCGGAATCTTCTCCTGAAAAATCCGCTCTCTCATCAGGGCCGCGCCGGACTGCCGCGGCCCTGATTTTTTGCGCTGCATCGACTTTATAAATAGCTATATCAACAAAAACATTGGGGAAAATCTTGTTGTTTCCGGCCGAATATGGTAAGATTGCACAAGAACAGTGGGGAAGCGAGGGGTAGCGATGCGGAAAAGCAGTCTCCGGTGCGTGGTCACCTTCCACACCACCGCCGGGGCCATGGCGGCGGAGCGGCTGTGCCGGCGGGAGGGGCTGGAGGGCAGGCTGATCTCGGTCCCCCGGAGCCTCACCTCCGACTGCGGTCTGGCCTGGTCCGCCCCTCCCGAGCTGCGCCCCGTCCTGGAGCGGCGGCTTTCAGAGGCGGGGGTGGAGACGGCGGGCTTCCATACGCTGACCCTGTAGCCCCCGCCCGCTGTTCCCGGGATTTGTGTGAAACGAGAAAAGGAGTTGGTACTGTTTTATGAAGGAAAATCGCTTTTTGAGCCGGTATGGACTGATTATCCTCACCGGCGTGGTGGTGGGGGCCGCGGCCCTGCTGCTCACCGCCATGGGCAACCCCAAAAATATGGGCTTCTGTATCGCCTGCTTCGAGCGGGACATCGCTGGAGCTCTGGGCTTCCACAGCGCCCCGCCGGTGCAGTACATGCGCCCCGAGATCATCGGCATCGTGCTGGGCGCTATGGTGTCCGCCCTGGCCTTCCATGAGTTCAAGGGCCGGGCAGGCTCCGCCCCCGCCACCCGGTTCGTCCTGGGGCTGTTCGTCATGATTGGCGCGCTGGTCTTCCTGGGCTGCCCCCTGCGCATGGTCATCCGTCTGGGCGGCGGCGACCTGACCGCCGTGGCCGGGCTTCTCGGCTTTCTGGCGGGCATCCTGGCGGGGATATTTTTTCTGAAAAAGGGATTTTCCCTGGGCCGGGCCTACCCCGTCAGGTCCGGTGAGGGGCTTGTCCTTCCCGGCGTGATGGTCCTTCTGCTGGGGCTGCTCCTTCTGGCCCCCCAGCTGCTGAAATTTTCGGAATCCGGCCCGGGCTCCATGCACGCCTTCTGGGCGGTCTCCCTCGTGGCCGGCCTGGCGGTGGGAGCTATGGCCCAGCGCAGCCGCCTGTGTATGGCCGGGGGACTGCGGGATGTGTTTTTGATTCAGGACTTCACCCTGCTCACCGGCTTCCTGGCCATCTGGATCACCATCACCATCGGCAACCTGGCGTTGGGCAATTACCACCTGTCCGCCCTCTCCCAGCCCATCGCCCACAGCCAGTACCTGTGGTCCTTCCTGGGGATGGCGCTGGCGGGCTGGGGCTCCATCCTCCTGGGCGGCTGTCCCCTGCGGCAGCTCATCCTGGCCGGGGAGGGCAACGGCGACTCCGCGGTCACCGTGCTGGGTATGGTCATGGGCGCCGCCGCGGCCCACAACTTCGGACTGGCCGGCAGCGCGGACAGCGTGGTGGACGGCGTCTACAAGGTGGGCGGCATCGGCAGCAAGGGCATGATCGCGGTGGCCGTCGGCTTTGTGGTTCTGCTGGCCATCAGCTTCCTCCATCTCCCGGGAAAGGAGGATGCGTAATGGTAGACGCGAGAGGTCTCTCCTGCCCGATGCCTGTGGTGCTCACCCGGCGGGCCATGGAAAAGGACTCCCCCGCCAGCCTGGAGGTTTTGCTGGACTCCCAGACCGCGGTGGAAAATGTCACCCGCTTCGCCCAGGACCGGGGCTACCAGGTCACTGTAACCCCCCAGGGCGGCGAATTCAAGCTGGACCTGAAAAAATAAACGCCTGGAGATATGCCCGCCCCTGCATCCGCAGGCCCGGAGGCTCCAGCCATATGAAAACGCTCCCCGGTTTCTGGAACCGGGGAGCGTTCTTGTGTTATCTGCTTCGTTTCAGCAGCTCGCGCATCATGCGGTAGACCATCGCGGTGGAGGGCACGCTGAGCTTCTCCTGCACCGAGTGGACATCGTGCATTTCCGGCCCCACGGACACCGCGTCCAGACCAGGTATCTTTTCGATGAACAGCCCGCACTCCAGTCCGGCGTGGATGGCCTCGATGACCCCGTCCTTTCCGCTGACCTCCTTATAGGCCGCCAGAATATCCTCCCGCAGAACGGACTCCTTGGCGTACTGCCAGCCCGGGTAGCTCCCCCGCACCGCCAGCGTGCCGCCGCCCAGCTCCAGGATGCCCCGAATGCGCTGGATGACCATCTCCTTCTGGGAGGCCACGCTGGAGCGGACCGAGAAGCTGAAATGCAGCCCGTCCTCCTCCATGGCCATCGTGCCCAGGTTCAGGGAGGTCTGGACCACCGGGAAGTCCACGCTCATCGCCTGCACGCCTTGGGGGAAGGCCAGCAGGATATGGAGCAGCCTGCTGGTCTCCTCCGCCGGCAGGGCGGCCTCCACCCCGGATTTCTCACAGCTCAGGGTGATGCCATCGTCACAGCCGGCGTACTCGTTTTTCAGCACGGCGTCAAACTCCTGGATAAAGCCCTCCAGCTCCTTCTCCTGGCCCGCTGGGACGGCGATCCTGGCATCGTTCCGGGGACAGATGACGTTGTCGAACTGCCCGCCCCGGATGTCCGCCACCCGCAGGCCGGGGACGCGCTCCATGGCGGTGTAGAGCACCCGGCACATGACATGGTTGGCGGAGGCGCGGCCCTTGTGGATCTCCGCCCCCGAGTGGCCCCCCAGCAGGCCGGAGAGGGTGACGGCGTAGCCGGTCTCCCCGTTCAGCGCCTCCCGCCGGCCCGCCAGGAAGCAGTCCAGCCGCGCTCCGCCGGCGCAGGAGACGGTGAACACCCCCTCCAGCTCGGAGTCCAGGTTGACCAGCTTCTTCCCCTTCAGGTCGGAGCAGTCCAGCGCCTTGGCCCCGTTGAGGCCTACCTCCTCGTCCACGGTGAACACCGCCTCCAGGGCGGGGTGGGGCAGCTCCTTGTCCGCCAGGATGGCCAGGATCATCGCCACCGCGATGCCGTTGTCTCCCCCCAGGGAGGTCTTGTCCGCCCAGACCCACTCCCCGTCGGTGACCAGGTCCAGCCCCTCCTTGGCCATGTCCTTGGCGCAGTCCTTGGTCTTGACGCACACCATGTCGATGTGTCCCTGGAGGATGACGGCGTCCGCCTGCTCATAGCCGGGGGTCGCGTCCTTCCAGATAATCACGTTGTTGATCTCGTCCTGCCGCCAGCGCAGCCCCAGCTCCTGGGCGAAGCCCACGCACAGGTCGCTGATCTGCTTGGTGTTGTAGCTGCCATGGGGGACGGCGCACAGCTTTTCAAAGTAGGAAAATACCTCCTTGGGCTCCAGCGCGGATAAAACTGCCATATCTGTTTCCTCCTGAATTGTATAGTCTCCCCTCCCAACCGCTGGGCCGGAGGGGGCGGGGCACGATGGGGACCCTTCTCTCCCCGGAGCGGGAGGGACTTACCAGATGCGCACCCGGTCCTCGGGGGCCAGCCACATACCGTCCCCGGGCTGGATGCCGAAGGCGGAGTAGAAGGGGTCGCAGCTCTGGAGGGCGCGGCTGCCCCGGAGCTTGCCGGGGGCGTGTACGTCGGTCTGCGCCATATAGGCACGGGCCTCCGGGGTGGCGGTGAAGGTCCAGCTCCGGGCGGCGCTGCGGTAGAGGGCCGCGTAGTCCGGCTCCTCCCGCATTCCCTCCGCCTGGGTGATGCAGGCGGCCGCCCCCAGGTCCGCGATGTTCTCCGACAGGGTCAGCCTCCCGTTGCAGGGGACGCCGGGGATCTCCTCCAGCCCGTCATAGAACGCCTCCACCTTGCCGCACAGGGCCTCAAAGGCGGCGTAGTCCTCCTCGGTCCACCAGTTCGCGGCGTTGCCCTGGCTGTCATACCGGGCCCCGTTGTTGTCGAAGGCGTGGGTGATCTCGTGGGCGATGATGTAGCCGATCCCGCCCAGGTTCTCCGCGGAGCTGGCCTCCAGGTCGTAGAGGGGGGCCTGGAGGATGCCGGCGGGGAAGTTGATGCTGTTGGCGGCGAAGCTATAGTAGGCGTTGACCGTGTAGGTAGACATCATCCACTCCGTCTTGTCCGCCGGCTGGAGGAAGCTCTCGCTGGCCTCCTGCCGGGCCGCCCTGGAGATGTCCAGGATGTTGCTCAGATAGCTCCCCCCCTGGGCGGCGCTCAGGATGGGGGCGTTGTCCAGATAGGTGTCCCAGCGGTCAGGGTAGCCCACATTCACCGCCATGGCGTCCAGCTTCTCCACCGCCTTGGCCTTGGTGGCCTCCCCCATCCAGTCCAGGGCCTGGATGCGCTCCTTGTAGATGGCCTTGATCTCCTCCACCATCTCCTCCACATCGGCCTTGGCCTGGGGAGAGAAGTAGCGCTCCACATAGGTTTCGCTCAGGTAGTCGGCCAGGTAGGTCTGCACCAGCTGGGCGGCGGTCTCCTCATCGGGCCGGCGCATATCCGCGCCGTACTGGGCGGCCTGGAAGTCGTAGATGGCCTCCTGGAACTCCCGGTTCAGGCAGACGCCGAAGCTGGCCAGCAGGGAGATCTTCATGGCGGTCTTGAGCAGCTCCAGGTGCTCCCCGGTGAGGCAGGACGCGGTCGCCTCCAGAAGCCCGGGGTCGGAGACCACCAGCTCCTCCGTCTGGGGGAAGCCGGAGGCCGCCAGGACGCTGTCCAGGTCCATCTGGGGCATCAGGGCCTTGAGCTGGTCCATGGTGTAGAGGTTGAAGGTTTTGGACAGGTCGGCCTGGTCCTGCCGGTCCATCATGGCTCCGGCCAAGGCGCGCTCCCAGTCATAGTACGCCTGGGCGTGGGCGGCGGCGTCCTCCCGGCTCTCCCCGCCCAGGGTGAGCAGAGTGGTCAGATACTGGAAGAACGCCTGGGCCGTCTGGGTGTTTCCCGCAAAGTCCTCCTTGCTGATGGAGGGATAGGGACCGGAGAAGACCAAAATGTTCCGGTTGCTGTCCCGGTTGTCCGTGGTGACGCCGAAGCCCACCAGCAGGGAGGCGGCCAGCTCCCGGGAGCTCCGGTTGTGGAACTCCACCAGCTCCTCCATGGAGGAAATGGCGTCGATGCCCTCCAGGTAGGGCCGCAGGGGCTCCACTCCCGCCGCGTTCCGGGCGTCCCAGTCCAGGATGTTTTCATAGAGGTTTTTGATCTTCTCCTGGGGAGTGCCCGGCTGGGGGGTCTGGGAGGTGATCTCCCTGATCAGGCCGCTGACCTGCCGGCTCACCTGGTCGTTGAGCTCAAAGAGCGTCCCGCTGTAGGGGTATCCGGGGACGAACTGGGCGGTCTCCAGCCACTCCTTATTCACCGCGGCGTAGAAGTCGTCCTTCAAATTGCTCCCCTCCAGGGCGTACACCCGGCGGATCAGCTGGTCCAGCTCCCCGGCGGTGACGGTCTGGGAGGGGTTCAGCTGTCCCTCCTCCCCGGTGACGATCCCCGCCTGGAAGACGTTTTCCAAAATCTCACCGGCCCACCCGGGCACGTCGGGGAACCCGGAGGGGGTCCCCCAGCGGGCGCTGTCCCCCTGGGGGGCGGGCAGGCTCCCGAAGGCCCGGGACAGCATCACCAGCGCCTCCGCCCGGGTGACGGGGCGGTCCAGGCCCAGGTCCCCGCCGGAGTAGCCCTGGAGCACGTCCTCCGGTGTTACGCCGGGGTTGTAGTCGTCCGCCGCGGCCACCAGGAGCTCCCTGGCCTCCCCCCGGGTGAGGGGCTGGGCGGCCAGGGCGTTGAGGGGCAGGGCCAGCGTCATGCAGGCGGCCAGCGCGCCCGCAAGAAATTTTTTGAATCGGTTCATACGGCACACATCCTTTACGTTACAATGTTCTTGTCCGTTCGGGGCGCGTTTCCAGCTCGCCTGGAGCGGCCCCGGGGGCAAGGTACGTCCTCTATTATAGCACAGCCTCTGTGCAAAATCCACAGACCGCTTCATTAAAATTTGCAAAAAACTCCCCCCCGGAGGTCCCGGAGGGGAGAGAGGGTCACTTCCGTCTGCCCATAAAGCGCAGGAGGTAGAGGAACAGGTTGATGAAGTCCAGGTAGAGCTGGAGGGCGGAGAAGATGGAGGCCTTTTCCAGCATATCGGGGTAGCCGGAGTAGTAGCTGTAAAAAGCCTGGATGCGCTGGGTGTCGTAGGCGGTGTAGCCCAGGAAGACCACGATGCCAATGAGACACACCGCCCGGTCCATCGCCGCCAAACCGGGGATAAACATGGACAGCAGGCCGAAAATCACCAGGAAAATCAGTCCGCTGAACAGGATGGGGCCCAGTCTGGACAGGTCCGCCTTGGTCAGGTAGCCGTAGGCCGCCAGCGCTCCAAAGTACAGGGCGGTGAGCAGGAAGATCAGAATGAAGCTGGTCATCCGGAACACGTACATATACAGGGACAGGGTGATGCCGAACAGGGCCGAGAAGGTCACGAACAGGATCACTGCTGTCGAGACCGCCATCCGCTCGATCCGGTGGACCATGGTGACGGACAAGATCAGGGTCGCCACGAGGAGGATCAGGTGCAGCCCCGGGATGTCCCGGTAGAGCACCCAGGTCAGGTCGGTGGCATAGCCGATGGCAGCCACGCCGAAAGTGACCAGCAGGCCCAGCATCATCCACAAAAAGGTCTTGGCGGTGTACTGGCCCAGGGTGTAGGTTCCGCTGGGGTGCATACTGCGGTCAAACTCATAGGGATCAAAACTCATACAAAGCGCTCCTTTCCGCGCAGGGGACGGCGGACCTCCCCTTTTGCTATAGTATAGCGCGGCGGAGAGAAAAAATCAACCGTTTCCTCTGGTATCACAAAAATTTTACAGACGGCTATTGATCTCCGAACACATGGTAATAGAAGTTGTTCTCCACAATCCGCGCCGTGCTGTCCAGCTTATAGCCCACCAGCTTCTTCATGGCGGAGACGTAGCTGTCCTGCTCCTCCGCCGTCATGGAGACCCCCTCCGCGGGGACGAACTCGCCGGTGAAGCGGTTGTAGAAGCCCCGGTCCGATTTCCAGCACCGGGAGGTGAAGACCACCAGGCCCTCGCTGTCCGACAGGATATCGCTCCCCGCCAGCATCCGGGAGTCGTACTCCAGCCCCAGCAGGTTGGACAGGGTGGGCAGGATATCCACCTGACAGCAGACCTTATCCACCTCCACCGGCTCCTCCATGGAGGCCGACCAGAGGATGAGGGAATTTTTGTACACGTCGAAATTCAGGGCGGATTCCTTCAGATACTCCAGGTCGGAGGAGCTTCCGAACTTCTGACCGGACAGCTCCTCCAGCACGTCCACGTTGAAGTAGGGGATGTGGTCCCCGGTGGCCACGATGAGGGTTTTTTCCAGCTTGCCCGCCGCCTCCAGCCGGTCCAGGAGGGTTTTCAGCGCCTTGTCCACCTCCATGACGGTGGCAATATAGTTCTGGGTGGTCTCGCTGTAGGGCAGGGCCCGGACCGTCTCCCGGTAGGGGGCCACCACCCGGTTGTTGGAGTAGGGCATATGGCCGCTGATGGTGAGGTAGTAGATGTGGAAGGGCTGGTCTCCGCTGAGGTACTGGTCCACGCTGGCCTCCACCATATAGGAGTCCCGCTGGGGCCAGAGGAGCTTGCCGCTGTCGTTCAGCTCCAAATTATCAAAGCCCGAGCCGAACTGCCGCCAGTCGTAGCCCAGGTTGGTGTGGGAGGCCAGACGCCCGTACATCTCGGAGTTGGGGTGGAAGCCCATCACCCGGTAGCCCTCCCGCCCCAGCTGGCGGGCCAGGGAGAAGTAGGGGTTGAAGGTCCGCCCGTTGTCGAAGCGGATCTCCCCGGTACGGGTCATGGTGGCGGGGTTCCCGTTTTTGGGGTAGAGCCCCAGCAGGGTCTGGCACTCCCCGTTGGAGGTGCTGGTGAAGTGGAGGGCGGTGTAGTAGTTGTGGAACACGAAGCCCTCATGGGTCAGCTTGTAGAGGGTGGGGGTGAGCTCCGGGTCGATGGCGTAGCCCGAAAATCCCTCCAGCACCAGCTGGATGACGTTGTACCCCTCAAACATGCCGGTGTACTCGTTTTTCCGGGTGGGGGCCACGCTGTTGAAGTAGCTGGCCAGCCACTTGATATCGTCATTTGCCCCGTTCTCCGCCAGGGCGGCCAGGTCCACGTCCATCACGTTGGGGGAGGTGTCCACCACCGGGACGGGCTCCCCCTGGGAGGAGGAGGCCCCGCCGCTGGAGCTGGCCGCGCCGGGGTCCAGCAGGCTCAGATCGCCAAAATCCCCGGTCAGGTCCCCCTTGGGCGGGAAGATCATGTGCTTCATGTCCAGCCGGAGGGTGGTCCACAGCCCCAGCTGCTCCATCTGGTCGTCCAGGTTGGTGTCCATGTGGTAGAGCTGCTTCGGGGTCAGGTCCCCCTTCCAGGGCAGGTACACCGCCCCCAGGCCCAGCACGTGGAACACCAGCGCCCCCGCCAGCACCAGCCCGGCAAACCGGACGTCCAGCCGCTCGAAGCCCAGCAGCTGCCTGCCGAACACGCACAGCAGAATGGCGGGCAGCAGCAGGACCAGCAGGATGGGGACGCTGCCCAGGACGGTGGAGAAAATCACGTCGGCGTAGTCGGTCAGCCGGTTGCCCGCCGCCAGCTTCAGGGCGCTGGGGCCGTAGTAGGTCTGGAGAATCTTCTTTGCCACCAGCTCCACACAGAAGACCACCGAAATCAGCGCCGCCAGGATGCAGGCCGTCAGCTGGTTGGCCCGCCTGCGGAAGGGCATGGCCAGGGCGGAGCATATGAGCCCCCCCGCCAGGGCGAAGAGGATGTACACCGGGGCGTAGCCGAGAGAGGTCTTTGTGTAGATGTGCATCACCAGCTCCAGATAGACCAGCAGCGCCGGGAACAGGAAGACCCGCTCCATGGTCTGCGCGATGGCCCCGTCGCCGCTCCGCCGGACCCCACGACCGTTGTAGGAGCGCTTTCCGCGATATGACATAGCTTTGACCCTCCCAAAAAGCTTCGACCCACCGGAAATCCGGCAGGCCGTTGAATTCCTCCCTAACTTTAATCCAAAGGGCCTCCCGCGTCAACCCCTCTATTTTTAATTTTCCTTAAATTTTCCTTTTCCCAGACCGCGTATCAGCCCCCATGACGAAAACCGGCGGATGGCATTTCTGCCACCCGCCGGTTATGGGATGTATTACTTTTTCGCGGGCAGGACAATCACCTGGCCCTCATAGATGGTGTTGGCGTTTTTCAGCCGGTCGGCGTTGCGCTCGAAGATAGCCTTGTACGCGTAGGTGATTCAGCTTACGATTTCCGCATACACGTCGATGTCACGCATCAGTTGGTCAAATTCCTCCTGGGTGAGAAAACCGTTTTCCAGATTTCTTCTCTGATTTTCGATGTACTCATTCCGGAAATGGTCAGGGTCCACAGGAACATCATTGATCGGCTGAATTAGATAATCGTCTGCCAGCTTCTCACCACTTTGAGAGAGATATTGCTCGTTTTCATCCTTGGCGAAAACTCCTTGGCACAAGCCTAGGACATAGTAATAGTCTCCTTCTGTATTGAAACTGCCTCCCCGACCAGGTTGGTACAGAAACACCAGATAGTTCTCTCCTACCTCAAATTCAGGACTGCCTGAATATTCCTCTGTAACGTTTCCTACTGTCCCGCCCTGCACTCGAATATCAACACTGTCTGCGCCATTCGCTGGTTCTCCACGAAGTACAGAATTGATTTGGAACTGATAGTCAGTGTAGTTTCCAAAATTTCCAGATACACTCTCAATCCGAAATGCATCTGTGTTTCCAACCACTGTCCCTTCCACAATTAAAGAGGCATCTTGGAACAGTTCCGGAACGCTGACATATGCCAAAGCTCCTTCAACACGATGGAGGATAGGCGCTTCCTTCGGACTAGAGACAGTATGAAGAAAGAACAAAGCAAAGATGCTTACCAAAGCTATTGCCAGCATATAAAGGGCAGATTTTTTTACTTCAACCTTCATTTCAAATAACCTCCTTACATAAATTTTGTAATTTAATACAATGCCCTAATACCAGCTAAGTCTTCACTTAATAAGGTGCGCCTGGTAGAGTTTGTATAGACAGTATAATACATAATACTCCTAGACTTATATCCATCAGTTTTTACATCGCCAAGTCCCATTGTATGTCCAAATTCGTGCAAGCAAACCGAATAAACATCATAAGCATTATTTACCGCACTATTAGCCCATGAGTAATACATGTTAAAGTTAATATCGCTTTGAGTCAACTTAGAATATGAGTACCAATAATGATTTTGAGCAACATAGCCAGCCCCAACGTCTTCAGCGTAAATATAATTTTTCCCATCGTCCTTATAATATCCACTACGATTAGGTTGAGTAGTAGTAGACACAGCAAGAAGTGTACTTCCCGCAGCATCATTCCAAACCGTTGCGGCATTACTCATATGGGTTCTGCTTAAAGACGCAAACCCTTCATAAGGGTAATAAGTTACTTTACTACCAACTGTGAAACCCAGTTTAACATATGCAGATGCAGAAATCACCAAACTAGCACTAACGCAGAGCAAAACAGCAAAATTTACAATATATCTTTTCATATTACACCTCTCATTGCGGTACATCATGTACTTAATTGTCAACTGCTTTTACGGGAATTCCCGTTAGTAATTCTATCAAAAAAAACCGATGGATGTCAAGCTAATTTTATAAATTTTGCACAGCAATTAATCGAGTGCATTTTCTGTCAATAAACCATGAGCAAAGTGGGTCCTTTGCTCTCCAAAATGACAAATATCAGGCTTCTTTTCTGTTTTATGTAAAACGAAGTAAAACGTGAAGTGATGAGAAACGCTAAGATTGCCTCTACGGCGGCTTTGTTTACTCATTCAAATACCCTGGTAAATTTAATCTACATCTGGAACGTACAAAAAAGCAGGAGACCGTGGCCGGACTCCTGCTTTCGATTTCTGGCTGTACTCTCCTACAAGGTATATCAATCCTGGGAGTTGGACTTACACTTCTCCTCCCCACTTTTAACAAAGAGGATAAAGTCATTGATTTTCTTTTCGCTCAAACCGGCGGCACAAAGCCCCTCGACCAAGCGAGCATGTTCCTGCTTGTTCAAATCTATCTCTCCTTTTCTAGCTTAACTGACAAAGTAGCATTTATCCCCGTCTCTGCTTCAGGGAGTCCCACTGAGAGAGCACCAGCCCTACCAACGTGAGGGCCGCTCCCGCCAGGGACCAAAGGGTGACATGCTCATGGAGGATGAGCACCGAGCACAGCAGGGTAATGGCCGGGGAGATGTAAATATACACGCTGGTCTTCACCGGGCCCAGAATCTTCACCGCCGTACCCCAGGTGACGAAGCACACCGCGCAGGCCCCCACTCCCAGATACAGGAAGGCGGCCAGATACGCGGGGTTGGAAAAGCGCTCCAGTCCCCAGTGGAACTCCATCAGCGCGCAGGCGGGGACCATAAACGCCAGCCCGTACAGGAAGGTCCTCCGGGTGGTTTGCAGCACCGAGTACCCAAATGTGCTGATACGCTTGACCAGGTTGGAGTACACCCCCCACACCACCGCGCCCCCCAGCGCCAGCAGGTCCCCCCGCAGGTGGAGGGACCCTCCGGCGAGCTCGGGCAGGCTGAGCAGGCAGATGCCGGAGATGGCGGTGAGGAAGCCCAGAAAAAACCGTCCCCCCGGCCTCCCTCCCCCCGCCGCCCAGGCGAACAGCGCGGTGAACAGCGGGGAGGACGCCGCGATAATCCCCACATTGGCAGCGGTGGTGCAGGTCAGGGCGAGGTTTTCCAGCATGTAGTACAGACAGGCCCCGGTCAGCCCCGCCGCCGCAAAGGTCAGCTCCTGCCGGACGTCCCTCACCCGCAGCAGCCGTGGACAGCCCGCGTACAGCGCCGCCACCCCCAGGGTGAACCGGAACACCAGAATCTCCACCGGGGTGAAGTCACGCAGCAGGAGCTTGGTGGCGATAAAGGTGGTGGCCCAGATGAGAACGGTAAACAGCGCCGCCAGGTGGCCGCGGACACGGTTGTCCATAAAAATCCCTTCTTTCTCTCGGTTCGGGGAATGGCGCTGCTTAATCCGCTCCGTGTTCTGCCGGCCTGCGCATGGTCAGGGAGATGCGCTTCTTTTTCTCCTCCACCTCCACCACCCAGACCGTGACCACATCCCCCACGCTCAGCAGCTCGGAGGGGTGCTGTACCCGCCGGGGGAGCTTGGAGCTGTGGACCAGCCCGTCCTGATGGACCCCGATGTCCACGAACACCCCGAAATCCACCACGTTGCGCACCGTCCCCTGGAGCTCCATCCCGGGCTTCAAGTCCTTGGCCTCCATCACGTCGGTGCGCAGGATGGGGGGCGGCAGCTCGTCCCGGGGGTCCCGGCCTGGCTTCATCAGCTCCTTGACGATGTCGGCCAAAGTGGGCGCGCCCGCGCCGCAGGTCTCGCATAGCGCCTCGTATCCGACGGCCTCCGCCCGCTCCTTCAGCTGGCCGATGCGCCCCGCCCCCACGTCCTCCAGGGTGTATCCGCAGGCGGCCAGCAGCTTTTCCGCCGCGGCGTAGCTCTCCGGGTGGACGCCGGTGTGGTCCAGAACGCTTGCGCTCTCGGGCACGCGGAGGAAGCCGGCGCACTGCTCAAAGGCCTTGGGACCCAGTTTGGGGACCTTGAGCAGCTGCTTCCGGGCGGTGAAGGCCCCGTTCTCCTCCCTGTATTTGACCAAATTCTTCGCGGTGGCGGCGGTCAGGCCAGACACCCGCTGGAGCAGGGAGGGGGAGGCGGTGTTGGCGTCCACCCCCACCGCGTTGACGCAGTCCTCCACCACCCCGTCCAGGGCCTCCCCCAGCCGGGCCTGGGGCATATCGTGCTGGTACTGCCCTACCCCGATGGCCTTGGGCTCGATCTTCACCAGCTCGGCCAGGGGGTCCTGGAGCCGCCGGGCGATGGAGACGGCGCTGCGCAGGTTCACGTCAAATTGGGGGAACTCCTCGGCGGCCAGCTTGGAGGCGGAGTACACCGACGCCCCCGCCTCGCTGACGATCATATAGCTGACCCCGCCGCCCACCTTTTGAATCAGCTCCGCCGTCATCCGCTCGGTCTCCCGGCTGGCGGTCCCGTTGCCGATGGCGATGTGCTCCACCCCGTGCGCTCGGATCATGGCGGACAGCTTGGCGATGCACTCCTGCTTCTGCCGCTCCCCGTGGGTGGGGTAGACCACCGCCGTGTCCAGCACCCGGCCGGTTCCGTCCACCACCGCCACCTTGCAGCCCATGCGGTAGCCCGGGTCCAGCCCCATGGTCACCTTTCCCTTGACGGGGGGCTGCATCAGCAGGGGCTTGAGGTTGAGGGCAAACATATGGATGGCCCCCTCGTTGGCCTGGTCGGTGAGGGTGTTTCGGATTTCCCGCTCCATGGAGGGCTGGATGAGCCGGTCGTAGGCGTCGTCCGCCGCGGCCCGGACCAATTCCATGGCGGCCCGGTTGGGGACCACCGCCCGGCGGACGGCGATGCGGGCGGTTTCCGGGTCCAGCTCCACCGCGGCCTTGAGGATACCCTCCCGCTCCCCACGGTTCACCGCCAGGACCTGATAGCCCTGGACCTTGGACACGGGACAGCGGAAGTCGTAGTATAGCCGGTAGACCGTGTCCTCCGGCTCCTTCTCCGCCGCCTTGGAAACCAGGACCGCCCGCCGCAGAAACAGCTCCCGGAGGGTCTTGCGCAGCTCCGCGTTGTCGGAGATCTCCTCGGCGATGATGTCGCTGGCCCCCTGGAGAGCGTCCTGAATGGTCTCCACCCCCTTCTCGGGGTCGAGATAGTCCTGGGCGGCGGTCTGGATCTCCACGGCGGGCCCCCGGGCGAAGGCCAGCGCGGCCAGGGGCTCCAGGCCCCGCTCCCGGGCGATGGTGGCCCGGGTGCGCCGCTTCTGCTTATAGGGCCGGTACAGGTCCTCCACCTCCGCCAGGGTGGAGGCGGCGTCAATGGCGGCGGACAGCTCCCCGGTCAGCTTCCCCTGGTTCTCCACGGCGGACTTGACCTCGTTCCTCCGCTGCTCCAAATTCCGCAGATATTGCAGGCGGACGGCCAGCTCCCGCAGCAGCTGGTCGTCCATGGAACCGTGGAGCTCCTTGCGGTAGCGGGCGATGAACGGGATGGTCGCCCCCTCGTCAATGAGCTTGACCACGTTCTCCACGTGCTCCTCCGTCCGGCCCAGCTCCCGGGCCAGGATCTGAATTTCCGTGTCCATAGCGTCTCTCCTCGGTTGGTCAGAATTGTCCTACAGTGTAACCTAAAATCCCAGGAATGTCCAGACAGTCCGGGGATTTTTCTTGGAAATTTTGGCAAAATGGCGAAATTCCCTTGCGAAACGCCCCCCGTTCTGGTATAATAGTGAAACCATGACTTTTCAAAAATTCTGCCCCTCCCTCCGGAGGGTGAAAAAGGAGTAACGATCATGTCCAAACGATGCCCCGACTGCGGCCAGATCAATGATGACTCGCGTATCTTTTGCAGCGCCTGCGGTGAGCCGCTGAATTCTGAGCTTCGCTTGATCCAGGACCTGGAAAAACAAAAGACCGCCCCCTCCAAAAGCAGACCCGAGTCCCGCCGGAAGGACGACGATGACGACTACGTCCCCCCAAAAAATACGCAGAAAAACCAATCCAGCCCCCTCCCCTGGATTCTCCTGGGGGTGGCCGTCCTGGCGGTCGTGGTGTTCTTCATTCTGAAATAAGCGGTCCATATATTCAGGCCGGAAAAGC
>JAAWSG010000003.1 GCA_022801435.1 Lawsonibacter sp.
AGCCGGTGTGGTTGAACACCCCGTCCAGCATCACCCGCATCCCCCGGCGGTGGGCCTCCTGGCACAGGCGGGAGAAGTCCTCGTTCGTGCCCAGCATGGGGTCCACCTGGCCGTAGTCGGCGGTCCCGTAGCGGTGGTTCTCCGCCGCCTCAAAAATGGGGTTGAAGTAGAGGGTCTCCACCCCCATGCTCTTCAGATAGTCCAGCTTCTCCAGCACTCCGGGCAGGTCCCCGCCGAAGAAGTCCCGGTTGCGGATCTCCCCCCGGTGGTCAGGGCGGTACTCGGGCTGTTCGTCCCAATTCTGGTGAACAGACCTCCCCCCCACCAGGCCGGCGGGGTCAGGGATACGGCTGCGGCGGAAGCGGTCGGGGAAGATCTGATAGGTGACCCCCTCCCCAAACCAGCTTGGGACCTCCTCTCCGCTGTCGTATACCGTGAGCTGATAGGGGCCCAGCTCCTGCTTCTGGCCGTCCATCCGCTCCAGGCGGAAGGAGTACCAGACAAGGCCCACATAGTCTCCGATGTCCAGGACGGCGGAAAACATGTCCCGTCCCAGCTCGATCCCCTGCCAGTGCATTTTCAGGGTGAGGGTCTCGTCCCGCCGGCTCTCAAACCGGGCGGAAAGGCTGGCGTGGCAGAAGCCCTCCCGCCTGGGGGGGCGGAGGGTGAGGGTGACCTGGCTCCCGGAGGCCACGGCCCCGTAGGGGGTCTTGTACCGGGGGTCACGGGAATCGTAGGTGGGTTGATAGTGCAATTAACATCACTCCGAGTTCAGGATAAAGGCCCGTGTCTAGTGGTACTGGTAGCTGCCGCCGCCGATGAACTCCCGCAGCAGGGAGTCCCGGGCCACCAGAGCGGGGTCAATGGACTCAAAATACGCGAAGGAGCGGATGAGCTCCACCAGCTCGCTGTGGCGCTCGCTGTCCTCTGGAATGCTCTGGAGGAGGGGCAGGGCGTAGTGCTTCATGACGGGGACCTCATAGGGCAGGGAGGAGTCGAAGATGACATCCGCCCGGCCTTTAAATGGGGAGATGTACAGCTTCTCCCCCCGGCGGACGTTGGCCCACATCTCCAGGGTCCGGGCTACCCCGGTCCCCCGGAAGCTGTAGTCCCGCACCGCCCGCCGGGTCAGCCGCATCCAGGTCCCCTTGAAGCGCAGGAGCGCGCCCTCGTTGATGTTGGAGCGGGCGGAGATGTACAGCTTGGCGGCCTCCGGGTGCAGGCCGGCGATGGAGTCGTTCAGGGCGTGGATGCCCTCAAAGATGGCGATCTCGTTTTTTTCCAGCCGGAGGGGGAGGCCCAGGCTGTCATTGCGCATATGGCGGGAGAACTCATATTTGGGGACCAAAATCTCCTCCCCCCGGGACAGGGCGGAGAAGTGGGCCTGGAGCAGCTCCATATCCAGACACAGAGGGGACTCGTAATCGATATCCCCCTCTGGGGTGCGGGGAGCTGTCTTGGGGTTCAGGGTGGCGAAGTAGTTGTCCATGGCCACCGCGTGGGAGTTCACCCCCCGGCGGCGCAGCTCCTCCGCCAGCTTCAGGGCGGTGGTGGTCTTCCCTGAGCCCGAGGGGCCGGACAGGAGCACAATGGGACTGCGCTCCAGATTGGACAGGATCTTATCCGCCGCCAGCGAGACCCGCTGGGCGTAGCTCTCATCGCACTCCGCCAAAAACTCCGCCGCGCCGGTGCGGACACGCCGGTTGATCTCCTGAAGCTGATAGGCCATGAAAACCGCTCCCTTCTACTTCTGATAAAAGGACCTGATCTCCCCCTTCTGCGCCAGCACCCTGTCCCGCCCGGACAGATAGTCGTGGGGGAACTTGGGGTTGGCGAGGCGGAGGATGGTCCCGTCCCGGATGAGCTTGGTCACACCCCCCGCCCCCAGGGAGACGACGGTGTGCAGCTCCTCCATCATGACGATGTTGTACAGGCTCTCCTGGCCCGGCTTGGACCAGCCCACGTTCTCCAGGGAGCCGGACATATATTTTTGCCTGTATAGATAATATGGAGTATAACCCCGAGTTATTAACATCTTTTGGGAGAAATCCAGCATGGACAGGGTATCCGCCCCGCTGGGGAGGGGGCCGCCCCCCTCCATCAGGGAGGACCCCTTCTTCCGCGCCAGGGTGTGGACGGTGACGTTCTCCGGCTCCATGGCCAGCACTCCCTCCAGGGAGCGCCAAAAACCCTCCGCCGAGTCCTGGGGAAGCCCGGCGATGAGGTCCATGTTGATGCAGTCAAAGCCCACCGCCCGGGCCAGCTCGTAGGCCTCCCGGATGCTTTGGGAGGTGTGCCGCCGTCCGATGGCCTCCAGCACGTGGTCCTCCAGGGTCTGGGGGTTGATGGAGATGCGGCCGGTGCGATGCCGGGCCAGGACCTCCAGCTTTTCCCGGGTGATGGTGTCAGGCCGGCCCGCCTCCACGGTGTACTCGGTGCAGTTCTCCAGGGGGAGGCTGGCCTCGCACTGGGAGAGCAGCCGGTCCAGCTGGTCCGCGCTCAGGGTGGTGGGGGTCCCGCCCCCCATGTAGAAGGAGCGGACGGACAGCCCCAGCTCCCGCAGCACCCGCCCCCCCTCCGCCACCTCCTCCAGGAGGGCGTCCACATAGGGCTCCACCAGCTGGAGGGCGCGGCCTACATCGGCGGAGACGAAGGAGCAGTAGGTACACCGGGTGGGACAGAAGGGGATGCCGATGTAGAGGGAGACCTCCCCCTCGCGCAGGGAGCGCTGGGCCTCCACGCTGGCCAGGGCGCAGTCCACCGCCAGCTTGGCCCGCTGAGGGGAAACAAAATACTCCTTCTCCAGCTCGCTCTGGGCCTGTCTGGGGGTGGCCCCTCTCAGCAGGGCCCGGGTGGGGAGCTTGACGGGCCGCACCCCGGTCAGCGCTCCCCAGGGGGGGTGCGTACCCAGGAGACGGGTCCCCGCCTGGTAGAAAGCCAGCTTCAACGCGTGCTGAACAGTGTGATAGACCTCCTCCGGGGATTTGTCCAGCTCCTCCGAGGGGAAGCGGCGCACCCCGCCGAAACGCTCCTGATTACGGAACACCAAAGCACTGAGGCTGGTCAGCTTTTTCCCCCGGTGGAGGGTGAAGATGGCCGCGTTCTCCTCCCCGCTCAGGAGCTTGGGGAGGGGGCCCTCCGGGTACTCGGGCCGCTCCCCGGGGAAGAGGGTGAGCATCATCTGCTCGGCGGCGTAGTGGTAGCGCTCCGGGGACCAGGGGAAGTTGGAGGTCTCAAAGTACAGCTTCAAACCCTCAGCTCCACCTTCCGAATTTCATGGGCCGCCCCATGGCCTCCCGGACGAAGGAGTTGTACTCCCGCTCCCGGTCCAGGGTGGAGGGGGCGTTGTGGCCGGGAAGGACCCGGAACTCCCCCTCCAGCTCTCCCAGCCGCTTGAGGGAGGCCATCATCTGGTCATAGCTCCCCCCGGGCAGGTCGGTGCGGCCGCAGGAGCCCGCGAACAGGGTGTCGCCGGAGAAGAGCACGTCCTCCACCTGCAAAGTGACCGAGCCCGGGGAGTGGCCGGGGGTGTGGAGCACCTGGATGGTCAGACCTCCCAGCGCCAGGGTGTCCCCCTCATCGTAGAGCAGCAGGTCCTCCACCTGGCTGGCCAGGGGGAAGAGCTTGCTCCCAGCCCCGTTGGCGTCCGCCTGGTGGATGTAGATTCTGGCCTGGGGGAGGGCGGCGTGCAGCTCGGGCACGGCGGTGGTGTGGTCATAGTGGCCGTGGGTGAGGAGGATATATTCCACCTGGGAATCCTCCTCCCGAAGGGCGGCCAGAATGCGGTCCGCGTCCTCCCCCGGGTCAATGACGGCGGTCTTCTTGCTCTCCTCGTCTATGAGGATGTAGCAGTTGGTCATAATGGGGCCCACCTGCATGGAAATGATCTTCATAACATACCTCCGTTAAAAGAAGCTCTCGTAACCGGAAAGATCCAGGGGTTTTCTGTAAAAGGCTTGTTCAAAAATGTCAATGACAGTGTCCAGATCCTTCCAGTGGTAGCACCGCTCCAGCAGCACCGGGCTGCTCTCCCCGTTCCAGCCCACGCCCACAATATAAAAATCCTTCTGGGGTCCCTTCAGGGCGATGGCGCTCTGGATGAACCAGTAGCGGGTCTCGTCAGCGGGGTCCTTCTGCTCCAGAATGAGAAAGCTGTCGTTGTCGGGATAGAGCTCGGCCAGGTCGTATTCAATGTTATTCCAGGTGAACGTCCGGAACAGATTCCCGCCCTCGCTGAGGGTCCAGGGCCAGTCCGGGTGGGGCTGGCGGATTTCGGCAAACTCCATGAAAAAACCTCCTCACGGTTTGTCCGTGTCGAACAGGATGGTCACCGGCCCGTCGTTGACCGAGGCCACCTGCATATCCGCGCCGAACTGGCCGTGCTCTACAGCAAAACCCCGCTGGCGGCACTGGTCCAGGAAGCGCTCATACAGGGGGACGGCCAGCTCGGGCTTGGCGGCGCGGGAGAAGCCGGGGCGGCGGCTGGAGGTGTCGGCGTACAGGGTGAACTGGGAGACCACCAGCAGCGCCCCTCCCGTCTGCTCCAGGTTCAGGTTCATTTTGCCGTTTTCGTCCTCAAAGACACGCAGGTTGCAGATTTTTTCGGCCAGCTTGTCACAGACAGCCTCATTGTCCTCCGGGCCCACTCCCAGCAGGACCAGGAAACCCTTCTCGATGGCCCCCTCCACCTTCCCCTCGATGGTGACGGAGGCGGAGGACACCCGGGTGACCACTGCGCGCATAGGATCACGTCCTTTCGGTTCGGATTTGCGGGGGCTACTTCCCGGAGGCCCGGGCCACGTGGTAGACCCCCTGGATGTTGTTGAGCTTGTTGATGACCCCGTCCAGCTCCCCCTTGTCCTTCACCTCCACCACGATGGAGATGGTGGCGTGTCCGTCGGGCATGGCCCGGGCGGAGAGGGCAGACACCTTCACCTGGGCGGCGGACAGGGCCATCGCCACGTCCAGGGTCAGGTTGTCCCGGTCCTTAGCGGACAGCTCCAGGGAGGTCTTGTAGTTGGGCAGCTTATTTTCCACCCAGGAGACCTTGACCCACCGGTCCGCCTCCTCGGGCTTGCGGCGCTCCGGGTTGGCGTTGGGGCAGTCGCACCGGTGGACCGACACCCCGTAGCCCCGGGTGATAAAGCCGATGACCGGGTCCCCGGGGACGGGGGTGCAGCACTTGGCGAACTTGACCAGGCAGTTGCCCATCCCCTGAATGACGATGCCCGAGTCCGACTTCACCGGCGGGCCGGGGACGGGCGGAGGGGCGGTGGTTCCGGGGACGATGACGCTCTCCGCCGTGGTGCGGGCGGCCGCGGCGGCCTTCTCCGCCTGGAGGCGGCCCAGCCGGAGCATCTCGTCCCGGATGCGGGCCACCGCCTTGGACGCCGTGGTCCCACCGTAGCCGATGGAGGCGTACAGCTCATCCAAGGTTCCGCAGCGCAGCTTGTGGAGGATGTGGGGCAGCACCTCCTCGGCGGTGATGGCGGCCAGAGACATTTTGGCGTGCTTCAGCTCCGAGTCAAAGGCGGCCCGGCCTGTGGCGATGTTCTCCTCCCGGCGCTCCTTCTTGAACCACTGGCGGATCTTGTTCCGGGCCTCGTTGGACCGGCAGATTTTCAGCCAGTCCCGGCTGGGGCCCTTGGCGGACTTGGAGGTCAGGATCTCCACAATGTCCCCGTTGGACAGCTGGGAGTCGTAGGGGACCATCCGTCCGTTCACCCGGGCCCCCACCATGTGGTTGCCCACGGCGGAGTGGATGTTGTAAGCGAAGTCGATGGGGGTGGCTCCGGCGGGCAGGTTGACCACGTCGCCGTTGGGGGTGAAGACAAAGACCTCGTCCGCGAAGAGGTCCACCTTCAGGGTGCTGACGAACTCCTCCGCGTCGGTGTCCTGCTGTCCCTCCAGCAGCTTGCGCACCCACTCGAATTCACGCTCGGTACCCAGGTCCTTATTGGCCATTCCCTGCTTGTACTTCCAGTGGGCGGCGATGCCGTATTCGGCAGTCTGGTGCATCTGCCAGGTCCGGATCTGGACCTCAAAGGGGATGCCCTCCCGGCCGATGACGGTGGTGTGGAGGGACTGGTACATGTTGGGCTTGGGGGTTCCGATATAGTCCTTGAACCGGCCCAGCACCGGCTTAAACATGTCGTGGATGCAGCCCAGCACGTTATAGCACTCCGGGATGTCGTCCACGATGACCCGGAAGGCGTACAGGTCAAAGATTTCGTCCAGGGTCTTATTCTGGGTGAACATTTTCCGGTAAATGGAGTAGATATGCTTCATCCTGCCGTAGACGGTGCAGTGGACCCCCTCCTGGGCCAGCCGGTTCTGGATGCGCTGGCGGATGCCGGCGAGAAATTCCTCGTGGGCGGAGGAGCGCTTGGCCAGCTCCTCCTCGATCTCCTTGTAGCCCACCGGGTCCAGATAGCGCAGGGACAGGTCCTCCAGCTCCCATTTCAGCTTCTGCATTCCCAGGCGGTGGGCGATGGGGGCGTAGATCTCCATGGTCTCCAGGCTTTTTTCCCGCTGCTTCCGGGGGGACTGGTACTCCATGGTGCGCATGTTGTGCAGCCGGTCGCAGACCTTGATGAGGATGACCCGGATGTCATGGCTCATAGCGATGAGCATTTTCCGCAGATTCTCCATCTGCTCCTCTTCCTTGGTGACAAACTGCATCTTGGTCAGCTTGGTGACCCCCTCCACCAGGCCGGCCACTGACTCTCCGAATTTTTTGGCGATCTCCTCATGGGTGGCCGCCGTGTCCTCGATACAGTCGTGGAGCAGGGCGGAGACCACGCTGTCCACGTCCAGCTCCAGGTCGGACACGATCTCAGCCACGGCGATGGGGTGGATGATATAGGGCTCGCCGCTCTTGCGCAGCTGCCCGTGGTGGGCGGTGTCCGCGTAGGTGAAGGCGTCAAACAGCCGCTGGGTGTCCAGATTTGGGGTATAGGAGAGCACCTTTTTTTCCAGTGCGTGATATCGCTCCAAAATGGGGTCCATAGGCTCACCTCAGTGTTGAGTTTTGTTGGGGCCGGTCACAGCTCCTGCATTTCCCGCAGCCGCCGGATAATGGCGGAGGCCTCCAGGTCCACCTTATGCTCCAGGCGGCAGAGGGTGATCTGGACCCGTCCGGTGCGGCGGGTGAGGGTGATGAGCCCCCGCTCCTCCAGCACCTCCAGGCAGAGCATGGTGCGGGCGGGGATCTCCCGCTGCCGGCTGGTCCGGGAGACCAGGCGGGCGATGCGGGCGGGGGTGTCCTCCACCACGGTGCAGCCGGTGGACTGCCGCTCCAGCCAGCGCCACAGGTCAACAAAATCCCCCCGGCTGGGGAGGAGGACCTGGACCTCCTGGGGGGTGAGGACCTCCCCCCGGCTGTATTTCTCATAGACGGCCCGCTCCATCTGGGCCCGGGAGGGGGCCAGACGCAGGTCCAGGACCTGGAGCTGGACCGACTGCACCCCCCGGAACTCATTGATCTGGGGGGAGAAGACCACATCCACCCGGCAGCCTGGGGACAGGCCCAGCTCCTCCCCGCTGGCGGAGAAGAAGATGGCCTCCAGGGGAATTTCCCGGCTCTCCAGGCGCAGCTTCAGATGCCGGCCCCGCCCCACCTGGGACAGGCTCTGAACCAGCGCCCCCCGCAGGAGCAGAACAGGCCGGGGGTTGCCCGCGCCGCAGGGCTCCAGCAGGTCCAGGGCGCGGACCGAGTCCACGGTCAGCAGGCCGGGGTCTGTCTCCAGGTCCACCTGGAGCACCGAGGGCAGCTCCTCCCCCTGGCAGAGGGCGGACACCTGCCGGCGCAGGGCCAGGGCCAGGGCGGGGATGTTCTCCTCCCGGACGGTGAAGCCGGCGGCCAGGGCGTGGCCCCCGAAGCTCTCCAGCAGGCCGGAGCAGCTGCTCAGCAGCTCAAAGAGGTTGACCCCGCCCCAGGAGCGGCAGGAGCCCTTCCCCACCCCCTGGTCCAGGCAGACCATGAAGCAGGGGCAGGCGAAGCGCTCCGCCAGCCGGGAGGCCACAATGCCCACCACCCCCTGATGCCAGCGGTCCCCCGCCAGCAGAATGACGCCCGGCTGGGGGGACTCCTCCAGCCGCTGGATGCAGGACTGAAAAATTTCCGCCTCGATGCCCTGGCGCTCCCGGTTGAGCTCGCACAGCGCCAAAGCCAGCTCCTCCGCCCGGGCGGGGTCGCCGGTGAGGAGCAGCTCCACCGCCACCTCCGCCCGGCCCATGCGCCCCGAGGCGTTGATCCGGGGGGCCAGGGTGTAGCCCACCGAGACCGAGGTGACCGGCTTATCCTCCAGCCCGGAGCAGCGGACCAGGGCGGCCAGCCCCAGCCGCCGGGGCGGGTTGAGCCGGACCAGGCCCTGGCTGACGATGGTCCGGTTCTCCCCGGTCATGGGCATCACGTCCGCCACCGTCCCCAGGGCGGCCAGGTCGCAGAACTCATCAAACACCTGCGCGCGCTGGGAGGCGGGGACCACCGCCAGGGCCAGCATCAGGGCCACCCCCACCCCGGCCAGCCCCTTGAAGGGGTAGGGGCAGTCGGGCCGGTGGGGGTCCACCACGGCGGAGGCGGGGGGCAGCTCCTCCTTGCAGGCGTGGTGGTCGGTGATGACCACGTCCATTCCCAGCCGGATGGCCAGGCGGGTCTCCTCCACGGCGGTGATGCCGCAGTCCACGGTAAGGATCAGGTTCACCCCCTGCTCCGCCAGGTGGCGGACCGCCTCCTCATTCAGGCCGTACCCCTCCTCCAGCCGGGAGGGGATGTAGGGGACCACCCTGCCCCCCCGGGCGGTGAGGAACCGGACCAGCAGGCAGGTGGACGAGATGCCGTCCACGTCGTAGTCGCCATAGACCGCAATCAGCTCCCCCCGCTCCAGGGCCAGGCGCACCCGGGCGGCGGCCCGGTCCATGTCCCGCATGAGCAGCGGGTCGGGGATGGGCTCCCCCTGGGGGGATAGGAGGCGGCGGGCCTGGGCCGGGCTGCTGATCCCCCGGGCGGCCAAAAGGCTGGCCAGCAGAGGGGGCAGGCCGGCCTCCTCCAGCGCCCGCCGTCCCTCCGGGCAGGGCGGAGCCAGCTGCCACTGTCGGTATTTCAATCTGCGACCCCCCTCTTCCTGCCGCCGGAACGCGGTAAAATCATATGTCAGCTGTCCATTATAACATGAAATACCGCCCGCTTCAAGCAAAAATCCTGCTCAAACAGCACCGGAGAAAATTTTTGAAAAAAGGTGTTGATTTTTTCGGGTGGAGAAGGTATAATATGTACCTGCCTAGGCGCGTTGACGCCTAAATCAACGATGAATATCGGAGGAGGTGTTTGGTTTGCCCAATATCAAGTCTGCCAAGAAGCGCGTGCTGGTCTCTCAGGCCAAGGCCGCGCAGAACAAGGCCGCAAAGTCCGCGCTGAAGACCGACATCAAGAAGTTTGAGGCCGCGGTGGCGGAAGGCAACCGCAGCGAGGCCGATGTCGCTTACAAGGTGGCTGTCAAGGCGCTGGACAAGGCCGCCGCCAAGGGTCTGCTGCACCGCAACTGTGCCGCCAACCGGAAGAGCAGGATGACCATCAAGCTGAACAAGCTGGCCTGATTTGCCCCAAACCAAAAACGTGGAAAGCCGTCTGAACAAGCAGGCGGCTTTTTTCGTACTGTTTGGCGCGGGGAATGTGGTATCATGGGCGCACAGACTGGAGGGATTGCCATGGTAAAAAAGCTGCGTTCCATTGCCGCCTTTGGGCTGGAGGTGGCGGACCTCTATACCGGCGCGGGGCTGTCCCGGTCAGCGGCGGCCCTGTCCTATTTCCTGGTGCTGACCCTCTTCCCCGTGCTGCTGTGCGTCAACTATTTCATCGGCCTGTTCCATCTGAATCTGGAGCAGCTGCTGGTCTCCCTGGACCAGCTCCTCCCCCAGGGGGTGCTGGGGATTATGGGGGACTATCTGCGCTATGTCGCCGGGAGCCAGTCCTCCGCCCTGCTGCTGGCCGGTCTGAGCACCCTTCTGCTGTCCGCCTCGTCGGGGCTGCGCACCCTGTTTTTGGCCATGGACGAGCTGTATCAGAACGCCCGCCCCCACGTCCTCCGGCGGCTGGCCCTCAGCGTGGTCCTGTCCCTGCTCTTCCTGCTCACCGTCTATCTGTCGGTGGTGGTCATCTTCACCGGGGACTGGTTTTTCGGTCTGCTGCGGCAGCACCTCCCCCGCCGCATCGCCCAGCTCGTCCCCCTGGAGCTGCTCTCCCGGCTGTGGAGCTGGCTGCGCTATCTGCTGCTGTTTTGCTTTGTGCTGCTGCTGGTGCTCATCGTCTACCGGGCGGGGGCCCCCCGGTGGGTGTCCAACCGGGAGGTGCTCCTGTCCGGACTGCTGGCCGCGGGGGCCATCGCGGCGGCCTCGGTGCTCTTCTCCTGGTTCATCGGCATGTCCTCCCGATACGCGTTGGTGTACGGCTCCCTGGCCTCCCTGATGATTCTGCTGGTGTGGCTGTACTTCTGCGGCAACCTGCTGCTGCTGGGGGTGGCGGTGAACCGGGTGTGGACCCGCCGCCGGAAAAAATAGCAGGCGCTCCGCCGGGGAGCGCCTGCCCGGGTCACTGCTCCAGGGAGTGGGGGCCAAAGCCGAAGGGGAGCAGCTGGGCCAGGGGGACCTCTTTCCAGGACCCGTCCCCCCGGGCGGCCAGGACCCGCAGGCCGGGGGCGAACTCGTAGAGCATCTGCCGGCAGGCTCCGCAGGGCCAGCAGTAGTCCTCTCCCCTGCCGGCGATGGCGATGGCGGTCCAGTTCTCCCGGCAGCCCTCGCTCACCGCCTTGAGCAGGGCGGTGCGCTCGGCGCAGATGGTGGAGCCGTAGGCGGCGTTTTCCACGTTGCAGCCGGTGAACACCCGCCCGTCCCCGCACAGCAGGGCGGCCCCCACCGGAAAGCGGGAGTAGGGCACATAGGAGAAGCGGTGCATATCAAAGGCCAGTTTTACCAGTTCTTGATCGGTCACAGCCGGTCGCCTCCTTATCGTTGGGGGGGGCGGTGCTCCCCTCCATATGTACCATCATACCCGCTTTTGAAAAAACTTGCAATCCCCAGTTTTCTGCGGTATGATAGAGAGCCGGAGGGCCGGAGCGCACAAGAATACGGGCCCCGGTCGAAGGGAGACAGAGATGAAATACGGGATTTTTGACATGGACGGGACCCTGGTGGACTCCATGGGGGTTTGGAACCGGGCGTCGGAGGAGTATTTGATCTCCTGCGGGGTAGAAAAACCCGACCGGGAGATTTTGGACCGGGCGGTCCCCATGACCATGCCGGAGACCGCCGGGTATCTGATCCGGCAGTTTGGCCTGGACAGCACCCCGGAGCGGGTCATGGAGGAGATCAACGGGGTGATGGAGCGGCACTACCGCACCGACATCCCCCTGAAGCCGGGAGCGGAGGCGTTTTTAAAAACCCTCCAGCAGCGCGGCGTGCGGATGGCGGTGGCCTCCTCCACCTCCCCCCATCTGCTGGACATCTGCCTGCGGCGGCTGGGGGTGCGGGAGCGGTTCGACTTCCTCCTCTCCTGTGAGGAGGTGGGGGCGGGGAAGGATTTTCCCGACGTCTATCTGGAGGCCGCCCGCCGCCTGGGAGGGACTCCGGAGGAGACGGTGGTCTTTGAGGACGCCATCTTCGCCGCCCGCACAGCCAAGAGGGCGGGCTTCCGGGTGGCGGCCATCCGGGACGAGGCGTCGCTGGGCAGTCAGGAGCAGCTGGCGGCGGCGGCGGACTGGTATCTGCCCTCCTGGGAGGGGGCGGCAGACCTCTTTTTTCCTTAAATCTGACGCCTCCGGGGGGAACCCGGGGGCGTTCCTGCTGTCTCCGGCCTTATTCTTTGGCGCAAACTGCCGATAGCTATGGTAACAGGAATGATAAAGGAGGCGCTGAAGATGGGAGAGCTGTCCATTCAGGGGTTTACGCCCGTACAGTACCAGGGGACGGTCAGAACGCAGCGCTCTGCCCCGGCGGAGCAGAGCCAGGGGGTGAGCCGGGCGGGCTTTACTGTCTCAGAGACCCTGCGGGAGCTGATGTCCCGGGTGAGCCGCACCGAGGGACAGACCCGGGAGAGCCGGCGGACCCTCCAGCTTGGGGAGGGCGTGCTGGCCGAGGTGCAGGACCGCCTGGGCCGCATGACCGAGCTGGCCCGGCAGGCCGCCGGCGGAGGGGAGGCGGACCGCGCCGCCCTCCAGCGGGAGATGGAGCGGCTGTGGCGTGAGATTGACCGGATGGTGGGCAGCGCGGAGGTCAAGGGGACCGCTCTCTTTCTGGACGGGGACCTGGGCGGAGAGGACGGCCTGGAGGCCCTGCTGTACGCCGTGATGGACGGGATCTCCGGCGGGGAGGACGGGCTCCAGGACCTGCCGGACTGGTTCATTCAGGGGATCGCCGCGGACATGACCCCGGAGGAGCTGCTGGAGGGGCTGGGGCTGGACCAGAGCGCCACCGGGGCGGAGCTGCTGGCCGCCCTGGCCAATGCGGACCTGGAGCACAATCCCGCCGCGGGACGGCTGGCCGTGCTGTATCTGGGGGCGGTCATCGCCGGAGGCGGCTCCCCCGAGGGGGTGAGCGCGGAGCAGGCGCTGGAGGGTCTGCGGCTGCTGCTGGAGAAGGTGGCCCAGGGCACGCCCCCCGATGAGGCGGTGGAGGAGCTGACCGGCGGGACCTTCACCGGCTTCGCCGACCTGCAAAGCCAGCTGATGTCGGGGACGGCCCCGGGACTCCAGGACTTTTTGACCGGACTCCTGCTCACCGGAGACTCCGCTGCCGCCCTGCCCCAGCCCTCCCTTCTGGGCCTGCTGGCAGGGCTGGAGGGGATGAACCTGGAGCTGATGATGGGTCTGCTCACCGCCTCCCGGAGCGGAGAGGGGGTCCCCCCAACACAGGCGGCTCCGGACAGCGCGGCCCAGGGAGAGACCCAGGCGCTCCGGACCGCCCCGCAAGACCCGGCCAATGCCCCCCTCCAGGTGAAGCAGCTGGGGGAGGTCCAGCTGATGGGCCGGGACCTGTCCGGGGTCAGCCTGGACGAGGCCACCGGCGCGCTTACCCTGGGTGGGAGGGCGGAGGTGACCGTCCAGGGGAACGGGACCCAGCTCCCGGCCATTTTCATCACGGGCTCGGGGACGGTGATCTTGAAGGATATCTCCGCCCTCTCGGTGACGGTCAGCGCCCCCCAGGCCCAACTCCTCACCGCCGAGGAGAGCGTTTTCACGGCCCTTCACCTGGAGCAGGGGGTACAGCTGACCCTGGGCGGGAGCGGCGTGCTGCGGCTGGGGGCGCTCCACGGGGACAGCACCAACCTCCTGCGGCAGGCCGGCGGGGCGGTGGTGCTGGAGGGGAAGGAGGGGGAGGAGACCCCATCCCTCCGCGTCCCGGTGGTGCTGGAGAACATCGCCTCCCTGTCGGCCCGGGCAG
The DNA here is from genome assembly GCA_022801435.1 of Lawsonibacter sp. GTDB lineage: Bacteria > Bacillota > Clostridia > Oscillospirales > Oscillospiraceae > Lawsonibacter. The sequence goes on from JAAWSG010000003.1 coordinate 13,435, forward strand.
TTTCGGTAAACAGCCTCCAGGGGACGGAGGTAAAACCCTTTGACCTGGTGTGGAAAGCGCTGCTCCCCGGCTGGAGCGGGCTGACCTCCCTTTCGGTGGACGGCCACACGGGGAAGCTGGCCCTGGCCGCCGGCATCCCCGCCAGTCTGTGGCTGGAGAAGGGGGACCCCTCCCACGGCTACCCCATCCACACCCTGACCCTGCGGGGGCGGGACGAGGTGGGGAAGCTCCGCACCCGGTACGCCTATCTGCGGTGGAGCCGGAAGACCGGGGGCTTTGAGGAGGTTCCCATGTACCCCAATCCCTTCGTGGTCACGGGGGGCGAGCCGGGGCTGGACTGGGAGTACGAGGAGGAGCCCCACATCCTGCACATCCTCTCCCCCGCGGTGACCGCCCTCTCCGGCGGCATGGGGGAGGACGGGGAGAAGCGGCCCTTCAGCGGACGGATCGCCCTGGCGGACGGCATCGGCGCGGTGGAGCTGGCCCTGAACGGGGTGTCCTGCCGGGTGAACACCGGGCGGGCCTTCTGTCTGGGCCGGGGGAACGACGTGACCCTCATGCTCCGCCGGGGGAGCAGCAACCACTTTGAGAGCGGCGAGGGCTGTGCGGGCATCTCCCTGGGGGATGGGACCAGCCTGAGCATCGACTGCGCCCGTCCCGGCGGGGAGCGGACCCCGGCGGGGAGCCTGACTGCGGTGGGAAGGGCCGGGGGCGCGGGCATTGGACGGGACAGCGGTCCGGGCCGGGACCGGAGCGGAAAAATTGTCATTCGGGGCGGTATCGTTACCGGTTCCGGGTCGGGCGGCGGGGCCGGCATCGGCGCGGGCAGGTCCTGTCCCGTGGGCCCGGTCACCATCACAGGCGGGGTGGTCTCCGCCAACGGAGGGAGCGGCGGCGGGGCCGGCATCGGCGGGGCCCTGGGCGCTCCGGCGGGGGATATCAGCATCCAGGGCGGCTCGGTAAGCGCCACGGCGGCCTTCCACGCGGCGGCCATCGGGGCGGGCATCCATGGGGACTGCGGAGATATCCAAATCGGCGGAACCGCCCGGATTGTGCGGGCCTCCGGGGGCAACCCGGGGGCGGATATCGGGGCCTGTCTCTTCGGCGGCTGCGGGGAGGTACGTATCTCGGGGGCGGCGGACCTGGGGAGCGCCCGCCTGTCCCCCAAGACGGGGGTGCGCCTGCCCATGGGCGGGGACGCGGTGACTCTGCCCCAGTTCCGCCTGTCCGCCCAGGCCATGCAGCTGGACCGGATGTCGGTGGACAGCCGGGAGAGCGCCCGGGAGGCGGAGCGCACCCTGGACGCGGACCGGCGGTGGGTGGCCCGGATTCAGGCGGCCTACAGCGCCCTGTACGAGCGTCTGGAGCGGAGCCGGAGCGGGCTGTACAGCGTCCAGCGGTATCTGAACCAGACGGGCGGCCCGGTGCGGGACAGCGGCGACGCCCTCAGCCTTCTGCGGGGGGTGAGCCAGTCCATCCCGCAGAACTCCGCCCAGGCGATGCGCACCCACAGCAGGCGCAGCAGGGAGGATGTCCGCCACCTCTTCCAGTAAAACCGAAAACCGGCGTCCCCTGTGGGGACGCCGGTTTTGTATTACGGGCCGTCAGCGCGCATAGAGGGACGCGGCCTGCCGTGTCCGCCTGACAGCAGAACCGTTTGTCGTGTCCCTGCACTCTGGCGGAGGATTCAAGGGGTCTCCTCATCCAGTCCATACTGCTTAATTTTCCGCTGGAGGGTCTGGCGGGGGATTTTGAGCAGCCCGGCGGCCGCGGTGAGCTTGCCCCGGGCCTCCTCCAGGGCCTGGGCGATCAGCGAGCGCTCATAGGAGTGTACCGCGTCCCGGAGGGAGCCGCCCTCCAGTCCCGCTCCTGGGGGAGGCGCGCTTCCCGGGGCGGGCCGGGCGGAGACTCCGAAGGACATCTCCCGCAAACGCTCCTCCACGTCCCGCAGCTCCAGGGTGATCCGGCCGCTCTCCACCCGGCTCATTCCGTAGACGATGACCTGCTCCAGCTGCCGCACGTTCCCCGGCCAGTCGTACTGCTCCAGACGCTGGACCAGCTCCTCGGACACCCGCTGGACCTGCTTGTGGAAGGTCTGGTTGTGCTTGGCCACATAGCAGCTGACAAAGCTGGCAATGTCCCGCCTCCGCTCCCGCAGGGGAGGGATGTGGATGGACATCATGCTCAGGCGGTAGTAGATGTCCTGGCGCAGCTGATGGCTTTGGATGGCCTGGAGGGGCTCCACATTGGTGGCCGCGATGATCTTTACGTTGACCGTCTTGACCTTCCGGGCCCCCAGACTGCGGAAGCTGCCGTCCTGGAGCACCCGGAGCAGCTTGGACTGCAGGTGCAGGGGCATGGAGTTGATCTCGTCCAGAAACAGCGTCCCTCCGTCCGCCAGCTCAAACAGCCCCTTGGTCTCCACCGCACCGGTGAAGGCCCCCTTGGACGTGCCGAAGAGGATGCTCTCCAGCAAGGTGTCCGGGATGGCGGCGCAGTTTTGGGTGATAAAGGGGCCGTGCCTCCGGTCGCTGGCGTTGTGGATGGCCTGGGCGAAGAGCTCCTTGCCCGTGCCCGTCTCCCCGTAGATCATCACGGGCAGGCCGCAGGAGGCCACCACCGGGATATAGTTCTTGGCCTGCTGCATCCGCTCGTCCACGGCGATGATGTCCTCCATGGTACAGCCCGCCAAATCCTCGCTGGACAGCTTCTGGGCCCGGTGGATGGGCAGGCTGCCTGGGTCCAGGGAGTCGGGCTCGGACAGCGGCACGGTCAGGCCATCGTAGTTCTGTACCGACAGGTCCACCGCCCCCACCACCCGTCCCCCGCTCTTGATGGGGATGGACAGGGAGTCGATGCGGATGGCCTCCTGCCCCCGGGTCTCCAGCAGCTGGTCCTCCACATACAGGGGGACCCCCAGCTCCATGGCCCGGTAGGTGCTGCTGCTGAGGGGGTCCAGATTTTCATAAATGTCAAAAAATTTCTGACCCAGAAGCTGCTGGCTGTCCTCCCGGTTGGAGAGCTTGCCGTTGAGCTTGGCGGTGAACAGAATTTCTCCCTCCAGGTTGATGACCGTGATGCCGTCAATATAGCCCTTGCCGTTGAACAGGTCCTGAAGTATCCGCATGGCGGCGCGTCCTCCTCCCTCAAAAGCGGCGGAAAATTTAAGCTGCTCCCCCGCCCGGGGGACGGAGGAGCAATGTGAGGTTTTGTTGATTGTAGCAGAATTTTTGGGAAAAGGCAACCCGGATTATTCTTCCACAGCGGGGCGGTCCAGAGGCAGCTTGAGCCACCACCAGCGGAAGATCATGTTGACCACCACGCAGGCCAGGGTCAGGGCCACGTACATCCCCACAAACTGCCAGTGACGCCCGCCCAGGAGCATCATAGGCCCAAATCCCCAGGCGTACATCTCGAAGGGAGTGGTGAAGGGGGCGGCGAAGGCGGTGTCGTTCAGGGTCTTGGAGCGGTTCTCCGGGTCCACGATGCGCAGCAGCACGAAGCCGATGGCAAACACGCCGGTGGAGTAGCCGAAGACGAAGAGGGAGCGCTCGAACCAGCTGCCCTTGTTCATGGCGGGGCCGAAGAACATCAGGGTGGCCACCACGATGAGGATGCCGATGACCAGCAGGATGGCCAGGGGGGCGGCGTACTTCACGATGACGGGGATCTTGATGGACGCGATGCCGAAGAAGACCACGAAGTCGGTAGCCGTGCCCGAGATGCGGTTGATGATGTTCTCGTCGATGTAGTGGCTGACCCCGGTCCGCTTGAAGACCAGGAACATGGCGATGGCGATGAGGAAAGCGATGAGGTAGGTGGGCAGGTCCAGCTCAAAGGTTTTGAAGATCCACTTGTTCACGATGATGCCCGCGCCCGAGGCCAGCAGCAGCACGGCGAAGTGCCAGCACAGGGGATCGATGGATACCGAGGAGGTGGTCTCCTTGCCCATGACGGGGCGGTTTTCCGTGTCCTTCACCATGCCGGTGCGCAGGTCGCCGGAGATGTACTGGAAACCCTTGATGTACTTGGTCCAGCCGAACTTGGTCCCCAGCTTGACGAAGAACAGCCCGCCGAAGATGCCCGCCAGGATGCCCACAGTGGCGCAGGTCATGGCGATGTCGTTGGCATCGGTAAAGCCCAGCCTTGAGAATGTATCCCCTACCGCCGCCGCCGTGCCGTGGCCGCCGGAGAAGCCCGCCGCCAGCAGCAGGCCGAAGCCGTAGTTGATGTCAGGGAAGAGGGTGGAGATGATGAGGATGGACAGCAGAGGGGCAAAGCCGAACTGAATGGCCTGGGCCAGCACCTTATAGGAGAGGTAGGAGCCGATGCGGTCGATCTCCGCCTTGAAGGCCTTTTTGGAGAAGCTGAAGCCGTTGACCCCCACCGCCGCGAAGATGACGATGATGAGCATCCCGGGGTAGTTGCTGATCTGGTCGGAGAAGGGCAGGATGTTCGCCCCCTGGCTGCCCAGCGCCAGGGCGATAAAGCCGGCGATCATGCTGGCGGGGACGAAGAATTTCTGAAACAGGCCCACCTTGGCCCGCAGGAGCTGTCCGATGAGGATAAACAGGGACGCGACGGCAAAGTCCAATAAAAAGTCGTTTGCGCTCATAAAGTGTCCTCCTTGTTTTTTCTGTGCCCGCCCCTGGAGGCAGGCAGTTTTCTTCCCCTCCCGGGGGAGGGGAAGAAAAAGGGCCCCGCAGCGGTATCGCCTACAGCTTGATAGGGTCCCGCAGCGGTATCGCCTACAGCTTGATAAAGTTGGTGCTGCGGGTGGTGGTGGCGGGGGGCGCGGGGTCCAGCTGCCGGTCCGCGATGCCCAGGATGTCCTCGGGGCGGACCCACGGTTTTCCTTGGATGCCGCTGGTCTCCTCATGGGTCAGATAGCCCTTGTAGCAGGTCAGGCTGCGGCGGATAAAGCCGTCCTTGACGCAGGCCTCAGCCAGGCCGTCGTTCATGATGCTCAGCAGCATGGGCAGGGTCTCGGCGGCCAGGGAGACCGAGGTGGAGTGGGCCACCGCGCCGGGGATGTTGCTGACGCAGTAGTGGACCACCCCGTTGACCACATAGCGGGGGTTGTCGTGGTGGGTCTCGTGGCTGGACTCGATGGCGCCGGGGTCGTCGTTGGAGATATCCACCAGGACGCTGCCCGGCTCCATGGTCTTGAGCATCTCCTTGGTGATGAGGAAGTCGGTGCGCTGCTTGGGCCACTTGACGCAGTTGATGACCATATCGGTCTGGGGCAGGACCGAGGCGATGGTCTGCTGGTTGCAGAACATGGTGTTGATGCTCCCCTGGTACTGGCTGCCCAGCTGGCGCAGGATGCCCACGTTGATGTCCATCACGGTGACGTTGGCCCCCAGGGCGTGGAGGACGCTCAGAGCCCCCTGTCCCACCGTGCCGCCGCCCAGAATCAGCACGTTCATGCCGGGCGCCCCGGCGAAGCCGCCCACGAACTTGCCCTTGCCGCCGTTGATGGTGAGCATGGACTCCAGGCCGAAGAGCGCCCCCTGCTTTCCGGCGGCCTCGCAGTTGGGGGAGCCGTACCGGTGGCTGTCCTCGGCGGTGATGGCAATGCACTTGCTCTGGAGCAGGGCGTCCACCTCCTCCGGGTGTCCGGCGGGGTGGATGCAGCAGTAGATCATCTGCCCCTCCCGGGGGAGGCCGAACTCATCGGGCTGGATCTCCTTGACCTTGGCCAGGAAGTCGCAGCGCTTCCACATCTCCTCCGCGGCGGAGACGATCTCTCCCCCGGCGGCGGCGTACTTCTCATCGGAGAAGCCGGAGCCCACCCCCGCCCCGCTCTGGACCAGCACGGTGTGGCCGGCGGCCTTGATGGAGGCCACCTCCACCGGGGTGCAGATGACCCGGTTCTCACCCTCCTTGATGTCCTTTAATACGCCAAAAATCATAGTCAATTCCTCCGTTCTCTTTCCTGGTTTGTGTTGTCTGAAGCTTACACGCATAATTTATAAAGCAAGCTCTGTGCCAAGTGTGCCGCTGTCCAATTCCGGCCATTTTTGGGCTGCTTTGCGGTCGGAGCGCCAGCTTTTGAAGCGGTTGAAATTCTAAACGCCCGTTAATGAGCGCAAAAATGACCGAAATCGGGCAGCGTGCAATCAAAACCGGGCGAAATCAGCCGCCGCCGCGGGTTTCCCATTGACAAGCCGCCGCTTCCGTGCTAAATTTCGGACAGGAACTGGAAGCTGGATTTTTGGAGAGGAGGACCGGCGGATGGAGAATGATCTGGACCAGGCGCTGCGGTATCTGGGGGCCGGACCGGCGTCCGGGGAGCTGCGGGAGCAGGTGGGGGAGGTGCTGGCCCGGCTGGAGGCCCAAATCCAGCCCCGGTACACCTATAGAATTGTCCCGCTGGAGCGGCGGGAGGAGGGCTTCGGGCTGGAGGGGACGGGGATTGTGCTTCCTGGACGCTTGGCGGGCCGGATGCTGGAGGACTGCGGCCAGGCGGCGCTGCTGGCCTGTACTCTGGGGGCGGCCTTTGACCAGAGGCTGTCCGCCCTCCAGGCCAGGGATATGGCCCAGGCGGTCATCTGGGACGCCTGCGGCAGCGCCCTGGTGGAGCGGGGCTGCGGCCAGGCGGAGGAGGAGCTGGCGGGCCGCTTCCCCGGGCTGTTTTTCACCGACCGGTTCAGTCCGGGCTACGGGGACCTGCCCCTGGACCTCCAGCCAGCCCTCTGCGCCGCCCTGGACACCCCCCGGCGGCTGGGACTCTATGTCACGCCCAGCCTGCTGCTCAACCCGGTCAAGTCGGTGACGGCGGTCATCGGCCTGTCAGAGCGCCCCCAGCCGGCCCGCGTCCGGGGCTGCGCCTACTGTCAAATGCGGGAGCACTGCCCGTACAGAAAGGGAGGAACACACTGTGGAGAACAGATATGAGCCCTGCGTCAGCCCGGAGGACCGGCCCCCCCGGAGAGATTTTTTACAAAACCGCATCTTGCTGCTGGACGGGGGGATGGGGACCATGCTCCAGCAGCGGGGCCTGCCCCCGGGGGGGACGCCCGAGCTGCTCAACCTCACCGGCCCGGAGCTGCTGGCCTCCATCCACCGGGAGTACATCCAGGCGGGCAGTCAGGTGATCTACGCCAACACCTTCGGGGCCAACGCCCTGAAGCTGGCCCGCGCCGGGTATGAGCCGGCACAGGTCATCGGTCCCGCCATCGCCCTTGCCAAACGGGCCGCGGAGGGGACGGACGCCCTGGTGGCTCTGGACATCGGCCCCCTGGGGGAGCTGCTGGAGCCCCTGGGGAGCCTCCCCTTTGCGAGGGCCTGCAAGCTGTTTTGCGAGATGGTGCTCCTGGGCACGGCGGCGGGGGCGGACCTCATCGTCATCGAGACCATGACCGACCTCCAGGAGGCCCGGGCGGCTCTGCTGGCGGCCAAGGAGTGTTCCCGCCTGCCCGTTCTGGTCACCATGTCCTTTGACGAGGGGGGACGGACCTTCACCGGCTGCACGGCGGCCTCCATGGCCCGGACCCTGGAGGGGCTGGGGGCGGACGCCATCGGCCTGAACTGCTCCCTGGGCCCGGACAAGCTGGCCCCCATCCTCCGGGAGGTGGCGGAGCACACCCGCCTGCCCGTCATCGCCAAGCCCAACGCCGGCCTCCCCGACCCGGTGGACGGACACTACGACATGGGGCCGGAGGCGTTCGCGGCGGCCATGCTCCCCTGTCTGGAGGCGGGGGCCTCCATCTTCGGGGGCTGCTGCGGGACCACGCCGGAGTACATCCGGAGGGTGAAGGCGGTTTTAGCGGGAAAAGCCCCCGCCCCCCGCCGGTATGCGGAAAAAAGCTTCCTCTGTACCTCCGCCGTCCCCCTGTCCCTGGACGGGGTGCGGGTCATCGGCGAGCGGGTCAACCCCACCGGCAAGAAGCGCTTCCAGCAGGCCCTTCTGGAGGAGGATCTGGACTACATCCTGGATGTGGCCGTCCAGCAGGAGGACGCGGGGGCGGACATTCTGGACGTGAACGTGGGCCTGCCCGGGGTGGACGAGGTGAAACTGCTCCCCCTGGTGGTGAAGAAGATTCAGAGCGCCGTCTCCCTCCCCCTAATGCTGGACTCCTCCAACCCCGACGCCCTGGAGGCGGGCCTGCGGGTGTACTGCGGCAAGGCGGCGGTGAACTCGGTGAACGGGGAGCCCGAGGTGCTTCGGAAACTCCTGCCCATCGTGAAAAAGTACGGGGCGGCGGTGGTGGGCCTGGCTCTGGACAGGGGGGGCATCCCCCAGACCGCGGAGGGCCGGTTCCAAATCGCGGAAAAAATCCTCCGCGCCGCTCTGGAACAGGGCATCCCCCGGGAGGACGTGTGGATTGACTGCCTCACCCTCACCGTCTCCGCCCAGCAGGACCAGGCCCGGGAGACGCTGAAGGCGGTGCGCAAGGTCCGGGAGGAGCTGGGCCTGCAAACCCTGTTGGGGGTGTCCAACATCTCCTTCGGCCTGCCCAACCGGACCGCTGTCACCCGGAGCTTCCTCACCCAGGCCCTGGGAGCGGGTCTGACCCTGCCCATCCTCAACCCCAACCAGGGGGAGATGATGGACGCGGTGGCCGCCTTCCGGGTGCTGTCCGGGGAGGACCAGGAGTGCCGGGACTACATCGCCCGCTTCGCCCAATCGGCCCCGCTCCCCTCCCCTGCCCCGGCGGAGCGGGGAATGAGCCTGGAGGAGGCCATCCTCCGGGGCCTGCGGGGGGACGCGGGGCGGCTGGCCCGGGAGGCGCTGGAGCACCAGTCCGGCCTGTCTCTGGTGGAGGAGCGGCTCATCCCCGCCCTGGACCGGGTGGGGGAGGGCTATGAGCGGGGGACCCTCTTCCTCCCCCAGCTCCTCAGCGCCGCCCAGGCCGCCCAGTCGGTCTTTGAGGCGGTCCGGACAGTCCTCTCCGCCCAGGGGGAGACGGTGAAAAAGGGGAGCCTGGTGGTGGCCACCGTCCAGGGGGACATCCACGACATCGGAAAAAATATCGTGAAGACCGTGCTGGAGAACTACGGCTATGAGGTCCGGGATCTGGGCCGGGACGTGCCGCCGGAGACCGTGGCGGAGGCGGTGGAGCAGGGCCAGATCAGGCTGGTGGGGCTGTCCGCCCTGATGACCACCACCCTGCCCGCCATGGTGGAGACGGTGCGCCTGCTCAAGGCCCTGCCCCATCCCCCTGCCGTCTTTGTGGGGGGCGCGGTGGTGACGCCGGAGTACGCCGCCCAGATCGGCGCGGACTTCTACGCCAAGGACGCCCGCCAGGCGGTGGAAATTTCTAAGGAGGTGCTGGGGTAATGGATATCCGTGCGGAGTGGAAGCGGGGGCCCGTGCTCTTTGACGGCGCCATGGGGACCTATTTTGCTCAAAATCACCCCGGGGAGCGGTGCGAGCTGGCCAGCCTCACCCGCCCGGAGGAGATTTCGGCCATCCACCGGGCCTATCTGGAGGCCGGATGCAGAGCTATAAAGACAAATACCTTTACAGTGAGCGGGGACCTGGGCTTTGGACACACGCCTATGGCCCGGCAGATCATCCAGGAGAGCTGCCGGCTGGCCCTGGAGGCGGCCCGGCCCTGGGACGGGTATGTCTTTGGGGACATCGGCCCCGCCCCGGAGGGAGGGGCGCTCAGCCCCGGGGAGAGCTTTATCCAGCAAATGGAGCTGTTTCTGGAGCAGGGGGTGGAGCATATCCTGGTGGAGACCCTCTCCTCCGACGCTGGGATTGCCAAGCTGGCCCAGGCGCTGAAGGAGCGCTGCCCCCGGGCGGTGCTGCTGGTGTCCTACGCGGTGTCCTTTGACGGGACCACCCAGGAGGGGTACTCCGGCCGGGAGCTGCTCCGCCGGACCGCCGCCCTGGAGGGGGTGGACGGGGTGGGACTCAACTGCGTCTCGGGGCCCAAGCACCTGCTGGAGTACGTCCAGGGGCTGGAGCTGGGGGACACGGTTCTCTCGGCCATGCCCAACGCCGGGTATCCCACAGTGCTGGGCCGGCGGACGGTGTTCCAGGGGACGCCGGACTATTTTGGACAGAAGGCGGCGGAGCTGGTCCAGGCGGGGGTCAGGATTGTGGGGGGCTGCTGCGGGACCACCCCGGAGCACATCGCCGCCGCCGCCCGGGCCCTGGCCTCCCCTCCCCCGCCCCGCATCCGCGCTGCCCCGCCCCGGGAGCCCTCCGCCCGCCCGGAGGAGAACTCCCTGGCGGGCAAGCTGGACAGCGGAAAGCGGGTCGTCGCGGTGGAGCTGGACCCGCCGGTGGATGACAACATCGGCTTCTTCCTGGAGGGGGTCCAGGACTTGAAACGCGCCGGGGCGGACGTGGTGACCATCGCGGACAACCCGGTGGGCCGGCCCCGGGCGGACAGCTGCCTGCTGGCCTGCAAGATCAAGCGGGAGCTGGGGGTGGAGCCCCTGCCCCACATGACCTGCCGGGACCGGAACCTCAACGCCGTCAAGGCCCTGCTCCTGGGGCTGTCCATCGAGGGGGTCCACAACGTCCTGCTGGTCACCGGGGACCCCATCCCCTCCCAGGACCGGGACGAGGTGAAGAGCGTCTTCAACTTCAACTCCCGCAAGCTGGCCCGGTACGTCCGCGGCCTGAACGAGGAGCTTCTGCGCACCCCCTTCCGCATCTTCGGAGCCCTGGACCTCAACGCCCGGAACTTCGAGGTCCAGCTCCGCCTGGCCCGGGAGAAGGAGGAGAACGGGGTCACCGGCTTCCTCACCCAGCCGGTGCTCTCCCGGGAGGCGCTGGAAAATCTGAAGCTGGCCCGTCAGACCTTAGAGGGGAAGATTTTAGGGGGAGTCTTCCCGGTGGTGAGCCACAAAAACGCCTGCTTCCTCAACAACGAGATCGCGGGAATGCGGGTGTGCGAGGAGATTGTGGCCCTCTATGAGGGGAAGAACCGGGAGGAGGGGGAGGCGCTGGCGGTGGACATCTCCACCCAAATTGCCCGGGAAATTTCTCCCTATACCGATGGGCTCTACCTCATGACCCCCTTCAAGCGGGTGGCGCTGATGGTGGAAATTTTGCGGCGGCTGTAGCCGGGTTCGGGTACAAGGAGGGATTGGGATGGATCTGGGCGCGTTGGGCTTTCTGCTGCTGGGCATCGCAGTCTATCTGGGCTTTTCCCTGTGGTGCTTTGTGCATTTTTTGCGCAAATACCTCCGGTGGAGAAGGAACACCCCCATCTCCGGAGGGAAACAGGCGTGTATCATCCTCCCCCCTGTCCTCCTCATCCTGGCGCTCTTCCTCCCCATGCTGGCCCGGCTCCCCGAAGAGCTGCCCGCCTCCAGGGAGGAGCTGAAGGAGCTGACCGCCCAGGTGGACGCCGTCCGGCAGTACGAGTACACGCGGCGGCGGGGAGGCAGGTACGCCAGCATCTACTACGAGTACCGGCATTACATCTCGCTGAAGGGCTATACCGGCTCCCTCCTGGTCCCGGAGAACTTCGGCTTCGACCAGGAGGAATTTCTGGACTGGGCGGGGACGGACCCGGTGACCTTCCGGTACGCCCTCACCGGCGGCCGCGCCACGGTCTATGAGATCCAGGGGGCGGACGGGTCCCTTTTCCTGGACTACAGCAGCTCCAGGGGCCGCCTGCTGCGGGGAGTGGAGCACGAGCTGGTCATCCTCCTGAGCGGGGCGTTTCTTTTGGGGGCGGGGGCGGTCTATCTCCCCGCCTACCTCTACCCGCCCGGCGGGGACAGCCGGAAGCGGTGGCGGAAGCTGGGCCTGCTGGGTCTGGTGTGTGTGGTTGTGTTCGGGATAGATTCCCTCCGGGGGCCCAAGGTCACCGACACCCCCGCCGGCGGCCCTCCCCCCGTGGTGGCGGAGGTGACAGCCGGGGTCCGCTTCACCCTGCCCCAGGGGTGGGAGGAGGGGACGGCCGACCGGAACGGGAACCAGTGGTATAAGGTCCGGGACGGGGTGTCCACCTGCTTCCACATCCACCGCCGGGAGCTGGACCTGAGCCAGGGGGTGTGGCGGCAGGCGGAGCGCATCGCCTTCCGGGACCACCTGCTGGAGACCTACATCACCCAGCCCCGGACCGACCTGGGGCCCTTTTTGCAGAACCTGTACTCCTCCGCCCAAAAAGCCCCGGGGACGGATTTCTGGGTGTCCGAGGGGTGGGGGGCCTCCCAGAGCGGGGCAAAAAACCACTTTCTTCTGATCGTCCTCCCCCAGCGGAACGCCCTGCTGGACATCCAGTCCTGCACCAGCAGCCAGGAGGTGAGCTGGGGGGAGCTGGAGACGTATGTGGAGGAGGAGATCTGGCCCCTCCTCTCCGCCCTGGAGCTGCCGGAGGAGTAGCGCCTCCCTTTGCAGACAAAAAAAGACCGCCGCCGGACAGCGCACGGGAAGTCCGGCGGCGGTTTTTACGTTTTTTTCGTGATTTTGGCGGTGTGCTTCACCCGGTTCAGCTCCCGGTTCTTCCCGTTCTGCCGCCCCAGCAGAGCGGCAATCTCCCCCTGGGTCTGCTCCACCTCCGCCTTGAAGGAGCGGGCGGACAGCCGCAGCGCCCCGTGGCCCAGGATGATGAGCTGCTCCAGCCCGTCCGAGGTGGCCACCCGCACCCGGTGCTCCCGGCCCAGGTCGTAGGTGGCTTTTTCGATATAGGCGTCCGCGGTCTCCGCCTCCCTGGTGTAGACCACATAGATGTTTTTCCGCTTCTCCACCGAGCCGGGGTTGCCCTTCACCTTGTAGGCGTCAAACACCAGGATGACCACACACTGCCGGAACCCCTGGTAGTTGGACAAAATGTCCTCCAGCGCGCTCCGGGCGGCGGATACGTCGGTCTGGGCGATGGCGTTCAGCTCCTCCCAGGCGAAGATGATGTTGTAGCCGTCCACCAGCAGGTACTCCGGGCCGGAGCTTTGGGTCCGGATGGTGTACTTCTCCCCGTCCAGGCTGGTGCGTGCGGGCTTCCTTTGGGGCTGGAAGGGCCGGTCCCGCTCCACCTTGCCGTAGGTGCGCTCGAAGACGGCCAGCAGCTCCTTGTCCTGCTCCAGACTGCCCCCCCGGCAGGCCCGCTGTCCTCCGGCGGGGGCGGAGGGGGTCTCCTTGGGGGGCTCCATCCCCAGGCGCAGGCCGCTGTCCACGTGCATATGCTCCCGGACCTTGTCCCACTTCACCGTGACCCCCGCCCCGTGGGAGCAGAAGACCGAGTCGGGGGTGTTTTCCAGATCCCGCTCCGGGTCGTAGGCAAATTGGGAGACCACCTCCTCCTGGCTGGCGCAGGGCTCGTATCCCCGGAGGGAGCAGGACAGCCGCCCCCGCCCCCGGGTGTAGGCGGTGACCTCTCGCCAGTAGTCCCGCAGGCCGGCCACCGGGGCGTGTCCCCAGAGGAGGGAGAGCTCCCCCGCGGGCTCCGGACCCTCCACGCCGCCCCCCATGGCCTGCAAATCGTGCATGGCCCGGCCCACGCAGTCGGGGGGGAGCTCCAGCTGGAAGTCATAGTGGGGCTCCAGCAGGATGCTCCGGGCCTGCATCAGCCCCTGGCGCACCGCCCGATAGGTGGCCTGGCGGAAGTCCCCGCCCTCAGTGTGCTTGCTGTGGGCCCGCCCCGCCACCAGGGTGATGGTCAGGTCGGTGACGGGGGAGCCGGTGAGCACCCCCAGATGCCGCTTCTCAGCCAGGTGGGTGAGGACCAGCCGCTGCCAGTTCAGCTCCAGCTGGTCGGTGGAGCAGGCGGAGACCAGCCGCAGGCCGCTGCCCCGGGGGGCGGGCTCCAGCAGCAGGTGGACCTCCGCGTAGTGGCGCAGAGGCTCGAAGTGGCCCACCCCCTCCACCGGAGCGGCGATGGTCTCCCGGTACACGACGCTGCCGGCGCCGAAGGAAACCTCCGCTCCGAAGCGCTCCCGGATGAGGCGGGTCAGCACCTCCAGCTGAATCTCCCCCATGAGCTGGAGGTGGATCTCCCCCACCCCCTCGTTCCACACCACCCGGAGCAGGGGGTCCTCCTCCTCCAGCTGGCGGAGGTGCTTGAGCATGGTGTGGGCGTCGCAGGCGGGGGGCAGAATGAGCTGATAGGTCAGAGGGGGCTCCAGCTCGGGGGCGGGAAGAGGGGGCTCCGCCCCCAGGGAATCGCCGGGGCGGGTGCGGCTCAGGCCGGTGAGGGCGCATATGGTCCCGGCGGGGGCCTCCTCCAGGGTCTTGTACTTCGTGCTTGAGTAGACGCGGATCTGGCTGACCTTCTCCTCCCCCAGGGGGGCGCGCACCCGCAGGACCCCGCCGGTGATCTTCACATAGGTGAGCCGGTCCCCCCCGTCCCGGGCGATCTTGAACACCCGGGCGGCAAATTTTTGGGGGTACTCCGGGGGGAGCGTGTAGGCGTCCAGCCCCTCCAGCAGGGCGTCCACCCCCTCCAGCTTGAGGGCGGAGCCGAAAAAGCAGGGGAAGACCGTCCTCCGGGCGATGAGCCGGGCCGCGTCCTCCGCCGCCACCGCCCCGCCGGAGAGGTAGCGGTCCATCAGCTCCTCGTCACAGCTGGCCAGATCCTCCTGGAGGGCGTCCAGGCCGGGGGTGAAGTCCAGACAGCCCCCGTCCAGCTTCCCCTGGAGCTGGGCGAGCAGAGCCTCCCGGCCTATGCCCGGCAGGTCCATCTTGTTGACAAAGAGGAAGGTGGGGATGGCGTACCGGGCCAGCAGCTGCCACAGGGTGCGGGTGTGGCCCTGGACGCCGGCGGTGCCGCTGATGACCAGAATGGCGCAGTCCAGAACCTGGAGGGTGCGCTCCATCTCGGCGGAGAAGTCCGCGTGCCCCGGGGTATCCAGCAGGGTGAGGGAGAGCGCCCCCGCGGTGAGCTCCGCCTGCTTGGAGAAGATGGTGATCCCCCGCTCCCGCTCCTGGATATCGGTGTCCAGGAAGGCGTCCCCGTGGTCCACCCGGCCCAGACGGCGCAAAGCCCCGCCGCGGTAGAGCAGCCCCTCAGACAGGGTGGTCTTTCCCGCGTCCACATGGGCCAAAATTCCAATGACCAGCTTCTTCATGGGCTGCCCTCCTGTGATCGGATGGGGATAGCATACAACGATTCGCCTCCTCCTGTCAAGAATCCGGCAGCCCCCGTTTTCTTCCCGCCCTTCCAAAAACTGCCCGGAAAAAAACGCGCCGGACCCTTTACTTTTTCGCTTTCCTGTGCTACACTTTGCATCAGTGAATTTTTGGGGAAAAGGAGTACCGCCATGGCCAAGGCAGACAAGCGGGCGCGCAGTATGGCGCTGTATGAGACCATTTTGAAGCTGAAAGACCTGGACGAGTGCTGCCGGTTTTTTGATGACCTGTGTACCCCCACCGAGCTGCGCTCCCTGGAGCAGCGGTTCGACGTGGCGGTGTACCTGCAGCAGGGCCTGGTCTATCTGGACATCCTGGACCGGACCGGGGCCTCCAGCGCCACCATCAGCCGGGTCCGGCGCTCCATGCTGGACAACGGCGCGGGGGGCGTGATGCAGGAGGTCATCCGCCGCAGCGGCCTGCACGAGAGGGACGGCGAGCCGGAATGAACACATCAAAGAAAGCAGGGAGAGTATGAAACAACTGATGTTGGGCAACGCCGCCGTTGCCCGGGGACTGTATGAGGCGGGGTGCTGTGTCATTTCCAGCTACCCGGGCACGCCCAGCACCGAGATCACCGAGGAGGCCGCCAAATACAGCGAAATTTACTGCGAGTGGGCCCCCAACGAGAAGGTGGCCATGGAGACCGCCTTCGGGGCCTGCCTGGCGGGGAAGCGGGCCTTCTGCGCCATGAAGCACGTGGGGCTGAACGTGGCCGCCGACCCCCTCTACACCATGGCCTATACCGGGGTGAACGCCGGCATGGTCATCGGGGTGGCGGACGACCCGGGGATGCACTCCTCCCAGAATGAGCAGGACTCCCGCCGCCACGCCATCGCCGCCAAGGTCCCCATGCTGGAGCCCTCCGACTCCGCCGAGGCGCTGGAGTTTGCCAAGCTGGCCTTTGCGCTGTCCGAGGAGTTCGACACCCCGGTGCTGCTGAAAATGTGTACCCGGGTGGCCCACTCCCAGTCCCTGGTGGAGACCTCCCCCCGGGCGGAACCGGCGATGAAGCCCTACGAGAAGCAGATTGCCAAATACGTCATGATGCCGGGCAACGCCATCCGCCGCCACCCCTTTGTGGAGGAGCGCACCCGGAAGCTCCAGGAGTGGGCCGAGACCGCCCCCGTCAACCGGGTGGAGCCGGCCGCGGCGGAGAAGGGCGGAGGGGGTTTGGGGATTATTACCTCCTCTACCTCCTATCAGTACGTAAAAGAGGTCTTTGGGGACGCTGTCTCCATCCTCAAGCTGGGCATGACCAACCCCCTGCCGGTGAAGCTGGTCCGGGACTTCGCCGCCAGGGTGGACCGGCTGGTGGTGATCGAGGAGCTGGACCCCGTCATTGAGAACCACTGCAAGGCTCTGGGGCTGAAGGTGTCCGGCAAGGACTTCCTGCCTCTGGAGGGGGAGTTTTCCCAAAACCTCATCGCCCAAAGGATGGGGGAGGAGGTCTATGAGGGCCGGACCATTGACGACCCCATCCCGCCCCGCCCCCCTGTCATGTGCGCCGGCTGCCCCCACCGGGGACTGTTCTACACCCTGAGCAAGCACAAATGTACCGTCCTGGGGGACATCGGCTGCTATACCCTGGGAGCGGTGGCTCCCCTGTCCGCCATGGACATGACCCTGTGCATGGGGGCCTCCATCTCCGCCATCCACGGCTTCAACAAGGCCCGGGGGGCGGAGTCCGAGGGCAAGACCGTGGCGGTTATCGGGGACTCCACCTTCATGCACTCAGGCATGACCGGCCTGGCCAATATCGCCTACAACCAGTCCAACTCCACCGTGATTATCCTGGACAACTCCATCACCGGCATGACGGGCCACCAGCAGAACCCCACCACCGGCTACAACATCAAGGGGGACCCCGCCGGGAAGATTGACCTGGAAGCGCTGTGCCGGGCCATGGGCTTTGCGCGGGTGCGGGTGGTGGACCCCTACGACCTGAAGGCCTGCGACGCCGCCGTCCGGGAGGAGCTGGCCGCCGCCGGGCCCTCGGTGATAATTAGCCGCCGGCCCTGCGCCCTTTTGAAGTACGTGAAGCACAATCCCCCCCTGACGGTGGACCCGGTCAGGTGCGTGGGCTGCCGGAGCTGCATGAAAATCGGCTGTCCCGCCATCTCCATCAAGGAGGGCAAGGCCCGGGTGGACGCCACCCTCTGCGTGGGGTGCGGGGTGTGCGGACAGCTGTGCGGTGTGAAGGCGTTCCAGAGCACCGGGAAGGAGGGCTGAGCAATGGAAACCAAAAATATTATGATAGTGGGCGTGGGGGGCCAGGGTTCCCTGCTGGCCTCCAAGCTGCTGGGCCACCTGCTGATGGAGCAGGGCTATGACGTGAAGGTGTCCGAGGTCCACGGTATGTCCCAGCGGGGCGGGTCGGTGGTCACCTACGTGCGCTATGGAGATAAGGTCCACTCCCCCGTCATTGATAAGGGGGAGGCGGACTACATCGTCTCCTTCGAGCTGCTGGAGGCCGCCCGGTGGCTGAGCTACTTAAAGCCCGACGGACAGATCGTCACCTCCACCCAGCAGATCGACCCCATGCCGGTCATCACCGGGGCGGCCTCCTACCCGGAAAACCTGGTGGAGAAGATGCGCTCCGCCGGGGCCAGGGTGGACGCCCTGGACTGCCTGAAGCTGGCGGAGGAGGCCGGGTCCTCCAAGGCGGTGAACATCGTCCTCATGGGGCGGCTGTCCCACTACTTCGACCTGCCCGGCGAGGCCTGGCAGAAGTCTTTGGAGGCCGTGGTCCCCCCAAAATTCCTGGAGCTGAACAAAAAAGCCTTCGAGCTGGGGAAACAGGCATGATCCCCCTTCGCTTCGTCATCTCCCGGATATACGCCGGGTGGTTCGACGTCCACCTGTGCCGGGACGGGGCGGTGCTCTATGGCCTTTCCGCCTCCGATGTGTGGGGAAACGACGCGCCCAGAGCCTGGCTGACCATGCTGACCGCCCTCCTCCGCGGGGAGGCCCCGTCCGGCTGGACCCTGTTCGATGAGGAGCCGGGGACCTACATCCTGGCCCTGGAGCAAGGAAAAACCAATGTGCTCACCTTCGCCTACACCCGGTGGGAGGCCGTCGGCCAGGAGGGGAACTGCCAAATTTGGGGCCTGGAGCCCTTCTCCCAGCTGGCCGGGCGGATATCCCAAAAGGCAGAGGTCTGCTTCCGGGAGGAGATCGACTTCCCGCTCTTCGTGCGCTCGGTCTATGAGGCGTTCCTCCCCTGGGCGCAGAAGCAAACCCAGTATGCAGGCAGTTGGATGCCCTTTCCGTCCCAGGAGTGGTCCGCTTTTCAGGGCCAGGTTCGGGAGCTGGGCTGGGACATAGACTCGACTGAACAGAAGGTGGAACCATGTACGCCTGCAACGTGATGATAAAAGCACCCCTGGAAGCGGTGAAGGCCCGGTTCAAGGGCTATGACGGCCTGGAGTTTTTCCAAAAGGGGGACTGGGTGCTGGGGGAGGACTCCACCGGGACACAGCTCTTTGGCTGGGAGGTCTCTTCGTGGCTGGAGCTGGCCGGAGCGGACGAGCTGCTCTACGCCTACTACGACGAGGACATGAACGCGGAATTCATCTTCATCCAAAACGGCCTATGTATGCGGGCCTATCAGGAGTACGGCGGCGAGGTGGATACCGACCAGGGCGAGGACCCGGATATCCCCATTCACGGGTGGGCCGATGTGGCCGGATTTATAGACAAACACATGAGCTGATATCCTTTCGGGAAGAAATGATTTGCAAAGGAGAAGAACGGGCAATGAGGGAGAACACCGAGTTGGTCGATGGAAGCAATACGTTTGAACTGGCACTGAAAACCGCGGCCAGTCTTCCAACGGTACGCATTCACAGAGAGCAGTTTTTGACCCGGGAATTGAAACGGGTATGCACACCTGAGCAGCTTCAAAGCGCCATCGAACATAATCCCGCCTATGCTGGTATCCCTGTCGAAACGATCCATAAAATCGCGGCGGGATGTATCAATTACGAGACAAATCAGGTCAGCGCCATCTCATTTGTGGCAGGGCTCCCCGGCGGACTGGCGATGGTCGGCACAATCCCGGCAGACCTCGCTCAATATTTTGGGCATATCCTTCGCATCCTGCAAAAACTGATGTATCTATACGGCTGGGACGAAGTATTTGACGGCAATAATGAAATGGATGATGATACCGCGAATCTGCTGACCTTATTCATCGGCGTTATGTTTGGGGTCAATGGCGCCGCAACGACCATTACAAAATTATCTTCATCGGCGGCGGCAAAGGCCGGCAAAAGTTTAGCCAATAAGCCCTTGACCAAATACGCAGTTTATAATGTTGTAAAACAAATTGCCAAAGTCCTTGGCGTGAGGATGAATAAAGAAATCTTCGCCAAAGGAGTTTCAAAAATCATCCCCGTGGTTGGCGGGGTGGCATCCGGAGGGCTGACATATGTAACATTTAAGCCCTGCGCGAAGAAGCTGGAGCGCTATTTGGCAACTTTGAAGTGGTGCGATACAAGTTACTACAGTTAGAAAGGAATGACCCAAATGGGATTTTTCGCAAACCTCTTTGGCGGCAAAAAGGACAACGCCGCAGACCAGAGCCAGGCGCTGCGGGACTGGTTTGACCGGACGCTGCCCCGGGAGTATGTGGGCTCCCCGCTGTACGCCGTGGACATTACCCGGGAGGGCAAGGGCTACGCCGCCAAAATCGTTCTGGATATGCAGGCGGACGGCTCCAGCTACAGCGACTTCGCCCCGGAGGACTTTGACAACCTGGCGGAGCTGGAGTCCAGCTGCGTGTTCGACCAGCTGACCGCTCCGCCGGCTCCGGTGGCGCTCACCTTTGACATGGTCTTTGACAGCGCCCACCGGGTCACGGTAAAGCCGGGCACGGCGAAATAAGAAACAGAATAGAAAGACTGGAAAGGACTGATCCCCATGGAGAGATATTACCAGCCAGAGATCGAATGCGCGTCCCGGGAGCAAATCAAGGCGTGGCAGGACGAGCGGCTTGTGAAGCAGGTGCGCCACGTCTGGGAGAACGTGCCCTACTACCGGAAGAAGATGGAGGAGAAGGGCCTCACCCCTGACGATATCCGGTCCAGCGACGACCTGCACAAGCTGCCCTTTGTCACCAAGGCGGACCTGCGGGAGGCCTACCCCTACGGGCTGGTGGCCAAGCCCCTGAAGGACTGCGTGCGCATCCAGTCCACCTCCGGGACCACCGGCAAGCGGGTGGTGGCCTTCTACACCCAGCACGACATCGACCTGTGGGAGGACTGCTGCGCCCGGGCCATCATGGCGGCGGGAGGCACGGAGGAGGACGTGTGCCAGGTGTCCTACGGCTACGGGCTGTTCACTGGCGGGCCGGGCCTCAACGGCGGCTCCCACAAGGTGGGCTGTCTCACCATCCCCACCTCCTCGGGCAACACTGAGCGGCAGATCATGTTCATCCAGGACCTGTCCGCCACCATCCTGTGCTGTACCCCCTCCTACGCCGCCTACATCGGGGAGACCATGAAGGAAATGGGCCTGACCCCCGACCAGATACCCCTGAAAGCGGGCATCTTCGGCGCCGAGGCCTGGAGCGAGGAGATGCGCCGGGACATCCAGGATACGCTGGGGATCAAAGCCTATGACATCTACGGCCTGACCGAGCTGTCCGGGCCGGGCGTGTCCTTTGAGTGCTCCGCCCAGACGGGGATGCACATCAATGAGGACCACTTCATCGCCGAGATTATCGACCCCGAGACCGGCGAGGTCCTCCCAGAGGGGAGCAAGGGGGAGCTGGTCTTCACCTCCATCACCAAGGAGGCCTTCCCCCTGCTGCGCTACCGCACCCGGGACATCTGTATGCTCACCCGGGAGAAGTGTCCCTGCGGCCGTACCCACGTGAAAATGTGCAAGCCCATGGGCCGCTCTGACGATATGCTCATCATCCGGGGGGTCAACGTCTTCCCGTCCCAGATTGAGACGGTGCTCCTCAACCACGGCTACCCCGCCAACTACCAGATCATTGTGGACCGGGTGAAGTCCACCGACACCCTGGACGTGCAGGTGGAGATGACCCCCGAGATGTTCACCGACAACATGGGCGAGATCTCCAAGCGGCAGAAGGAGCTGGTGGACGGCCTGCGCTCCATGCTGGGGCTGGCGGCCAAGGTCACCCTGGTGGCCCCCAAGACCATCGTCCGCAGCGAGGGCAAGGCGGTCCGGGTCATCGACCGGCGTAAAATTTGAGGAGGCAGCGTATGAGCATCAAACAGATCTCTGTATTTTTGGAAAACAAGCCCGGGTCCCTGTGCGCCATGACCGGGGTGCTGGCCCAGAACCAGATCGGAATGCGGGCCTTCTCCCTGGCGGAGACCAGCGACTTCGGCATCGCCCGCATGATTGTGGACGATGTGTACAAGACCGCCACCGTCCTGAAGGACGCGGGCTTTATCAACAACATCACCCCTGTGCTGGGGGTGGCCATCCCCGACGTGCCCGGCGGGCTGAACAAGGTCCTCCAGGCCCTGACCGACGCCCAGGTGAATGTGGAGTACATGTACGCCTTTCTGGGAGGGAAGGATGTGGAGCACGCCTACATGATCTTCCGGGTGGCGGACAACGCCGCTGCCGCCTCCGCGCTGGCGGAGCGGGGGATCAAGGTCGTGGAGCAGGAGGAGATGGACCAGCTGTAGATCTGAGCGCAGCCAAATGCCGTCCGGACACCCCGGGCGGCATTTGACTGCCTGTATGGCAGGACTCCCCCAAGGGGCTGTCCCCTGGAAGCCGGCGGCGGCACAAAACAACTTGGGCATTTTGGCATAAAACCTCTTGCTGGACCGGGATGTGTGTGGTATACTTTGAATAATCACTTCCGGGATTCTGGAAGGAACAAGCATGGAGGAACATATGAGAGTTGCAGTGATGACCGATACCAACAGCGGCATTTCGGTGGAGGAGGGGGTCCGGCTGGGGGTCCATGTGATGCCCATGCCCGTGCTGATTGACGGAGAGACCTACTATGAGGGTGTGACCCTGACCCATGAGGACTTCTACCGCAGCCAGGAGGCGGGCCGGGCGGTCTCCACCTCCCAGCCCGCTCCCAGCGATGTGCTGTCTATGTGGGACAAGCTGCTGGAGGAGTACGACCAGGTGGTGCATATCCCCATGTCCAGCGGTCTGAGCGCCTCCTGCCAGACGGCGGCGGGGCTGGCGGAGGACTACGAGGGCAGAGTGCAGGTGGTGAACAACCAGCGCATCTCGGTGCCCCAGCGCAGCTCGGTGATGGATGCCCTGCGCCTGGCACGGGCGGGGCGGACTGCGGAGGAGATCAAGCGGGAGCTGGAGCGCACCGGCCTGGACTGCATCATCTACATCGGGGTGGACACCCTGGAGTATTTGAAACGAGGGGGCCGCATCACCCCGGCGGCGGCGGCCATGGGCTCCCTGCTCCAGCTCAAGCCCCTGCTGAAGATCGAGGGGGAGCGGCTGGACGCCTTCGCCAAGGTCCGGGGGCGGAAGGCCTGCCAGGAGCGGCTGGTGGGGGCCATGCAGAAGAGCGTGGAGGAGTTCCGCCAGAAGGAGGGGGCCATCTGCGTGGGCGCGGCGGGGACCTTCCGCACCCCGGAGGAGGGGGAGCGCTGGCGAATGCTGGCGGAGCAGACCTTCCCCGGGGAGGAGATCCGGTACGACCCCCTGGCGCTGAGCATCGGCTGCCACACCGGGCCCGGGGCCTTCGGCATGGCGGTGTGGCGCAGGGCGGACCTGGGATGAGAAAAATCCCCCGCGGAGAAGGCGTCGGAGGTCCTGAAGCGGATACGCGCTTCAGGACTTCTCTGCTCTGGTTTCTTGCAGGCGCGGTTTGCCTCTTGTCTTTTCCGCGATTTTGGGATATAATGAACTGCCCTTTTAATTTTCTGCCTGCCCATTTTGTTTGTCCGGCTCAAACTGTCCCGCGCCCGCCGGGACGGGGGACCGAGCGGGACCGTGGAGCACTCTGCCGCGACCGGGAAAGGAGGACTCCCTTTGAACCGCAAGCTCAACCAGCTGCTGCAGCCCAGCTATCAGCTCTATTTTTTCTGCCTGCTCCTCTTCACCCTGCTCTCTGCCCTGTACTCCCTGCCCCTGGCGGCGGCGGAGCTGGCGGCGGTGGTCTGCCTGGGCCTGTACAGCCGGGTCAGCGCCAGGCGCAGACGCAGGGAAATCACCAAATATCTGGAGAACTACGCCGGGACTGTGGACACCGCCACCAAGGACACCATGGTCAACGCCCCCCTGCCCATGATTATGTTCCGGCCCGAGAGCGGAGACATCGTCTGGACCAACGACCGCTTCCTGGAGCTGTCCGACAAGCGGGAGCACCTGTACGACGCCAAGCTGTCCAGCCTGGCCCCCGAGCTCGACACCCGGTGGCTGATGGAGGGCCGGCAGGAGTGCCCGGACGAGGTCGCCTACGCAGGGCGGCGGTTCCTGGTTTTCGGCCACATGGTCCGCACCGGGGGGCGCAGCGGCGGATTCCTGGCCACCACCTACTGGGTGGATATCACCGAGCTCTCCCAGGTGAAGGAGCAGTTCTACGCCACCCGGCCGGTGGCGGCGGTGCTCCTTCTGGACAACTACGATGACCTGATGAAAAACCTCAGTGAAAATGAGCGCTCCAACGTCATGGCGGACCTGGACTCCCGGCTGGAGAGCTGGGTCTCCCACACCGGGGGGTTTCTCCGGCGGTATCAGCGGGAGCGCTACCTCTTCATCTTTGAGCAGAGGTATTTGCCCGGATTTATTGAGAGCAAGTTTGACATCCTGGACACGGTGCATCAGGTGGTCAACCCCAGCGGCATCAACGCCTCCCTGTCCATCGGGGTGGGCACGGAGGGGGACAGCTACCGGGAACTGCTCGACTTCGCCAACCTGTCCATCGACATGGCCCTGTCCCGGGGCGGGGACCAGGCGGTGGTGCGCAACAAGCTCACCTTCGAGTTCTACGGGGGCCGCTCCAAGGAGACCGAGAAGCGCACCAAGGTGAAGAGCCGGGTCATGGCCAACGCCCTGTCCTCCCTCATCTCGGACTCCTCCCAGGTGTTTATCATGGGGCACAAGTCCCCCGACAACGACGCGGTGGGGGCCGCGGCGGGGGTGTGCGCCCTGTGCCGGAAGAACGGGATCTCCGCCCACATCGTCCGGGAGGAGCGCACCAGCCCCGCCCAGGAGCTCATTGACCGGCTCATCCCCCTGCCCGAGTACAGCGACTGCTTCCTGCTGGCGGAGGACGCGCTGAATATTGTGGGCAACCGCTCCCTGGTGGTGGTGGTGGACACCAACCGGCCCGAGCAGGTGCAGTCCCTGGAGCTGCTTCAGGCGTGCAGCCGGGTGGCGGTCATCGACCACCACCGGCGGGCGGCCACCTATATCGAGGGGGCGGCGCTGAACTACCACGAGCCCTACGCCTCCTCCGCCTCCGAGCTGGTCACCGAGCTGCTCCAGTACATCATCGAGCCCAACCACCTCCTCCGGGCGGAGGCGGAGGCCCTGCTGGCGGGCATCATGCTGGACACGAAAAATTTTACAATGCGCACCGGCGGCCGGACCTTTGAGGCGGCGGCCTTCCTCCGGCGCTCCGGGGCGGACACGGCGGAGGTCAAAAAGCTCTTCCAGAACGACCTGGCGGGGACCATCGCCAAGTACTCCATCATCCAAAACGCCCGCCTGTACCGGGACGGCATCGCCGTGGCGGTGGCGGACCAGCCGGTGGGGCGGGTCACGGCGGCCCAGGCGGCGGATGAGCTGCTGAACATCATCGGCATCGAGGCGTCCTTCGTCATCTCTCCCGACGGGGAGCGGGTGAACGTGTCGGGCCGCTCCATGGGGGACACCAACGTCCAAATCATCCTGGAGCAGCTGGGGGGCGGAGGAAACGCCGCCGCCGCCGGAGGACAGATCTCGGGCAAGACGCCGGAGGAGGTAGCCGCCCTTCTGGCCCGGGCCATCGACAAGTATCTGGAGGAGTAGGCGTGAGACGAGGAGAAATGAAATCACGTTTTGCCCTTTTGCTGGCCGCCGTTCTGCTGGCCGGCTGTCACGGGCCGGATCCCCTCCCTGACGGGTCAATCGGGGAACCGCCCCCCGCCGCCTCCAGCGGTTCAGAGCTGGAGGTGTCTGCCCCGCTGGAGCCGCCTCTGCCGGACTGGGTGAAGGAACAGCCCGTCCCGGAGTTCCTGGACGAGGAACAGCAGCAGCTTTTTCTCCACGCCTTTTGTGCCATCAGCTTTCTGGGGGGTGTTTCCACTGGAGGCGTGGAGAACTTTCCCCTGGCGGACGGTTCCCTTCCCGTCATAGAGAACTACGCGTGTGTGGAGCTGGACGGCTGGACTTACGTCATTGCCCAGGGGCGCTACCGGCGGTGGGAGGATTTCCAGGCCATGCTGGACGGCCTGTTCACCCCGGTGTATCAGGAGGAGCTGCTTCGGCCTCCCCAAGGGGACGGGACGGTTCTGCACCGGTTCCGACCCGCCGAGGACGGGCTGATGTGCTTTTTGGAGGCGGACCGGGGCAGCGACCTGGAGTACGACTGGTGTGAGACCCCCGACTCCTATGAGCTGACCAGCCGGAGCGAGGACGAGATACGCTTCGACCTCATCGGCCACTATGCCATACTGGGCTATGACGAGGAGGCAGAGATGCCAGTGCCGGAGGGGGAGTACACCAGGCGGTTCCCCATCCGCATGGAGCGCACCGGCCAGGGCTGGCGGGTGGCGGAAATTCATGTTCCCTGGTAATTCACCCACCCGCGGGGTGGAACGCGAAACAGAATTGAGACAAAGGACTACAAGTCAGAAAGGACCGATGGATATGAAAGTTATTTTACAGCAGGACGTGAGAGGTCAGGGCAAGAAGGGGCAGCTGGTGGAGGTTTCTGACGGGTACGCCCGGAACTTCCTCCTGCCCCGGAAGCTGGCTGTCACCGCCACGGCGGAGAATCTGAACACCATGAAGCAGCAGGAGAAGGCCAAGAAGGCCCAGGAGGCCGCGGAGAAGGCCGCCGCGGAGGCCACCGCCAAGCAGCTGGAGGGTCTGATGGTGAAGATCCCCGCCAAGGCCGGCGAGGGCGGGAGACTGTTCGGCGCCGTCACCGCCAAGGAGGTCTCGGAGGCCCTCTTGACTCAGCACGGGGTGGATATCCCAAAAAGCAAGCTGGTGCTGGAGGAGCCCATCAAGTCCTGCGGCGGCTACCAGATCAAGGCCAAGCTGGGCTATGAGATCAGCGGTGTGGTCAACGTGATGGTGACCGAGGGCTGATCCCCCGCCGCCGGCGAAACGCGGAGCGGACCCGTACCGGCCGCGCCCCGCAAATCAACAGGAGGTGACCCCGTTGCCCACGGAAGACGAGCTGCTGCTCCGGCAGCTCCCCCACAGCATTGACGCGGAGCAGGCGGTGCTGGGCGCCATGCTCATCGACCCCCGGTGCGTGCCGGAGGTCATCGACAAGCTGCGCCCGGACGACTTCTATCTGCGCCAGAACCGGGAGATTTACGAGACCATCTACACCATGTTCAACTACTCCCTCACCATCGACCCCGTGACGGTGCTGGAGCAGCTGCGGCAAAACGGGTACTATGACGAAAATCTCTCCCGGGGCTATCTGCTCCAGCTGATGGATACCACCCCCACCGCCGCCAATGTGGGGGATTATATCGACATTTTGAAGGACAAGACCCTCCTGCGCCGGGTGGCGGAGACGGCGGGGGAGCTGACCGAGCTGATCCAGCGGGGGACGGACACCGGCCAGGACGTGCTGGAGGCGGCGGAGCAGCGGATTTACGCCATCCGCCAGGGGCGGGCGGACCGGGGCCTGACCCCCATCTCCCAGGTGCTGCTGAACGTGATGGAGCGCCTGGACGAGCTGGCCGCCAGCTCCAGCGAAATCTCCGGCCTGTCCACCGGCCTGCGCGGCCTGGACCGGGCCATCTCGGGACTGAACAAATCCGACCTCATCCTCCTGGCCGCCCGCCCCGGTATGGGAAAGACCTCCATGGCCCTGAACATCCTCCTGGAGGCGGGCAAGCGCTCAGGCAAGCAGGCGGCCTTCTTCTCCCTGGAAATGAGCCAGGAGCAGCTGGCCATGCGGCTGATCTCCGGGGAGTGCTTTTTGGACAACAAGAAGCTGGTCACCGGAAAGCTCAGCGAGGAGGACTGGGAGAAGGTGGCGGTGGCGGTGGACTCCCTGAACCGGGCCAAGATTCTTATTGACGACGACTCTTCCGTGACGGTGGCCGACATCAGCGCCCGGTGCCGCCGGGTGGAAAACCTGGGGCTGGTGATCATCGACTACCTCCAGCTGATGCAGTCCTCCGGAGGAAAAACCAGCACCCGGGGGGAGAACCGGCAGCAGATCGTCTCCGACATCTCCCGCTCCCTGAAGATCATGGCCAAGGAGCTGAACGTCCCGGTGCTCTGCCTCAGCCAGCTCTCCCGCGCCAACGAGTCCCGGCAGGACAAGCGGCCCATGCTCTCCGACCTGCGGGAGTCGGGGGCCATTGAGCAGGATGCGGACATTGTGCTCTTCCTCTACCGGGAGGGCTACTACAACAAGGACACGGAAAACCCCAATCTGGCCGAGTGCATCATCGCCAAAAACCGCCACGGGGAGACCCGCACGGTGGAGCTGCAATGGCTGCCCGACTTCACCACCTTCAGCGATGTGGAGTGGAAGCGGGAGGCCCCCTGAGATGGCGGTGCTCCATGCTGTCCCAAGTGTTCGGGATATGCCCCCTGCCCCCCAAAGCCCCCTGCCCATGTACTTCGCCCCCGTCTTTGCCGGAATGGGCGTGGCGGGGCTGGCGGCGGTGAGCTGGGAGCTGCCCGCCATCCTGCTCCTGTGTTCTACGGGAGAGCGCTCCGCCCTGGACAGTCTCTTCCAGGACGCCCCGGAGGGCTGGCAGGTGGAGCAGCGTACCGCGCTGGGTCCGGTCCGGCGGGTGAGCCTCCGCTTCTCTGACGCGCTGGACTTCACCCCCGTCCCGGAGCGCTTCGTGGTGACCGGCCAGACCTATGACTGGAACTGGACCCACGCCCAGCGGTATGAGATCACCTATACCACCCAGTTTCATCTGGTGGTCTCCGCCGTCCCGGTGGGAGGTGCGCCATGAGCCTGGGGGACCGTATGAGAGAGCATCTGGGCGCGGAAAAACCGCCGGACCGGGAGCGGGAGCGCGCCCTGAACCGGGGGGTCTGGCCCGCCGGAGCCGCTCTGGCATGGGTGGTGCTCTCCCTGCTGGCGGGCCTGGTGCTCTTCCACCCCGCCTTCACCACTTGGCTCCTGCGCTCCGGCGGAGGAGCAGACCTCAAAAGCCTGCTGACCGGCCACCTGCTCTGCTGTCAGGCCATCGCGGCGGGGATGGGGATCGCGGTGGCGGGCAGCGGCGGGTTCGCCCTCCTCCAGCTGGCCTGGGTGGGGAAGCACGTCCGGGCCATTTTTCGGGAGCGGCGGGCGCTGACGGACCCCGGCAGGGAGGAACTGATGCAGCAGCTGGGGAACGAGGCGGTCCACGCCATGGCGGGGGTCATCCTGCTGTGCGGCATGGCCATGTCCCTCATCTTCACCGCCTGCTTCGGGTACATCGGCGCCCAGGAGGGCATCTGGAGCTTCCCCCAAGAAATCCGGGCCGACCTCCGCCAGCTGGAGACGGGGGAGCTGGAGGAGCTGGAGGTCTGGTTCCACCCCAACAGCCGCCCCGCCTGCCTGCCCGGCCCCTACAGCCCGGTCAAGGACCAGCCCCGGCCCGTCACCCGCTTTCCCGCCATCGGGGAGGACACCGGATGGGAATGGCTCATACTCTTCGTCCCTGACGGGATGCGCTTCACTCCCGACCCGGAGCGCCCCTTTGACGAGACCCGGACCGTGGACTGGAACCTGGCGCACGCCCAGCGGTATCAGGTCCGCTATACCACAAATTTACATCTGGCGGTGGAGATCACGCCGGTGTGCTGACTTGGGGGGGCTGCTATGCTCAACGAGATTGAACAGTTTATCCGGGAACAGGACCTGATCCCCCCAAAATCCCGGGTGATCTGCGCCGTATCCGGGGGGGCGGACTCCATCTGCCTGCTCCACATCCTGTACCGGCTGCGGGCCAAGCTGGACTTTCAGCTGGCCGCCGCCCACTTCAACCATATGCTCCGGGGGGAGGAGTCCGACCGGGACGCCGCCTTCGTCCACCAGTTCCGGAACCTGTGCTGCGGCCAACAGAGACTCCCGGACGGTACGCTCCTCCCCAGCGTCCCCCTGTATATGTGGAGCCGGGACGTGGCGGTGGAGGCCAAGCGCCGGGGAACTGGCATTGAGGAGACCGCCCGGGACCTGCGGTATGAGTTTTTGCGGGAGGCGGCGGAGCTGTTCCGGGCGGACCGCATCGCCACCGCCCACACCGCCAACGACAACATCGAGACCATTCTCTTCCACCTGGCCCGGGGGTCGGGGCTGCGGGGAATGGCGGGCATCCTGCCGGTGGGGAACGGCCTGATCCGCCCCCTCCTGGCCGCCACCCGGCAGCAGGTGGAGGACTACCTGGCCTACCAGGGCCTGCCCTATGTGGAGGACAGCTCCAACGCCGACGACGCCTACGCCCGCAACCGCATCCGCCACCAGGTCGTCCCGGTGCTGGAGGAGCTGTACCCCGGCTTCGCCCGCCGGACAACGGAGACCGCCTGCCTGCTGCGGGCGGACGAGGAGCTGCTCTCCCGGCAGGCGGCGGAGCTCTCCGGCCAGGCCCGGGCGGAGGGGGGCCGGCTGGCCATCGCCGCCTCCCTCATCGCCTCCGCCCCCGCCCCGGTGGCGGTCCGGGCGGTGCGGCAGCTCATCGGACGGCTGAACGGCGGGGACCAGGACTGCGCCGCCCCCCATCTGGAGGCGGTGGTCCGTCTGTGCCGGGAGGAGGGAAGCCCCTCCGCCCAGGCAAATCTGCCCCGGGGACTCACCGCCCGGCGGGAGTACCGGGAGCTGGTCCTGAGCCGGGAGCCCGCCCCCTCTCCCCTCCCCGAGACCGGCCTGGCCCTTCCCGGGGTGACGGGGGTGGGGAGCTGGGAGATCACCTGTACCCGGCAGGTCTATGAAGGCCAGCCCCAGGGGGCCTTTGAGTTCTGGCTGTCCCAGGCGCTGGCCCCCGCCCTCACCGCCCGGAGCCGGCGGAGAGGGGACCGGCTGACCCTGAGCCGCAGGCCGGAGAAGACTTTGAAAAAGTGGTACATTGACGAAAAAATCCCCCGGGCCCGCCGGGACTGCCTGCCGGTGCTGGAGTGCGCCGGGCAGACCGCCGCCGCCGCCGGCCTGGGACCCAACCGCCTGTTCTCCCCCGGAGAGGGAGAGGCGGCGTGGCATTTTGTCCTGAAGGAGCGCGAACACGCGGACATCAACAGTGGAAAGGAAGAAAATTCCCATGCTAGAGAAAGACATCCAGGAGATATTATTCAGTGAGGCACAGCTGAAAAGCCGGGTGGAGGAGATCGCCCGCCAGATCGAGACCGACTACGCCGGGAAGGAGATCATGCTCATCAGTGTCCTGCGGGGCTCCTTCATCTTTATGGCGGACCTGTGCCGGGCCATTCACCTGCCCTGCACCCTGGACTTTATGGCGGTATCCTCCTACGGGAAGAGCGCCAGCTCCAGCGGACAGATCCAGATCCTGAAGGACCTCTCTGAGGACATCACCGGCCGCCATGTCATCGTGGTGGAGGACATCCTGGACAGCGGGAACACTTTGAGCTATCTCCTCAAAATCCTGGAGCACCGCCACCCCGCCTCCATCCGCCTGTGTACCCTGCTGGACAAGCCGGACCGCCGGACCAAGCCGGTGGAGCTGCACTACGCCGGGTTCACCATTCCAGACGCGTTTGTGGTGGGCTACGGACTGGATTACGCGGAAAAATACCGCAACCTGCCCTACATCGGAATTTTGAAGCCGGAGGTTTACGGCGGATAAACAGACACCCCGTCCGGCAAAACCTCCGGCGGGACAACGAAAGGACTATGCCTATGAGACGCTTCAGCCCCCGGGACCTGACCCTGGGCCTGCTCCTGCTGGTGACGGCGGTGTTCACCTTCCAGACCTGGCAGCAGATGGGACAGCGGAATACCCCGGTCTACAGCGAGATACGCGCCCTCTTCCTCCAGGAGCAGGTGGAGTACTTCACTCTGGAGGATAAACGCCTGACCCTGACGCTGAAGGACCAGGGCCAGGGGCGGCCCGCTGCGGTGATCTACCAGGTGGCCAACCCCTATCTGTTCTACAGCGACATGGGGGAGCTCATCAACCAGCAGTTTGCCTCCGGCGTGCTGAAGGGGTACGACTATCCCCCGGGGGTGGAGAGCTCCTGGTGGTACGGCCTGCTGCCCTATCTGGTGGCGGCGGGGGTGCTGGGGCTGTTCTGGGTGCTGCTCTCTCGCCAGCACAGCCCGGGGGGCTCAGGTTCCCCGCCGGGGGCCGCCCGGTTTGGCCACGCCCGTACCCGCACCCTGGCCGACCAGGGGAAGCGGGTCACCTTTGGGGACGTGGCCGGCGCGGAGGAGGAGAAGGAGGAGCTCCAGGAGATTGTGGACTTCCTCCGGGACCCGAAGAAGTTCACCTCCCTGGGGGCGCGCATCCCCAAGGGCGTGCTGCTGGTGGGGCCTCCAGGGACCGGAAAAACCCTGATCGCCAAGGCGGTGGCCGGAGAGGCGGGGGTGCAGTTTCTGTCCATCTCGGGCTCTGACTTTGTGGAGCTGTACGTGGGCGTGGGGGCCAGCCGGGTCCGGGACCTGTTCGACCAGGCCAAGAAGGACGCCCCCGCCATCGTCTTCATCGACGAGATCGACGCCGTGGGCCGGCAGCGGGGAACCGGGCTGGGGGGCGGCCACGACGAGCGGGAGCAGACCCTGAACCAGCTGCTGGTGGAGATGGACGGCTTCGGCTCCAACGAGGGGGTCATCGTCCTGGCCGCCACCAACCGGCAGGACATCCTGGACCCCGCCCTCCTGCGCCCGGGCCGCTTTGACCGGCAGATCTATGTGGGCCTGCCCGACATCAAGGGGCGGGAGGACATCCTGAAGGTCCACGCCCGCCAAAAGCCCCTGGCGGAGGACGTGGCGCTCCGGGACATCGCCAAGGCCACGGCGGGCTTTACCGGGGCGGACCTGGAAAACCTCCTCAACGAAGCCGCCCTCCTGGCCGCCCGGACGGACAAGCGGTTCATCACCATGGCCGACCTGCACCAGGCCATGCTCAAGGTCATCGCCGGGCCGGAGAAGCGCAGCCGGGTGGTCACCGAGCAGGCCCGCCGCCTCACCGCCTACCACGAGGCGGGCCACGCGGTGGTCATCCACGAGCTGTCCACCGCCGACCCGGTTCACCAGATCACCATCATCCCCCGGGGCCAGGCGGGGGGCATGACCATTTCTCTGCCGGACGAGGACCGGGCCTACCAGTCCAGGCGGGAGCTCACCGAACAGATTGCCCGCTGTCTGGGGGGCCGGGTGGCGGAGCAGCTGGTGCTGGGGGATATCTCCACCGGGGCGGGGAACGATATCCAGCGGGCCTCCGCCATCGCCCGGAGTATGGTGATGCGCTACGGTATGAGCGAGAAGCTGGGGAGCGTCACCTTCGAGAGCGGACACGACGAGGTGTTTATCGGCCGCTCCATGGCCCAGGCCAAGAGCTACTCTGAGGAGGTGGCCGCCCTCATTGACGAGGAGGTGCGCGCCCTTATTGACGGGGCCTATATCCGGTGCGAGGAGATTCTCACCCGCCGCCGGAAGGAGCTGGAGGTCACCGCCCGCTATCTGCTGGACCACGAGACCATGGAGGGGGAGATGTTCGCCAAGGTGTTCGACCGGCCGGACGACAAGGAGCTGGCCCCCTACTGGAAGCAGCTGGAGCAGCTGTAACAAAGCGTCCTCCCCACCGTGCCAGCGGCGGGGAGGATGCTTTTTTGAACACAGGAAATGAATTCCATCGCGTGCTCCTCCCTGCGGCTTTCCCATAATACCCGGCAGAACGGCCTTTTGCAAGTGGGAGGCCGCCGCCCCGTCTGCCGGAAAGCAGATATGGTCCGAAAATGTCCCTGTATGGCGGGCAGTATTCCAAAGTATGTCCGTGAAGCGGGAGGAAGCGAAAAAACACTTGCATCTGGAAAAAACAGGGCTTATAATGGAGCATCCAAAATTGAGAGGAGCGCGTTTTATGAACGATCTTACACTGCCCAAGGGGTACACCTCCCTGCTGTCCATCTACGAGACCCAAAAGGCTATCGACCTGGGCAACCGTCTCTTCGCAGACAAGCTGTCGGGGGCGCTCCGGCTCCACAGGGTGTCCGCGCCGTTATTTGTAGCCGCCGCCTCCGGGCTGAACGACGACCTGAACGGAGTGGAGCGCCCCGTCGCCTTTGACATCCACGGCGTGGAGGAGGAGGCCGCGGTCATCCACTCCCTGGCCAAGTGGAAGCGGCTGGCCCTCAAGCGCTACCAGTTCCACCCCGGGGAGGGCCTGTACACCAACATGAACGCCATCCGCCGGGACGAGGAGCTGGACAGCCTCCACTCGGCCTATGTGGACCAGTGGGACTGGGAGAAGATCATCACCCCGGAGGAGCGGAACCTGGACTATCTGAAGCAGACCGTGCGGTCCATTGTAGGGGTCCTGGCGGAGACCCAGTCCTTCCTGCGCACCGTCTTCCCCCAGCTGTCCGTCCTCCCCGCGGTGGAGACTCAGGTCACCTTCCTCACCGCCCAGGAGCTGGAGGACCTCTACCCGGACAAGACCCCCAAGGAGCGGGAGCACGCCTTCGTCCGGGAGCACCCCACCACCTTCCTGATGGGGATCGGAAAAAAACTGCGCTCCGGCCAGCCCCACGACGGACGGGCCCCGGACTACGACGACTGGGACCTGAACGGGGACATTTTGGTGTGGGACAGCGTGGGACAGCGCTCCTTCGAGGTATCCTCCATGGGCATCCGGGTGGACCCCGAGAGCCTGGACCGGCAGCTCGCCCTGGCCGGCTGCGATGACCGGCGGGTCCTCCCCTTCCACAAGATGCTGCTGGACGGCGAGCTCCCCCTGACCATGGGCGGAGGCATCGGGCAGAGCCGGGTGTCCATGCTCCTTCTGGGCAAGGCCCACATCGGCGAGGTGCAGTCCTCCCTCTGGGACAAACAAAATCTGGAGCTGTGCCGGCAGGCGGGAATCCGGCTCCTGTAACCGGCTGGGGAATCTGTTCTTTTTTCGTTGCTATTTCAGAGAAAAGAGAGTATAATGGAGAAAAGCGCCGAAAGGAGAACACGCCGTGAATGACCAGATTCATCCCGAGGAGCATACAGAACAGGAACAGCCCGACCTCTCCCCCGAAAGACCCCACCCCCGCCGCCAGAGGAGCTGGAGCGGGACTCTGACCCTGGCGTTCTCCTTCCTTGCCATGCTGCTGGCGGGAATGGCCCTGCTTCTGGCCGTTTTGGACCGCCCCGCCAAGGAGCCGGAGGAGGAGCCAGCCGGGCCGGCCACCTTCCAGTTCGGGGAACAGACCCTGGAGGTGCTGGAGGGGATGCCCCTTCAGCCCTACGACTGGAGAAGCTTTTCTACAGAGTCTCTGGGCGGCGGGCGGTGGCGTGCCGTCTACCGCCAAAACGGCAGAAGCGCCCGGACCGGCATTGATATCTCCTTCTACCAGGGGGAGATCGACTGGCAGGCGGTGGCGGGGGACGGCATCGACTTCGTCATCCTCCGGCTGGGCTACCGGGGCTACACAGAGGGCGGGCTGATGCAGGACAAAAACTATGTCCAGAACCTCCAGGGGGCGCTGAACGCGGGGCTGGACGTGGGGGTGTACTTCTTCTCCCAGGCCATCACCCCCCAGGAGGCGGAGGAGGAGGCCGACTATATCCTGTCTGTCCTCAACGGCGCGCCCCTGGCCTACCCCATCGCCTTCGACTGGGAGCACGTCTCCGATCCGGGGGCCCGGAGCAACGGGCTGGACGGGGCGGTGCTGACCCAGTGCGCCAAGGCCTTCTGCGCGCGCATCCGGGAGGGCGGGTACGAGCCGGCGGTCTACTTCAACCAGAACCTGGGCTACCTCCAGTACGACCTGCGGGAGCTGGAGGACAGCGTCCTCTGGCTGGCGGAGCTCAACAGCCCGCCCAAGTTCTATTACCACTTTGACCTGTGGCAGTACAGCCATACAGGCACGGTGGCGGGCATCCAGGGTGAGGTGGACATGGACCTGGACCTGCGCCCCGTCCTGGACGCCGAAGAGACTGCCTGAACCATTTTCCGGCTCCGCCGGGGCCGCAGGGAGGGACAGCGTATGAGCCGGGAGGCCGTGTTAGCCATGCTGCGGGAGCGGCAGGGGGAGTATATCTCGGGAGAGGCCATGAGCGCCGCCCTGGGCATCAGCCGGGCCGGGGTGTGGAAGGCGGTGCAGAAGCTGCGGGAGGAGGGCTGCGTCATCGAGTCCGCCACCAACCGGGGCTACCGGCTGTCCGGCACGCCCGACTGCCTGCGGCCCGGGGAGCTGTCCGGCCCTCTGTCCGGCTGTCTGGTGGGGCGGGACCTGGCCTGCCTGGATGTCATCGACTCCACCAACACCGAGTGTAAGCGGCGGGCGGTCTCCGGGGCCCGGGAGGGACTTGTGGTCCTGGCCGAGGAGCAGACCGGGGGCCGGGGCCGTCTGGGCCGCTCCTTCCAGTCCCCGCGGGGGCGGGGGCTCTATCTGTCCGCCCTGCTCCGCCCTTCCCTGCCCCCGGACCAGGTGCAGGATTTTACCGCCTGGGTGGCGGTGGCGGTGTGTGACGGGATTGAGGCCGCCTGCGGGCTCCGGCCCCGGATCAAATGGACCAACGACATCGTGCTGGAGGGCCGGAAGCTGGTGGGCATCCTCACCGAGCTGGGCCTGGAGAGCGAGGTCCACGCCCTGGAGTACCTGGTCACCGGCATCGGGGTCAACGTCAACCACGCCGCCGAGGATTTCTCCCCCGAGGTGCGGGAGATGGCGGTGTCCCTCTGCCAGGTCCTGGGACGCCCGGTGCGGCGCAGCGAGCTGGCGGT
Source organism: Lawsonibacter sp. (assembly GCA_022801435.1). Classification (GTDB taxonomy): domain Bacteria; phylum Bacillota; class Clostridia; order Oscillospirales; family Oscillospiraceae; genus Lawsonibacter. Next base: position 49,513 of record JAAWSG010000003.1, read on the forward strand.
CCAGATCATCCTGGCGCTGGACCGGATGTACGCCGGCTTCCCCGAGAACAAGGCGGAGTTTTTGGCAAAATACCGGGCGGACTGCCTGACCACCGGCCGCCAGGTCCAGCTGGTCACCCCCAACAGCCGCCGGGAGGCCTTCGCGGTGGAGATTGACGACCAGTTCCGCCTGGTGGTGGAGCTGCCCGACGGACACAGGGAGGCCCTCTCCGCCGGGGAGGTGTCGGTGCGGGGGATGTACGGCTATATCTGAAATAAAACATGGCTGAGCGCTCCCGGCGGGCGCTCAGCCAGTTTTGATTTTTGGGGCGGTCACTGCACGTGCACGTGGTTGTTGATGTGGTTGGCGCAGTAGCAGTAGTAGCCGTTGCACTTGGAGCAGTAACGGAACTCCATATTGGGGTCAGTCTGGTCGGTGACGCCGCAGACCGAGCACTTGTGCAGATAGCCCCGGCGCTGCTGGAGCTCCTTCTGAGCCTTTTTGAAGTTGATGGTCTGGGAGGAGCTCTGATGCCGCCGCTGGGCCTGGGCGCGTCCGAAGAGGACCCCCACGTCCTCCCAGAAGTAGAGCAGGTAATTGAGCAGGGCGGACAGCAGCAGAAAGAGCATGGTGGGCAGGAGCAGGGGGATGAGATAGCTCGAAAGGCTGATGATGTCATAGACCTGGAGGAAGAGCCACAGGGCCGCCAGCCACTTGGCCTTGATGGGGATGATAAAGTAGAAGCGCATCGGGGCCTCCGGGTAGAGGGTGGCGAAGGCCAGGAAGAGGGACTGATGGATGTAGTACAGTCCGTAGCCGCCGATCCAGATGGAGCAGAGCTCGCACAGGAAGGCGGCAATCAGGGTGAGCAGGGAGCCGGTGAGGTAGAACAGGGTGAATTTTGCCGTGCCCCACTCCCGCTCCATGGTGGTCCCCATGAAGTAGTAGAAGAACATGGAGACCACGAACCAGATGGGCTTTTGGGAGGTGGGGACCAGCACAAAGGTGACCGCCCGCCACACCTGCCCCGACAGAATGAGCCGGGGCTCCAGGGAGAGCAGACCGGAAATCAGCCCGCCGGAGAACAGGTCGGCGGAAAAGACGGCCACATTGGCGACAATGAGGTAGAGAATAAGGTTGGGAATGCCGAAGTTGGGGTGCTTCAGAGTGAAGCGGTCAATGATGCGGTCAGGTGTTTTCAAAGGGCAGTCCTCCTGGATGGTAAAATCAGTACTATATATTCTAGCCTCTTTTTGCCCCGCCGTCTATATCAAATTGTAAACAATTTTTGACCGGCCAAAGGGACGCTTTTCTTTTTTGCAAAAATGTGGTAAGATAGGGCCATATCGCCGAAAATAAGGAAGGAGTATGACTATGAGCATTGTAAAGGATATGTCCCTGGCTTCCTCGGGGCATCAGAAGATCCAGTGGGTGCGGGACTTTATGCCCGCCCTGGGGGGGATTGAGGAGCGCTTCCGCCGGGAAAAACCCTTCGCCGGGCTGACCATCGCCGTCTCGGTCCACCTGGAGGCCAAGACCGCCAACCTGGGGCTGGTCCTGCGGGAGGGGGGCGCGGAGGTCCACCTCACCGGCTGCAACCCCCTGTCCACCCAGGACGACGTGGCCGCCGCCGTGGCGGACTCCGGGGTGGAGACCTACGGAGTCTACGGGGTGGATATGGAGGAGTATGAGCGCCTCCTGATGGAGAGCCTCAAGTGCCGTCCCCACCTCATTGTGGACGACGGCGGGGACCTTATCAACCTGCTGGGGGGCAAGTGCGCCCAGTACGCGGACCGGCTCATCGGCGGCTGTGAGGAGACCACCACCGGCATCCACCGCCTCTACGCCCGGGAGCGGGAGGGCATCCTCCCCTGCCCCATGATGGCGGTGAACGACGCCAAGGCCAAGCACTACTACGACAACAAGTACGGCACAGGCCAGTCCACCTGGGACGCCATCATGCACACCACCAACCTCATCGTGGCGGGGAAGACGGTGGTGGTGGCCGGGTACGGCTGGTGCGGCAAGGGCATCGCCATGCGGGCCAAGGGGATGGGAGCCAACGTCATCGTCTGCGAAGTGGACCCCTTCAAGGCCCTGGACGCCACCATGGAGAACTTCCGGGTCATGCCCATGGACGAGGCCGCAAAAATCGGGGACATTTTTGTCACCGCCACCGGCTGCAAGGACGTCATTGTAAAGCGCCACTTTGAGGTGATGAAGCACAACGCCGTGCTGTGCAACTCGGGCCACTTCGACTGTGAGGTGGACGTGCGGGCCCTGGGTGAGATGTCGAAGGAGAGCTTCCCCCGGCGGGAGAACATCCAGGGCTACCGGCTGGCGGACGGGCGGGTGCTCAACGTGCTGGCCCAGGGGCGGCTGGTCAATCTGGCGGGGGGCAACGGACACCCGGCGGAGATTATGGATATGTCCTTCGCGGTCCAGGCCCTGTCCCTGGAGTGGCTGGTCAAGCACCAGAAGGGATTGGAGAAAAAGGTCTACATCGTGCCGGACGAGATCGATGACCAGATCGCCCGGGTGAAGCTGGCGGCTATGGGGCTGGCCATTGATGCGCTGACCGAGGAACAGCGGGCCTATCTCTCCGGCTGGGAGGCGTAAGGTGTACAACGAACTGACCAAAACAGACATCCAGAAGATGCAGGAGGAGCTGGACTACCGCCGCACCACCCTCCGCTCCAAGCTGCTGGAGGAGGTCAAGGCCGCCCGGGCCTTCGGGGACCTGAGCGAGAATTTTGAGTACAAGGCCGCCAAGCAGGAGAATAACCGCAACGAGAGCCGCATCCGCTACCTGGAGAACATGATTAAAACCGCCGTAATCATAGAGGACCGCTCCGGCGCGGACACGGCGGGGCTGTATGACAAGGTGACCATCTGGGTGGAGGACGAGGAGGAAGAGGAGACCTGGCAGGTGGTCACCACCGTCCGGCAGGATATCAACCGGGGCCGCATCAGCAAGGAGTCCCCCGTGGGCGCGGCTCTGCTGGGGACACGGGTGGGGGACCGGGTCCGCATCCAGGTGAACAAGGAGTTTGGCTATTTTGTCCAGATCCGCGCCATCGAGAAGCAGGAGGACGACGGCTCGGCGGAGCTGAACGCATATTAGGGCGGAAGAGGCTTTCGCCCCATTCTCATAGGTCCCGCCTCCGCGGGGCCTATTTTTCAGGGGAGGGTTTTATGAAAAAGCTGATGGTCCTGGACGGGAACTCCATCATCAACCGGGCCTTCTACGGGGTGAGTCAGGGGCTGGCCACCCGGTCGGGACAGCCCACCAACGCGGTGTTTGGATTCCTGAACATTTTGAACAAGCTGACCGGGGAGGAGAAGCCGGACGCCCTGTGCGTCACCTTTGACCGCTCCGCCCCCACCTTCCGCCACAAGGCCTTTGAGGGCTACAAGGCCAACCGGAAGGGGATGCCGGACGAGCTGGCCAGCCAGATGCCCATTTTGAAGGAGGTGCTCGCGGCCATGGGCATCCCCATGTACGAGCTGGACGGCTGGGAGGCGGACGACCTGCTGGGGACCATCGCCCGGCGGGATGAGGAGGCGGGCTGGACCACCATGATCGTCACCGGGGACAAGGACGCCCTCCAGCTGGTGACCGAGCAGACCACCGTCAAGCTGGTGTCCACCCGCATGGGCCGCACCACCACCCGGGACATGACCCCGCCGGCCTTCCGGGAGGAGTACGGCTTCGACCCCCAAAATATCGTTGACCTGAAGGCCCTTATGGGGGACTCCTCGGACAACTACCCCGGGGTCAAGGGGGTGGGGGAGAAGACCGCCATGGCTCTCATCCAGCTGTACCACACGGTGGATCACCTCTACAGCCACATGCCGGATATCTGCTCCGCGCCCAACGTGCCCGCCAAGCCCGGCCTGGTGAAAAAGCTGGAGGAGGGCCGGGAGAGCGCGCTCCTCTCCTATGACCTGGCCACCATCCGCACCGACGCCCCCCTGGACTTCACCCCGGAGGCCAACCTGCGCCGGGAGCCGGACAACGACAGGCTCTACCGGCTCTTTTTGGACCTGGAGTTCTCCAAGCTCATTGACCGGTACGGCCTCACCGCCCCCCGGGGGGAGGAGCTCTCCGCGGAGACCCCCGTGTTCCGGGACGCCTGCGCCAGCGAGGTGGTAGAAGCCCGGACCCGGATGGAGGAGCTGCTCGCCCTTTGGCGGGGCGGAACAGGGGTGGACGTGCTGGCTCTGCCCGGGCTGGACGTGGTGTGCGTGGAGTGGCAGGCGGAGGAGAAAACCGGCCGCGCCGCGCTGTTTTTCGCCAGTAAGCTGGACTGCCACAACGATTTTCTGCGGCGTTTTTTCTCCGACCCCGCCATTCACAAGACGGCCCACGGGGTGAAAAGCCTGTGCCGGGCTCTGCTGGCCGAGGGGATTACCCCCGCCGGGTTCGTCTTCGACACCGAGGTGGCCGCCTACCTTCTGGCCCCCAGCGACGGCAGCTACGAGCTGGAAAAGCTGGTGCTGGCCTACTTTAAGACCCAGGCCGGCCCGGCCTCCGCCTATCTGGACGAAGGGGCCTTCGGCCCGCTGTCCGATCCCGTGGCCCCGATGGCCGCCCTCACGTCCCACTGCGCCTGGACCGGCGCTCTGCGGGAGACCCTCACCGGCCGCCTGCGAAAGCTGGGCATGTGGGAGCTGTATGAGAAGGTGGACCTCCCCCTGTGTCAGGTGCTGGCCGGGATGGAGGCCGAGGGGTTTCTCATCGACCGGGGGGCGCTGGCGGAGTTTGGAAAAATGCTGTCCGGGCGCATCGAGGAGGTGCAGAAGACGGTCTATGCCCTGGCGGGGGAGGACTCCTTCAACATCAACTCCACCCAGCAGCTGGGGCATATCCTCTTTGAAACGCTGGGCCTGTCCCCGGTGAAGAAGACCAAGACGGGGTACTCCACCAACGCCGACGTGCTGGACAAGCTCCGGGGGGAGCACCCCATCATCGACAGCATTCTGGAGTACCGCCAGCTGACCAAGCTGAAGTCCACCTACGCCGACGGGCTGGGCAAGGTCATCGGCCCGGACGGTCGGATACACACCTCCTTTCAGAACACCGTCACCGCCACCGGACGGCTCTCCTCCACCGAGCCCAACCTGCAAAACATCCCGGTGCGCACCGAGCTGGGGGCGGAGCTGCGCAAAATGTTCGCCGCTCCGCCGGGCAGGGTGCTGGTGGACGCGGACTACTCCCAGATCGAGCTGCGGCTGCTGGCCTGCATCTCCGGGGACCAGGCCATGATCGACGGCTTCCACAGCGGCGAGGACATCCACACCATCACCGCCTCCCAGGTCTTTGGAGTCCCCCTGGGCGAGGTCACCCCCGCCATGCGCCGCTCCGCCAAGGCGGTGAACTTCGGCATCGTCTACGGCATCTCCCCCTTCTCCCTCTCCCAGGACATCGGGGTCACCGTCCAGGAGGCCAAGGCGTATATGGAAAAATACTTTGCCCACTACGCCGGGGTGAAGGCCTATATGTCCCAGGTGGTGGAGCAGGCCAGGAAGGACGGCTTTGTGGCCACGCTCTTTGGCCGGCGGAGATGGATTCCGGAACTGAAATCCTCCAACTTCAATACCCGTTCCTTTGGGGAGCGGGTGGCCCTCAACGCCCCCATCCAGGGGACCGCCGCCGATATCATCAAAATGGCCATGCTCCAGGTCCACAGCCGGCTGAGGGAGGAGGGACTGGAGGGGAAGCTGGTCCTCCAGGTCCACGACGAGCTCATTGTGGAGTGCCCCGAGGGGGAGGCGGAGACGGTCCGCGCCCTGCTCAAGGAGGAGATGGAGGCGGTGACCTCCCTCCCTGTCCCCCTGCTGGTGGAGGCGGGCGCGGGACGGACCTGGGCGGACGCCCATTGACCGGCTATCCCCCCAAAACGGCCGGTTGTCCCAAACCGGTTGCGGGGAGCGGGCTTCTCCGCTACAATAGGGGTGACATCGGAACAAGACAGGAGGCCGCCCCATGAAAGACCGCGCTGACAAGCTCCTTCTCACCGGAGCAGTCCTCTCCCTGGTGATTTACCTGCTCAACCTGTGGGCGCTCCGCATTCCCCTCCCCCGCTGGCTGTACTGGCTCTCCGTGTTCCAGATGCTGCTGGCGGCGGGTTTCCATGGGGTCCCGGCGTTCTGCATCCAGCGGTTCCTCCTCCGGACGCCCGGACGGAGGCCCCTGGCCGCGCTGCCTCCCCTCCTGCTGCTGGGCTGGCTGCTGTACTGCTTTTTGGGGCTCATGTCCTCCCGGGACAATTGGGAACCCATCCTGTGGTTTCTCCGGATGTTCGGCACAATTGCCCCGGCGGCGGGGTGCGCCCTGGCCTGGACGGCGCGCAAAACACGGCGGGGCGGCCGAAAAGGGGGGTATCTGTCCTGATTGCGGTCCAAATTCTGCTTGCCCTCGGCGGCCTTATTACCACCCACATCACCCTGTCCGCCCCCTTCTGTGTGCTCCAGCTGGCTCTGCTCCGGTACAGCACGAGCCAGGTCATCAAGCTTGCCCCGGCGGCGGCCTCAGCGGCAGGGCTCCTCTGCGGCCTGTGGATTCTGGAGTGGAGCTCCGGCTGGGAGTCCCTGCTGGCCCTGTTTGTCCTGGTCCCCTCCTGGCTGGGGCTGGTGGGCTGCGGCCTGGGGTGGCTGATCTGGAGGCTGGCTCGGAAACATTTGTGGTGACGGAAGAGAAAAATCGGTTGATTCTTTGCCGGAGCGGGAGTACAATACCACAGAGCAGCCGGCGGGGTCCCCCCCGCCGGGCAATCTGGAATATGGAAAGGATGACCTCTGTGCGACAAAAATTGAAGAAGCTGCTGGCCTCCGCCTGTGCCCTGGCGCTGGCCCTGTCCACGGTCCCAGCGGCCTGGGCGGCCCCCGCTTTCTCTGACGTAGGGGCGGGCAAGTGGTTCCAGCCCTATGTGGAAAAGGCGGTGGATGCCGGCCTGATGAACGGGGTGGGCGGGAACCAGTTCGCCCCCAGCGGCAATCTGACTCTGGCTCAGGCGGCGGTGCTGGCCTATCAGCTCCACAGCCGGGGCAGCGGGGAGGCGCTTCCCCAGGCCTCCGGACCGTGGTATATGCCCTACTACCAGTACTGTCTGGACCACGGCATCCTGGACAGCGGGACCGTGCCCCAGTCCGCCCTGAGCCGGAACGCCACCCGGTACGAGATGGTGGCGGTTTTGGACCGGGCCCTGCCTGACGGACAGCTGACCGCCATCAACGACCTGCCCGACGACTTCATCCCCGACATCGAGGAGAGCGACCCCTACCGGGCGGCGGTCTACAAGTGGTATCGGGCGGGAGCCCTGGCCGGAGACAGCCAGTTCCGCTTCAACGGCCAGAACAGCATCACCAGGGCGGAGGTGTCGGTCATCCTCTGCCAGCTGAACGGGCTGGTGGAGCGGGCCAAAATCGACCCCGCACAGGCCCCTGTGACCGGCCTGACCATGACCATCCCCCAGCCCTCCATCGCCGTGGGCGGGAGTACAGAGGCGGCACTGACCCCCAAGCCCAGCAGCGCCTCCACCCAGGGGGCGGTGTGGTCCTCCAGCAACACCTCCGTGGCCACCGTCAGCGGCGGAGTGATTACCGGCACGGGCGCGGGCACAGCGACCATCACCGCCACCCTCAACGGGGTGTCCGCCACCGGCACGGTGAGCGTCACCATGGACCCCCAGGCGCTCATTGACGAGGTGGTCCGCCTGACCAACGCCGAGCGGGCCAAGGCGGGCCTGCCCGCCATGGCTGTCCATGACCTGGCCGCTCAGGCCGCCGGAGTGCGGGCCAAGGAGCTGGAGAAGCTGTTTGACCACACCCGCCCGGACGGCAGGAGCTGCTTTACCGCCCTGGACGAGCTGAAGATCTCCTACATCACCGCCGGAGAGAACATCGCCACCGCTTTCTCCACCCCCGCCGCGGTGGTGGAGGGCTGGATGAACTCCCCCGGACACAAGGCCAACATCCTGCACAAGGATTTTAACGCCATCGGGGTGGGCTATGACCAGGGCAACTGGGTACAGCTCTTCCTCCGGGCCGACACGCCCTCCAAGCCGGTCGCCGGGGTGGCGGTGAGCCTGGGCAAAACCAGCCTGGCGGTGAAGGAGACCACCACCGCCTCCGCCGTTGTGACCCCCAGCGACGCAGCCAATCAAACCGTGACCTGGAGCTCCAGCAATCCCGCCGTGGCTGCGGTCAGCCGCACCGGCACAGTGACCGCTGTGAAGGCCGGGAGCGCCATCATTACCGCCACCGCCTCCAACGGGGTGAAGGGGAGCCAGACCGTCACCGTCACCGAGCCCACGACAGAGGCCGCCAGCATCAGCCTGACCGCCTCCAACAGCACACTGTATCTGGACACCAAGATCATGGTCACCGCCAAAATTGAGCCCGCCAAGCTCCCCTTCTCCGACCTGACCTGGAGCTCCAGCGACACGTCTGTGGTCACCGTGGAGCCCAAGAGCAGCTACTGCGAGGTGGCCGCTGTGGGTCCGGGCACGGCTACCATCACCGCCACCGCCTCCAACGGGGTGGAGGGAACCTGCACCGTCACGGTCAAGGACGCCCTTTTGCAGGAGGAATACATTGCGGAGCTGTTCCGGCTGACCAATGAGGAGCGGGCCAAGGTTGGTCTGCCCCCGCTGGCCACCAACAGCAGCTTGGCCGAGGCGGCGCAGATCCGGGCGGACGAGATGCCCGAGCTCTTTGACCACACCCGGCCGGACGGGCGGGATTTCAGCACCGTTCTGAATGAGTGCGGGGTGCGGTATTATATGGCGGGCGAGAATATCGTCTCCAGCGCCTATACCCCGGAGAACGCCATCAAGATGTGGATGAGTTCCCCCGGACACAAGGCGAATATTCTGCAAAGCGGCTTCACCGGTGTCGGCATCGGCAGGTGCGGCGGGTACTATGTGCAGGTATTTGTGGCTCAGTCGGGAGGGACAAAGCCGGATGACGAAACCGGTACAGGAACAGGGACCGGGACTGGCACAGGCACTGGGACCGGTACGGGCACTGGAACCGGTACGGGAACTGGCACAGGCACTGGGGCCGGTACGGGAACAGGAACAGGGACCGGGACTGGCACAGGCACTGGAACCGGTACGGGAACCGGCACAGGAACAGGGACCGGCACTGGGACCGGCGATACCACCAAGTATCCCTTCCCCCGGTTTGTCTCCGGCAGCGAGGTCCCCGCGGACGGCAGGACCTACTCCTACCGGGAGGAGTGGACCGATGGGCAGTATCTGGAGGTAGAGGTGCTCAGCGGGAACCGGGTGCGTCTGGCCGGCTGTGTCAAGCTGGATTCTCTCTACAACTACGCGATTGTGGATGCTGCCGGCGGAAAACCGGTCAACCGTGGGGAGGCGTCCCTGACCCCGGGTGTGCCCTTTGAAACAATCGCAGAGGTCGACATGGACATTTTGCGCCGCCTCTACGCGGAGAAACCCAATGCCCGGTCCATCCTGAGCGTGATGCTCTGCCAGAACTACACCCCGGGCAACAGCGGTTATGCCGGGTTCGGCTTTATGAATATCAGCAGCATAAACCTGGTGCTGGACAGCGAGAACAACTGCCAGCTGGAGCTTGTATCCAGATAACGCAATCAAAAGAGCGGGCCTTTTCGGAGGTCCGTTCTTTTTTGCTTGCCCAACGGGGAAAAGCCTGCTATACTATACAAAATAAAAGCGAGACGCGGTCAAATCAAGCAAGGAGGTTTGCGTATGTATTATGAGATCGTCCCCATGGACCGCAGCCACATCTCCCAGATTGCCGCTCTGGAACGGGCCTGCTTCTCCGACCCGTGGAGCGAGGGCCTGCTGGAGGACGCCCTCTTCGACCCCCAAACCAACTTCATCGTGGCCGAGGACGGGGAGGAGGGGTACGTTCTGGGGTATGCCGGCCTCCACACCATCCTGGACGAGGGGTATATTGACAACATCGCTGTCGCGCCCGACGCCCGGCGGCACGGGGTGGCCTCCGCCCTGCTGGACGTGTTCTGCCGCTTCGGAGCCGCCCATCTGGCCTTCCTCTCCCTGGAGGTCCGGGCCTCCAACGCCCCCGCCATCGGCCTGTATGAGAAGCACGGCTTTCATCCGGCGGGCCTGCGGCGGGATTACTACCACTCCCCCAAAGAGGACGCCCTGATTATGACCCGGGACTTCAAAGGAGGGGGCGCGTCGTGAACATCCTTGCCATCGAATCCTCCTGTGACGACACCGCCGCCGCCGTGGTGCGGGACGGGCGGGAGGTGCTGTCCGGCTGTGTGTCCTCCCAGATTGAGATGCACGCGGTCTACGGCGGGGTGGTCCCGGAGATCGCCTCCCGGAAGCATGTGGAGGCCATCTCGTATCTGGCGGACCGGGCGGTCTCGGAGGCCGGACTGACCAAGTCCAGCCTGGACGCCGTGGCTGTCACCTACGCCCCCGGCCTGATCGGGGCGGTGCTGGTGGGGGTCAACTTCGCCAAGGGGGCGGCGCTGGCCCTGGACCTGCCCCTCATCCCCGTCCACCACGTTCGGGGCCACATCGCCGCCAACTACATCACCCACCCATCGCTGGAGCCCCCCTTTGTCTGCCTGTGCGTCTCCGGGGGGACCACCGCCATTGTGGATGTGCGCTCCTACACCGAGATGTCCGTCCTGGGGAGCACCCGGGACGACGCCGCCGGGGAGTGCTTTGACAAGGTGGCCCGGGTGCTGGGCATCGGATACCCCGGCGGGCCCCCCATGGACCGGCTGGCTCAGGGCGGAGACGGGGACCGGTACACCCTCCCCGTTGCCCATGTGGCGGGGGCGGAGCTGGATATGTCCTTCTCAGGGCTGAAGACCGCCAGCCTGAACCTGATCCACAACGCCCGGCAGAAGGGGGAGGAATTGGACCTGCCCTCCTTCGCCGCCAGCTTCGGACGGGCGGTGCGGGACAGCCTGGTTCCACGGGTGATGCAGGCCGCCCGGGAAACGGGATACCAAAAAATCGCCGTGGCCGGAGGGGTGGCCGCCAACAGCGCGATCCGGGCAGGGCTCCAGGCCGCCTGCGGGGAGAGCGGGGACGCCCTCTTTCTCCCGGAGCTGAAATACTGCGGGGACAACGCCGCCATGATCGGGTGTCAGGGGTTTTATGAGTATCAGGCCGGCCGCACCGCGGGCTGGGACCTGAACGCCTGGGCCACCCGGGACATCTCCCTGGGATAACCAGATGGGCTCCCTCCTTGGAGGGGGCCCATCTTCTGGCTACCCGAAGCACAGCCGGACCGCCCAGGAGGCCGCCAGAAAACCGGTGAGGTCGGCGCACAGGGCGGCGGGGATGGCGTACCGGGTCTTGGTGACCCCCACCGCGCCGAAGTAGACGGCGATGGTGTAGAAGGTGGTTTCGGTGGAGCCCAGCATCACCGCCGCCGTGCGCCCCAGACGGGAGTCGGGGCCGTAGGTGGAGATGAGCTCCGCCCCCACCCCCAGGGCGGCGGAGCCGCTCACCGGCCGGACCAGCATCAGGGGGAGCAGCTCCGGGTCCAGTCCCAGCCCCTCCAGCACCGGAGTCAGCGCCCCGGCCATCAGCTCCAGCGCCCCCGAGGCCCGGAGCATATACACCGCCGTCATCAGCCCCACCAGCGCGGGGAAGATGCGCACCAGGGTCTCCAGCCCCGACCCCGCCCCCTGGACCAAAGCGGCGTACACATCCACCTTCCGCCCCACCCCGTACAGCGAGACGGCGCAGATGGTCAGCGGGACCAGCATGGTGAAAAGCAGGTCCATCCTCAGTCCCTCCACACCCGGGCGAACAGCCGGCAGGCCAGAATCCCCACCCCCACCGACAGCGCCGAGGCCAGCCAGACCGCGGGCAGGATGTCAAAGGGGGCCGCGCTCCCCGCCGCCGCCCGGACGGTGGCCACCGTGGTGGGGATGAGCTGGAGGGAGGCGGTATTGCACACCACCAGCATACACAGGCTGTCAGAGGCCACCCCCGGGCTGTGCCGCACCAGCCGCCTTGCCGCGTCCAGCCCCAGCGGAGTGGCCGCGTTGCCCAGCCCCAGCAGGTTGGCGGAGACGTTGGCCGAGATGCTGTCCATGGCGGCCCGGTCCCCGGCGGCCTGGGGGAACAGCCGGCGCAGCACCGGGGCCAGCAGCCGGGAGAGCTGATCTGACAGCCCCGACCGGCGCATGACCTCCATCACCCCCGTCCACAGACACAGCATCCCCGCGATGGAGATGGCCAGCTCCACCGCCGCGCCCGCCCCCTCCACCGCCGCGGCTGCCACCTCCGGCCCCCTGCCCACGGCCAGTCCGCACAGAATGGACAGCGCTACCATCCCGGTCCAAATCACGCTCATTGTCAAGATGGATTCCCCCTTCCAATCCATCTCTATGGGCCGGGCGGAGGGTTCATGAATGGGGGACGACTGGAAATTTACAAAAAAATCCAGCTGTTTCCCCTGTTTCTGCAAAATTTCTACATTTTTTCTCCCTTTTTTCCCGACAGAAACAGTTGACATCGGTTTTTTTTGTCGGTACAATAGAGGGGAAAAATGTATGCGCTGAAGATTTCCGCGCCGCCCGCTGCTGTATGAAAGAAAAAAGGAGGCAACACGTATGAAATCCACTGGTATCGTTCGCAAGGTGGACGAGCTGGGCCGAATCGTACTTCCCATCGAATTGCGCCGCACCCTGGATATTGAAGAAAAAGACGCTTTGGAAATCTACATGGACGGCCCTTCTATCGTGCTGAGGAAGTTTCAGCCCGCCTGTATTTTCTGCGACAACGAAAAGGACATCATTGAATTCCGAGGCAAAAATATCTGTCCCAGATGTCTGGAGGATATGAACAAGCTCATCCGGCGCTGACCCCTCCCGTTCCAACCGCGCCACCCGGCCTTCCAAGCAGAGGGCCGGGATTTTTTCTGCGCTCCAGAGACGGACAGCCGTCCTCCTGTCAAAAACGCCAAAAACAGAGGAGCGGATTTGTCTGAAAAAACGAACAAAAAAGCTTGACATCAACCCGGCTGGTATGGTATATTATGACCAGAAAGAGGTGAGTCCCATGTACTAGGGAGTGCCCCAGCACCTGAAGCCGGACCGCAGGGTCGAGAATAAACAAAACCGAAACCAGAGGGAAGAAAGGCAGCCATTTGCGTGACCAAGCAAAACGCCGGTGACACCTGACCGGACGGGCGGCATTCAGGACAGCGCGGAGCGGCGGAACCATAAGACAGCAAACGTGCAGGAGCGGCCAATGTGCCTCACGTATGAGGAATGCAGCTGTAAGAACGGCTGAAAGGGATGGTCCAGGCGGTGTGCGGAGCGGGTCAGAGGGGACGCGGCAAGGCGTATCCAATAGAAACGGAGGTAGCCATATGATGTTAGATAATAAGAGCGAACAGAAGTGACCCTTGACTGCAGCGGATTACAAAACGGGCAGTCAAGGGTCACTTCTTTTTTGCTTTTATGCACAGTGGCGGCTTTCGTGTAATTCCCCTTTACAATTTGCGCCTGGTCATATATAATATCGGGGAATCACAAAGAAAGCGTGGGAAGTAGGATGCTTCAGTTTGATGAATACAAGGTAAAGCTGAACAACTTGGCCCCGGAGCTGGAACAGCTGGCCCGGGCGCTGGACCTGGAGGGGGCGCTGCGGGAGCTGGATATGCTCCAGGCGGAGTCTGCGGCGGACGGCTTCTGGGACGACCTGGCCAAGGCTCAGCGGGTGCAGCAGCGGATCAAGGTCCTTCAGAACAAGGTGGACGGACAGAACAAGCGGCAGGGCCAGTGGGACGACCTGATGGCCCTGTGCGAGATGGGCAACGAGTTTGAGGACAGCTCCCTCCTCCCCGAGCTGGAGGAGGGGTATCTCCGGCTGGAGGGGGAGATGGAGACCGCCCGGCTGGAGACCCTGCTCACCGGCGAGTACGACAGCTGCAACGTCATCCTGACCATCCACGCCGGCGCGGGGGGGACGGAGGCCCAGGACTGGTCCCAGATGCTCTACCGGATGTACACCCGCTGGAGCGAGCGCCACGGCTTCGCCTGCCGGGTGATGGACTACCAGGAGTGCGACGAGGCGGGCATCAAGTCGGCCACCATCATGATCGAGGGGGAGAACGCCTACGGCTACCTGAGAGGGGAGCACGGCGTCCACCGGCTGGTACGGGTCTCCCCCTTCGACGCCAACGCCCGGCGGCAGACCTCCTTCGCCTCTGTGGAGGTCATGCCCGACCTGCCCGAGGACGTGGAGGTGGAAATTCGCCCCGAGGACATCGAGATGCAGGTCTACCGGGCCTCCGGCGCGGGGGGACAGCACGTCAATAAGACCTCCTCCGCCGTGCGCCTCATCCACAAGCCGACCGGGGTGGTGGTGGCCAGCCAGCAGGAGCGCTCCCAGTTCCAGAACAAGGACAACTGTATGAAAATGCTCCGGGCCAAGCTGGTGGAGCTCCAGATGCAGGAGAAGGCGGAAAAAATCTCCGACCTCAAGGGCGTCCAGCTGAAGATCGAGTGGGGCAGCCAGATCCGCTCCTACGTCTTCATGCCCTACCAGATGGTCAAGGATAACCGCACCGCCTTCGAGACCAGCAACATCAACGCGGTCATGGACGGGGACCTGGACGGCTTCGTCAACGCCTACCTCACCGCCGAGGCCACCGGCAACTGGGCCGGAAAGTAATCCTCCCCCGTCCGCCGGACCGGCAAATCGATCACTGCCTCCCTCCGCATTAGCGGAAGGAGGCAGTTTTTTTGCGCTCCGGAGGGTCACGCCAGGAGCTTCACCAGATACAAAAGCAGCATGTGCAGGGGGTAGAACATATAGGAGCCGTACTGGAGCAGCCGTCCGCCCCGGCCCTTCTCCCCGCCGTAGAGCCAGATGGGGACCAGCGCCAGCACCGCGAAGCCCTGGGTCTGGAGCTCAAACACCCGGCCAAAGAGCTCCACCGGGACGTAGAGCCCCCGGAAGAAGACCATATTCATCAGCGCCAGGCACACCGCCTGGCCCAGCCAGGCCAGGGGGAAGCCGCGGAACAGGTAAAATACTACCACCGTCAAAACGCCCATTCCGCCGTAGTCCACCATGCCGACACTTCCCGCCAGCCACGCCGCCAGCACACCCAGCAACCCCAGGGCCCAGCCTCCCGCGGTCCGCCGCTGCCTGGCCCGCTCCAGCCCCCGGAGGGCCAGCAGACCCAGCAGGAGGGTGAACATCACGTTCTGGTGGAAGGGGTAAAGGACCGAGCTGGCGTACATCAGGTCAAAGGGGACCTCCGACACCAGCGCGAACACCAGCAGCCGCAGCGCGTAGCGCCGGAAATCAGAGGTGTGCCGGAAGCCCTCCGCGAGCTGGAAGGCGAAGATGGGAAAGGCCAGCCGCCCCACGTAGTTCATCCATTGGCTCCCGGGGATCACCATGGCCCACAGGTGGTCCAGCAGCATAGCGCCCAGTGCGATCCACCTCAGCTGGGCGGCGGTGAGGGAAAAGACGCGTTTTCTTGTGTGCACTGTGGGTCACACCCCCAGCCCGTAAATCCGGTTGGCGTTGTCAAAGAAGACCTTTTCCCAGTGCGTCTCAGGGACGATGCGCTGGATAAAGCGGATATACTCCTCCAGGTTGACGATGGGCCAGTCGGTGCCATACAGGATGCTGTCCCACTGGCAGATGGCCGTCAGCCAGGTGGTCAGCAGTCCGGCGTATCCGCTCTGGACCTGGAAGTACGCCTCCAGATCCACCCGGCCCTCCAGCAAGCCGGACAGGTCAGCGGCCACATTGGGGTTTTTCTCCACCACCGCCGCGGCGCACTCCAGGAAGGGATTCCCGAAGTGGCACATCACAAAGCGGGTATGGGGGTAGTCCGCCGCCACCTCGTCCAGGGTGAGGGGGTGGCAGTACTTCAGCTGGGCCCGGGGGAAGGCGGTCAGGCCCATATGCACCGCCACCGGCTTGTCGTACCGGGCGGCCAGCTCGTAGATGGGCCGGTAGATGGGGTCGGACAGCCAGATCCGGTTATAGCCGGGATAGAGCTTTACCCCGCAGCAGCTCTCCCGCTTCAAATTCTCCTCCACCCGCTCCGCCAGGTCGGGAATGACCCGCTCCCCGCCCTCCATCAGGGCGCTGTCCAGGCCGACGCAGTAGTGGAACAGGTCCGCCGGGTAGTCGTGATAGGCGGGGTCCAGGCTCCGGTTGCCCATGACCACCCCGTGGACCATGTCCAGCTCGCCGTAGACCTGCCGCAGATGCTCAGTGCTGTTCTGGTGCCCTACCGCCTGGGCCATGGCGTCAGTGCGGGGAGAGGGCTGGAACAGGTGGAGATGGGCGTCGATAATTTTCATAAGGCTCCTCCTTGCCGGACCGCCTGGGTGCGCACGGTCCCTGCCTCTTATTGTAACACGAACTTCCCGCCCGTCAAGCCGGTTTTTGAGCGCAGGGCTCCGTCCAGCTGGAGCGGAGAGGGTCAGTCAGCGGACGGCGCGGTCCGCGTCCCGCTCATCCGCCAGGATAGAGACCTTTTTGGGCAGGTGTTGAGCCATATTTTTTGCGCGCTAAGGATATCAAAGAAAAAAGTTAAAAAAATTACTTGGATATATCTTGACAAATAAGGTAAAAAATGGTGTTATATAATTGGAAATTTTATCATGTATCCCACACCACCGGGGGCACGAAAGGAGTAGCATAATGAACAGATAATTTTTAGCTCACGTTGAAGCGCGAGAAGTGAATGCAAAAAGAGACGGAATCGGCATAAACACATGACAAATGGATGAAAGGAGTCGCGTATGAAACGTAGAATCATTTCTGGTATCCTAGTTATGGCATTGAGCTTGAACATGTCCGTTATGGCATTTGCCGCCGGCCCGGATAGCGCGGAAAGCTATCAAATGAAAGCCCCGTCTTTTGAGATGTCTCTCCCCAGAACAGCGAACAGTCCGATTAAAATCGAGCTGTACAATTCCGAAGTCATCGAAATTGGTTTGCCGACTGGGTTGTATGGTGCTGGAGTAGCCAGCAAAAATGGAGCGATTATGTATGGCAGCTCCTATAATGACAATTCTCTTCTTGTGCAGACCGTAAAGAAACCTGCTTTGGGTGACGACATCTATTCCGCTCGTTTGGGTTTGAATATCAACAATGAATCAGCGCCCAAAGCCTATGCGTTTGATTTTGGCTTGCCCGCCGGGTATTCTCTCATTAAGTCTGAGGATTTTGCAACTCGATATGGCTATGATATGAATTCCTTGGGAAGCGGGCTGGTGTACATCATAGATGATGAAGGCAACATCATGTCAACGATTGATGAAGCATGGGCCACAGATGCAAACGGGAAAAAGGTAAGCACACGTTACGATGTTGTCGGTGATACGCTGGTTCAATATGTGAATTTTGATGAAGGTACTGTTTTCCCAGTAAATATGGCTCCTGAATTGTATTCAAATGTGAAGAAAAAAGTGGAATCAATACCTCTCAAAAATACACCAGAAGATAGGGCGCGTTTGGTAGAGGCAAAGCATCGGATAGACGGTATAACAAATCCGATTGCTGAAGCTATTATGGGTACTTGGGTTGGCATTTTTGGCCTATTTAATCAACTTTTAAGCATTGCGGGCCTGGTATGGTCTACTACTTCCGCTCTTAATCAACTCCGAATGTCAGAATATAGAAAAATATTTGAAACACTTGGTGATGAATTATCAACGACCCCGTCAATTCAAGGTGCTAGAATAGACTTGTATTTTGTGGGAACGTACCAAGGTAAAAACAAAGGATATGTTTATGGCCTTCCAACTGTAAATTATGTTACATGGTGAGATTAGCTAAGGATGGAAGATAAAAAGAAGCTTTGGACTCAAGCGAAGTTCAAGTCCACAGCGCTGGTCATTGTGTCAATCCTACTTTTGTTGTCCGTCTACCAGCAGTTTCAATATATAAAGGTGGCCAGCACTGTCGTTGAGTATCAACTTAAAGGGATAGCACAAGCTTGCTTTTATGTGCGACAAATTGTCCAGGATGGGGAGGAATCCTATGATTATAGAACTGTTGCTCAGAAATTCATCTCTGATACCTCCTCCGATTTTATGCCTTTGAGTAACATCGCACAGAAAAGTTTTGTGTTTTCTGAATATGAACTCCGCAACTTTTTCGACTTTCGCTTGGAGTGTCTGTTAGATGAAACCGACCCGAAATTGCAGGAGCGCAATCTGGAGATTCTTTGTCAGGTTGCGGACGAACTGGAGGAAATCACGAAAATCTATCGAAGAAGTGACCACTACCCGCTTTATACCTCCATGGGAAAAGCGGAGCACAGGCCGCACCTGGAGCGGATTGAGGAGATCTGTGCCAGTGCGCTGGAAGCGCGATAACCGGATTTTCCCAGCAACACAGCCCCGCCCGGAGACGGGTGGGGCTGTGCATGGTTTTTTGAACAATTAAACCTTGATAATTCCCGGGGTTTATGGTATGATTTGCACATAACTTAAGAAATGTATCCCACACCACCGGGGGCGAGAAAGGAGTAGATCAATGTTCAATTAAGCCTCAGCTACTGCTGGTTAGTAAGAATAACTGAACAGTTGGTGAAGGTGAGAGGTGTTAAAATGAAACAAGTTCCCGAAGGGCATAAGCAGCTGTTACACGTTATTTTTTGGCTTCGAGCTGGCTTGCTCGGTTGGCTGATGCTATTTGCATTGCTAGCGGTGTTTGTCGAGCAGCTTCCTTTAGAAGTGTGGCTGCCGGCAGCGCTAGTGATGTTACTGACGTTTGGTCTTCTGGTCGGTTTGATATGGGATAAACTCCAAATTTGGTTGTGGCAATATCTAAGGCGGAAATGGAAAAAATATGTACTTTTTATTGTTGCTGCCGCCGTTGTTTTAGTTGGAATAGAGTATGCTGCCTATACGGTGTTCCCTAGCTCCTACACAGCAAGACTTTTGTGTATTGGTGTTCCTGTTGTGGTTGGGGAACTGGCCGCGGTGTATTGCGCCAAACAAGAGATTTTACACAGCCAGGCATAGCCAGTTGGAGCAACCAGTATGCCACTGATACGAAACCACCTCCCGCCCAGCAACACAGCCCCGCCCGTCTCCGGGCGGGGCTGTGTGTTGCAGTATGAAAAGGGAAGCGGCTGGAGTGTTCAGTCTTCTGGGGCGCGGCGGTATCAATAGGGGTGACAGGCTGGAAGTCTCTGTCGGGCTCGTCTAAACCCACTAAGTAAAGAAACAACGCTCTCGGCTTGCCATAGATAACAAAAAATCTTGACTTATCATGGATAATATGGTACAATATAACAAAGGTGTGGTTCTATGAAAAAAGTGATAACGCAAGACTTTGCGTGGACACTCTTGCTTTTATCTTGTTTAACTCGGATATGGTGGATTATTTGCATTTCTTGTATGATAGGAATTGCGATTAATTTATATTTAGTGAGTAAGGAGGGAAAAAAAGGAAAATTCCGTTATTGGGGAGCAGTTGTATTTTTCATAGTTGTTTTGACAGCAAACATATTTGTTTCACTTGTAAAGTAAAGAAAAGAGTCTTATGATGAAAAAGGTGTTTAGAAGTTTTTCGTATGTGCTATTTGTGGTATGTCTTTTAACGCTCCTATCTATTGTAGCCTTTGCGCAAGAGAGCAATAATGATGGTGGATTGAAGGGACCAACCAATTTATTTATTGAAGTGTGTGATAACCTTTTTGCAGAGAATTCTAACTATAGGGCGATTGATAAAAATGGATTTGATGTGACGGAGAGCTTTTTGAGTGCTCATCAAGCGGAATATAATTCTAGGAATTATATGGCTATTTGGAATTCAGTCAAAGGTGATTTGAGTGTTATTTCATGGACAGTCGAATCACTACAACCTTATTTGCTGATGAGTGGATCAGTAAGTGAGAGCTTTTATGTATTAGGTGAAACAACGGATCATATGCCAGGTAAGACCTTTGAAATGACCTACACAATTAGTGGTACATATAGGTATCATGATAGTACCGGACAGATTTCTGAGTGTAGTGATGCAGTTTTAGATATAACGAGATTTGATGCTGGGGCACTTTTTAGTTATAAGCAATTTGCCACATCGACAAATTCGAGGATTTCTAATGATAAGAAGAGTGTGACCTTTTCTGCAAGATTTTCAATTACCTTAAGCTATAATGCGTTAAATGTTCCTGGGATAACATGGTGGACGGAGGATTTTGGGCCATATTCAAATAGTGTAACAGGGCGTGTGTAACGAGTCTATTAATTATTAATATACAATAATTTTCTCATGCAGAATTAGTGACCTGTTACAACTGCTCCAGAAAGCCCCCACCCGGAGACGGATGGGGGCTTTTTGTTGCAGTGTGAAAAGGGAAGCGGCTGGAGTTTTCAGTCTTTTGGGGCGCGGTGGCATCAATAGGGGTGACAGGCTGGAAGTCTCTGTTGGGCCCGTCCAAGTCCACAGGGTAATTGAATGAGGAAACAAGCTGTGAACAAAGACGCGGCACAACCCTGGGGAATCCTCCAGTCACCGCCTGCGGCGGTGACAGCCCCCTTTCGCAAGGGGGCCTAAAGGGCTGCAAGTTGGAAGGGTTATGCATAAAGCCTCCCTTGCCAAAGGGAGGGGGACCGCCGACGGAGGAGGCGGTGGAGGGATTCCGTCCAACCGGTACACACCGAAGGTGGCGGGGGGATCCCACACAGAGGCTCTTTATTCATTAATTGTTTACTCATTCAATTACCCCGTCCAAGTCCACAAAATCCCTTGTGTTTCGGGCGGAAATATTGTATGATAGAGGGGAGGCCACTGCCGCCGGACCGGCGGAGATGAAGAGAAGGAGGAGCTTCTATGGAAGAGAAAACGATGTTCACAGTCACCGTGGACGGGAAGGAGTACACCTACCCCAGCCAGACCCCCTACAAAACCATCGCGGCGGACTTTCAGGCGCAGCTGCCCTGGGACATCCTGCTGGTCAACCGGGACGGAAAGCTGTGCGAGCTGCACAAGCCCCTGGACCGGGACTGCACCCTGAAGATGGTCACCGCCAAAGACAAGCCGGGCATTCAGACCTATGAGCGCAGCGCGGTGCTGCTGATGCTCAAGGCGTTCTACGACGTGGCGGGGCAGGAGAACATCGGGCGGATCGGGGTGGAGTACTCCCTGAGCAGCGCCCTGTTCATCCGGGCCAGCGGGAGCTTTACCCTGGACCAGGCCCTTCTGGAGCGGGTGGAGGCCCGGATGCGGGAGCTGTCCCGGCTGGCTGTGCCCATTGAGAAGCGCTCCATCAGCACCGACGACGCCATCGAGCTGTTCCGCCGGACTGGACTGGTCCACAAGGCGCAGCTGCTCAGCTTCCGGATCAACTCCCGGGTCAATGTCTACTCCCTGGACGGCTTTGTGGACTACTTCTACGGCTATATGGCCCCCGATACCGGGTACATCCGGTGCTTCGCCCTGGAGACGTTCGGGGACGGGTTCATCCTCCGGCTGCCCACCCAGAACGACCCCAACCAGCTGGGGGAGTTCCGCCCCTCCCGGAAGGTGTTCCAGACCCTCTACGAGTCCTCCCTGCGCTTCGAGGCGCTGAACGCCTCCAATGTGGCGGAGCTGAATACCGCCATCTCCCAGGACGGGGCCATGCAGCTCATCCTGGCCCAGGAGGCCATGATGGAGAAGAAGATTGGGGACATCGCCGCCGAAATCGCCGCCCGGAAGGGAGTCCGCTTTGTCATGATTGCCGGACCGTCCTCCTCGGGGAAGACCACCTTCTCCCACCGGCTGTCCACCCAGCTGCGGGCCTGCGGGCTGCACCCCCACGCCATCGGCACGGACAACTACTTCAAAAACCGGGAGGACACCCCCCGGGACGAGAACGGCCAGTACGACTTCGAGGGCCTGGGGGCCATGGACGTGGAGCAGTTCAACACCGACATGGTCCGCCTGCTGAACGGGGAGACGGTGGAGCTGCCCACCTTCAACTTCAAGAAGGGGGTGCGGGAGTACAACGGGACCTTCCTGGCCCTGGGAGAGGGGGACGTGCTGGTCATCGAGGGCATCCACTGCCTCAACGACCAGTTTACCCACTCCCTGCCCCAGGAGAGCAAGTACAAGATCTACATCAGCTGCCTGACCACCCTGAACATCGACGACCACAACCGTATCCCCACCACCGACGCCCGGCTCCTCCGGCGCATCGAGCGGGACGCCCGGACCCGGGGACACAGCGCCCAGGCCACCATCCGGATGTGGCCCTCAGTCCGGCGGGGGGAGGAGAACAACATCTTCCCCTTCCAGGACAGCGCGGACGCCATCTTCAACTCCGCCCTGATCTATGAGACCGCCCTGCTCAAGCCCTACGTCCAGCCCCTCCTCTTCGGGGTCCCCCGGGACAGTGAGGAGTATATCGAGGCCAAGCGGCTGCTGAAATTCCTGAACTACTTCTTGCCCATCCCCGCAGACAGCATCCCCAATACCTCCCTCATGCGGGAGTTCATCGGCGGGGGCTGCTACCACGTGTAGGGAACCCCGTCCATCCCGACTTCCCCAAACATCACGCCCCTGCCCAGAGGAGCTTCTCCGGGCAGGGGCGGTTTTGACGGGTTGGGGAGGATGGTAATTCATTCCTCTCGATAAAAATTTAATGATAGTCGTTAAAAACATCTTGACTTTCATGATGAGGTCTGATACCATAGGGGCGGAGGTGATGAATATGAAGTTCCTTTTGAAGCTCGCAAATCAGCGCTGGGCCAGCCGGGCCGCCGGGTTTTTGGGGGTGGTATGCTATCTTTCCATCGGTTTCCTCGCCCTGTGTACCGTCCTCAGCGTGCTGGGCCGCCAGTCCTTCTTTCTCCACACCGCCGCGGGGAGCTATGAGGGGGCCATCTACGCGGAGGAGGAGCACGACCCCCTCTCCCGGAGCATGACCGTCAACATGGGGGACAGCATCCACGTCTGGGAGGGGAGCGCGGGCCGCATCGACCCGAGGATACACGTCGGACTCTCCCTCATGTTCGCCGTTTATGCCCTCCCCGCCATGTGCGCCCTTTGGTTCCTGAGCCGCGTCTGCTCCAACATACGCAGGGGAGATATCTTCGTTGAGCAAAACGCCTCCTGTTTGCTGTGCTACGGGCTGCTCCAGTTTGCGGTGGCGGTCCTGGTCCCCTTTGTCAAGCTGCTCATCTGCTGGCTCACCAACCTGGTATCCGATGGGAAGGTGTCCATTGCCACGGGACAGGGCACGGCAAATATGCTCGTCCCCAGCGTGGCCTGCCTGGTGGCCGCGTACATCATCCAGTACGGGGTGGGCTTGCAGGATGAGGTGGATCACACACTATGATCGTGATACGCCTTGACCGGATGCTGGCGGACCGGAAAATGCGGCTGAACGACCTGGCCGCCCAGGTGGGGATATCCAACGTAAACCTCTCCTATCTGAAGACGGGGAAGGTGAAGGCGGTCCGGTTCAGCACGCTGGACGCCATCTGCAAGGTCCTGCACTGCCAGCCCGGGGATATTTTGGAGTATGTGGAGGAGGAAACCCCATAGCCCCTGCCCAGATGAAAACCAGAGCGGTCCCTTTAGATGGGGCCGCTCTGGTTTTTGAATTTAGAGGAGGGGTCAGTTGAACTTGTAAATTCGCCGGGCCAGCCGGTACAGGCCCACGGACAGCCGCCGCCCCTGATAGCCGGGAAAGTTGCCCACCGCGGACACGGCCAGGTACTTCATCCGGTGGTAGATGCCTGAGTCCACCGTGCGCAGGTACTCCCACAGCTCGGTCTTGCTGCCCAGGCACTCCGGGGTCCCGGCGATCTCCAGGAAGATGGAGGAGATGGTCATCATCATGGCCAGATAGCTGAACATGTACCGTCCCAGCTTCTTGTGCTGGGCGGAGACCTCCCGCAGGTTGTGGGCGTCGATCATGATGCGGGTGATGCGCACCTGCTGGTCCACCCGGCCCACCATGACCTTCTCGTTGACGCTCTGGTCCGCCCGGCCGATGAAGTAGCGGTAGAGGTCCACGTCCATATAGTAGATGTTCTTCACCCAGGGCAGGGGCTGATAGACAAAGATGTTGTCCACGTAGAAGGTGTGCTTGGGCAGCTCCAGGCCGCAGTCCCGCAGCAGCTGGGTGCGGTAGATGACCGAGTGCATCAGCAGGTACTGGGAGGGACGGAACCGCCCGATGTGGTCCCAGCCGAAGACCCGCCCCACCGGGAAGACGTTGCGGTAGTGCATCACCCGCCGGGTGTTGTCCTCCGCGTGCTCATAGACGTAGTTGGAGACCATCATGTCCACCGGCTTTTGGTCCCGGACGAACTGCCGCAGCTTGTCCAGCACCTTGCGGAGGGCGGGGACATCCAGCCAGTCGTCCGAGTCCACCACCTTGTAGTAGATGCCCCGGGCGTTCCGCAGGCCCTGGTTGACCCCCTCGCCGTGGCCGCCGTTCTCCTGGTGAATGACCCGGACGGTGTCGGGGTACTGCTGGGCGTACCGGTCGCAGATGGCGGGGGTGTCGTCCTTGGTGGAGCCGTCGTCCACCAGAATGATCTCAATGTCCTCCCCCCCCTGGAGGATGGTCTCGATGCAGTGGTCCATGTACGCCGCCGAGTTGTAGCAGGGGACGGCGAAGGTAATCAGCTTTTCCATTGGTCAATTCTCCTAATATTAGTTTCTTCCGCCCCGCGGGGGAATTTTACAGCCGGTCCGCCAGCGCTAGGGCCCGGGCGGTAATGGCATCCATATTGTAGTACTTGTACTCCGCCAGGCGGCCCAGAAGGTGGAGGTTGGGATACTTCTCCGCCTCCGCCGCGTATTGGGCGTACAGGGCGTTGTTCTCCGGGTTTATGATGGCGTAGTAGGGGATCTCCCCCGCCGCCCCGGTATAGGCCCGGGAGTACTCCTTGACGATGGTGGTCACTCCGGGCAGCTCCTGGCCGGTGAGGCGCTTAAATTCGGTGATGCGGGTGTAGTCCTCGTCCATGGTGTAGTTTACCGTGGCGTGGGTCTGGAAAAAATCTCCTCCCCGCAGAGGGTGGTCCAGGTCGGGATAGGGGGCGTGGGGGGCGGTGTAATCCCGGCCCTGCCAGGTCTCGAACACGAAGTCCAGGGTCCGGTAGGGCAGGGGGCCGAACCGGAAGCCGAACAGCTCGTCCGCCTGGCCGGTGTAGAGGACCGGACCGTCAAAGGGGACTCCGTCCAGCCGGATGTTACCCTCCCGCAGCTCCAGCCGGTCCAGAGCGTCCGTCCCCAGTTCCACGGTGATGCTGGGGTGGTCCAGCATCCGGGCAAAGAGCTTGGTGTAGCCCTCCAGCGGCATCCCCTGATAGGTGTCCTGGAAGTAGCGGTCGTCCCGGGAGAGGAAGACGGGGACCCGGGCGGTGGTGTTGGGGTCGATGTCCTCCGGCCGCTGGCCCCACTGCTTCATGGTGTAGCGGACAAAGACGTGCTCATACACATAGTCCGCGATGGCGGAAATCTCAGGGTCGGGATTTTGCCGCAGCTCCAGGATGGTGACTTTCTTCTCTGCCCCGTAGACAGCAATCAGCTTCTCCCCCAGTCGTTTGCCCTCCTCCGCCCCGAACGCCTCCTCCAGAGAGGTGAGGTTGAAGGGGACGGGGTATTGCAGCCGCCAGCCCCGCCGGTCCGGGTGGGCCGGGTCGGGGATGTTGGCCGCCACCCGGTGCTGGTAGTCCCGCCATTGGGTAAACCGGGACAGAAATTCAAACACCTGCCTGTCGTTGGTGTGGAAGATATGGGGGCCGTATTGGTGGATGAGCACCCCGTGCTGGTCCAGACAGTCGTAAGCGTTGCCGGCGATGTGGTCCCGGCGCTCCAGCAGCAGCACCCGCCGCCCCTTCTCCGCCAAAACCCTGGCCGCCGCCGCGCCCGCGTAGCCCGCTCCGGCGATGAGTACGTCGCAGGTCAAAGCAATCACCTCTCCGCGCCCCGGAACCGGAGCGACTTGTTTCGTTCCTGCCCATTATACTACACTTTCCGCCAAATGCAAATTAAAATTCCTTGAAGATTGTAAAATCCGGCGCAGAACCCCCTGGGGCCCCTTCATTTTTTCCAGAAGCTGCCGATATAAGGAGTATAGCACGGCCGCACGGCGGGAGCGGAATGCTGCATACAGGTGGAGGAGGGAACAGAGCATGGCGGTAACAGGGACACAGGGCGCGGCCCAGAGCCAGTATCCGGCTGGAGGGGAGGCGCTTGTCTCCGCGCTGGAGCGGGAGCGGTCAGAGGCTCCGGACCTGTGGGAGATGATGAAGGAGGCCAAAGAGAAGGGGGAGGCCCGGCGCCAGCAGCTCCAGCTGCCCAAGAACAGCGCCCGGTACGGGGACGCCCCCCTGGAGGCCTACGCCCGCCTGTCCCGGGCGAAGAACAAGGCCCAGGTCTCCTCCGCCTCGGGGTACGCCAGGAGGCAGATTGCCCAGCTCCAGGCCGCCAAGCGCACGGACCCGGAGAACGCCCAACGCATCCAGGCGGCCATCAACCAGCTGCGCAAGGCGGTGAACCGGGCGGGGAAAAAGAGCCGGGAGCTGGAGCGGGAGAAGCTGACCGACACCCGCCGCAAGCGCCTGGAGGAGGAGAACCGCCGCCGGGAGGCCCAGCGGCTCAAGCTGGCCCAAAACAGAAGCCGGACCATGCGGATACTCCGGGAGGCGGGCTATTTGCAGGAGGCGGCGGTGGACAACCGGCAGCAGAACCAGCTCGCCGCCGCCCGGATGGAACTGCGGGAGCAGGCCCAGAAGCTGGCCGCCTCCGCCGCGCCCAGTCCGGAGGCGGGTATCCAGCAGTACGCCGCCGCCCAGACCCCCGAGGCCCCCGCCGGGGAGATCAATGTGGCGACCTGAGCAATACCGGCCCCAGCACCGCCAGGGACACGGAGATGTGACGTGTCCCCGGCGTTTTTTTATCGGATTTTCTCTCTTTCCAAGGGGGAGGGAATGTGGTAAAATAAAATAACTGCCCTGCGGCCCGCCCCAAGGAGAGATTGGCGCGGGCCCCACTCTATCAGAAAAATGAGGTGGCTGTCTATGAACGAAAAGCTGGTCCGCCAGGTCAGCCGGGAGATTGCGGAGGCCCTGTCCGCCGGTCAGCCCGACCGCTATCCCAGCCGGCGCGCGGCGCTGGAGCTGCTGCGGTCCCCCCACTGGACCCAGGGGCTGGACGGACTCTTCCCCATCCAGGGACGCCTGAGCTGCCTGAAGGTGCTGGAGCTGTGCGCGCCCGTTCTGGAGCGGCTCTGCCCCAAGGCGCCGGAGCAGGGCTGGGGGCCGTTCTGCTATCAGTATGTGTGCCGCATCATGTTCCCCAACAACGGCTTCGCGCCCGAGGCGGAGGCGTGCGGCCCCGGGGCGCGGTTCTATCTCACCGTGCTCCAGGTGCTGCTGGACCACGAGCGGGCCGCCCTCCCCTTCGACCCCATGTGGGACTTCCAGTTCCTGAGCGAGGAGGAGTATGAGGACTGCGACAAGGCCCGGGAGTACCGCCGCTTCCTGGCCGCCTGGCGGGGGGAGTTCCTCTATGAGCTCATGCGCCTGGGCCTGGAGGTCACCCCCTTCAAGACCCTCAGCCACATCTCCGGGGTACACTACATCGCCATGACCGCCGCCCAGGGGCTGAAGCGGGCGGGGGTGGAGGTGGACCTGGCCCTCATCTCCGCCGCCGCCGCCGCCCACGACGTGGGGAAATTCGGCTGCCGCCCCGGGGAGCGGGTCCCCTACCTCCACTACTACTACACCGACCAGTGGCTCACCGGCCGGCGGATGGAGGACATCAGCCATATCGCCTCCAACCACTCCACCTGGGACCTGGAGCTGGACGACCTGTCGGTGGAGTCCCTTTTGCTGATCTACGCCGACTTCCGCTCCAAGTCCGAGCGGGACAGCCAGGGGAAGGAGATCGTGGTCCTCTACCCCCTGGACGAGTCCTATCAGGTCATCCTCTCCAAGCTGGACAACGTGGACACCATGAAGCGCCGCCGGTACGAGTTCGTCTACAGCAAGCTCCGGGATTTTGAGGACTATATGCGCTCCCTGGGGGTGGATGTGGACCTCACCGGCCAGCCCCAGATCCCCGCCCCTCCCAAGGCCCCCGCCCTCATGGGACAGGAGGAGACCCTGAACAGCCTGATCCAGCTGTCGGTGGAGCACAACCTGCGCCTGATGCACATGCTGTCCAACGAGCGGAAGTTCGGCAACATCATCGAGGGGGCCCGCTCCACCAAGAGCTGGCAGCAGCTGCGGGCCTACCTCAACATCTTTGAGGAGTATTTTACCTACCTGTCCGTCCGGCAGAAGACCCAGGCCCTCTCCTTCCTCTATGAGCTGCTGGTCCACCGCGAGGGGGATATCCGCCGCCAGGCCGCCGCCCTCATCGGCCAGATCATCGCCCGCTTCCACCTGGTCTATCAGAAGGAAATCCCCGCCGACGCGGAGCACGACCCGGCGGAGGAGGTCCCCTTTACCCTGTGGGAGCAGTATCTGGACATGATCCTCTTCCCCGACCACCGCACCACCCAGCAGCAGCGCTCCCACATGGGCTATACCCTGAAGCTGGCCATCGCCGCCATGCTGGAGCACGCCCGGCCCGGGGACATCCCCCGCTTCCTGGACGCCATTCTGAAGTACTGCACCGAGCCCGAGAAGATCGCCCCCGACACCGCCTTCACCCTGCTGGACGCCGTGCGCTACCTGCCCCCCCGCCACTACGGGGAGGAGACCCGGGAGCAGCTGATCCGCTTTGCCGCCTGCTATGTCACCTCGGACGACCTGCGCCTGGTCACCGCCGGCCTGGAGTTTTTGCGGGAGGCCCAGCGCTCCATTCCCCGCAGCCACCCCCAGATGGCCCGCATCGTTCAGGCCGCCCGCACGGTGCGCTCCAAGCAGCTGACCACCCTCTTCCTCCAGTACAAGATCCTCTGCCGGGCGGGGGAGGACGCGGCCGAGCTGGAGCAGGCCCTGTACGGCACCGACATCACCAGCGAGGTCTTTTTGGACAACCTGAAGACCGCTACCCCCTGGATTGTCAAGGTGGCCGGGGTGGAGCTGCTCCGGGACCAGGTGACCCACGGGGTCAAGACCCACATCCTCCACATTGCCACCCACTTCTCCAACCTGGTCAAGGTGTCCGAGCGGGTGGTGGTCCGGAACACCGCCGGCTTCGCGCTCATCTACACCCTGTCCATGCTCAGCCGGGATCAGAGGAATGAGGTGGTGGTGGAGCTGGGCAAGGGGCTGGAGATGGGCCAGTATGAGATCTCCAAATACATCCCGGTGTATCTGGGCGGGGCGGCCCTCTACCTCCACCCCAGCGAGCTGGACGAGCAGGTGCTCTGGCTCAAGGAGCTGCTGGGCTCCCCCAACGACTCCGCCGTGGCCGGGGCGCTGAACACCATCGCGGTGCTCCTCCAGCACTACCCCGGCTACCGCAGCCGCTTCTCCGAGCCGGAGCGGGTCTATGAGGCCCGCCGCCAGACCCTGCTGGGACTTCTCCTCCAGGGGCTGGCCCACTACCGGGAGGCGGTGCGGCAGGAGGCCCTGCTGGTCACCGGAAAGCTCCTCTTCGAGAGCGCCATCCTGGACATGGACGAGAAGGCCCGCCTGTTCTCCCTGAGCTACCGGAAGCTGCTCTTCCTCACCAAGGAGGAGACCCCCGGACAGGACCGCCTGACCTTCTTCTACCGGGCCGCCGCCCTGGCCCATATCAACCGCTTTATCGCCCTGCGCCGGCTGGACCACGGGCCCTTCACCTTTGAAAAGCCCCGGAAGGTCGCCTTCTTCCCCGGGACCTTCGACCCCTTCACCCTGTCCCACAAGGGGATCGTCCACGCCATCCGGGACCTGGGCTTTGAGGTCTATCTGGCGGTGGACGAGTTCTCCTGGTCCAAGAAGGCCCAGCCCCACCTGATCCGCCGGCAGATCGTCAGCCTGTCCATCGCCGGGGACTTCCACGTCCACCTCTTCCCCGATGAGATCCCGGTGAACATCGCCAACCCCGCGGACCTGAAGCGGCTGGTGGAGCTCTTCCCCGGCCAGGAGGTGTACATCGTGGCGGGCAGTGACGTGGTGGTCAACGCCTCCTCCTACCAGGCGCCCCCCCAGCCCTACTCCATCCACCAGATGAACCACGTCATCTTCCGCCGGGCCGGAGAGCGGGAGCTGCCCCGGGACCTGCCCATCACCGGACATGTCATTCACCTCCAGCTCCCCCCGCACCTGGAGGACATCAGCTCCACCCGCATCCGGGAGAGCGTGGACCTGAACCGGGACATCTCCAGCTTCATCGACCCGGTTATCCAGGACTTCATCTATCAAAACGGCCTGTACCTCCGGGACGGACAGGAAAAACCCCTGCTCTACGCCGGGGATTTGGACTTCCTCTGGGCGGACGGGCTGGACGATGCCCTCATGGCGGAGCTGGCCCAGGCCCTTCCCGGCCAGGAGGAGGCCCTGAACGCCGCCAGGCGGTGGGGGGACCGGCTTCTGGTCCTCTACAGCACGAAGGACGGGCGGAAGCTGGGGTACTGCTGCTACCAGTGCCTGACCACATCCCAGCTCTTTGACGCCATGGAGGACCACCAGCTGGCCAACCGCATCCGTCTGCGCTCGGCGGGGAACGTGCTGCTCGTCGCCGTGCTGGCCGCGGACGAGAGCCAGAGCTACCGGGACCTGAGCCACCTGATTTTGTGCGAGCTGCTGGCCCGGGCCCTGGAGGAGGAGTATGTCTACGCCGTCTTCCAGCCCTGGGACCGTCAGATGCCCCCCGCCCTGGACGGGCTCCTGGCCCGGATGGGCTTCACCGCCCGGGAGGGGAACGCCCCCATCCGGGAGGTGAATATGCAGGCCCCCACCGTGCTGATCCAGAACCTGTCCACCTCCATCCAGGAGCCCCTGGCCCAGAACGCCAGAGTGCGCTCCGCCATCCAGAGGGGGCATGAGCGGCTCCAGCTGGCTCTGACCGGCCTCTGCCCCGGCTCTCTGGTGCTTACCCTGTCCTCCGACCTCATCCACCACCGGCTGCTGGAGAAGATCACCCAGTACAACCAGGTCCCCTCCACCCCAACCGAGCCCCGGGTCCTGGGGGAGAATATGTGCGTCCCCTTCGGCAAGATGCTGCGGGGGAAGATTGTCCCCAACACGGTGACCAAGACCATTCACACGGATAAGGTGTTCTCTCCCGACCTGAAGGAGAGCACGCTGGAGGCGT
The DNA here is from genome assembly GCA_022801435.1 of Lawsonibacter sp. Taxonomy (GTDB): domain Bacteria; phylum Bacillota; class Clostridia; order Oscillospirales; family Oscillospiraceae; genus Lawsonibacter. Next base: position 80,677 of record JAAWSG010000003.1, read on the forward strand.
TCCCCTACTACTCCCCCATCCCCAGCCAGGTACGCACCATCAAATCCTTCAACCGGCCGGTGATTTTGGTGGACGACCTGATGCACCCCGGCTTCCGGCTGGGGGTGCTGGGACCCATCCTGCGGCAGGAGCGGGTCCCGGTGAAGATGGTGCTGGTGGGGGTGCTGTCCGGCTATGGCAAGGACCTGATGCGGACCTGGGACCAGCCGGTGGACAGCGTCTACTTCCTGCCCCGGCTGGGCCAGTGGTTCGTTGAGTCCACCATGTACCCCTTTATCGGCGGCAATACCGTCCGGCGGCGCGCCTCCCCCGTCCCCGGACTGCTGCCCGGCATCAACCATATCCTCCCCTACGCGGTTCCCGCCTACACCTCCGACTGCGGTCAGGAGGCGGTCTTCCGGCTCTCCCGCACCTGCCTGGAGTGCTCCCTGGACCTGATGCGCACCCTGGAGCAGGAGTACCGGATTCTCTATGGCCGGAACCTCACCCTCTCCCGCCTGCCGGAGGCGGTGATCCTCCCCCTCTGCCCCGATAAGGGGACCTGCCTGCACTACGACCCCAACCTGGCCGCCTCCGTCTATCTGGAGAACGACCTGGAGCAGCTCCTGCGGCAGAACCAGTAGGCGATGGGCGGACACGCCGCGGGAACGCGTGCAGGGACACGGCTTGCCGCGTCCGCCGGGAACCGTCTCCGCTTCGGCTGGTGCGTCTGCGTGCTGGGAAAGCCTCAGAAAACAACAACAGGACGTGATATCAACATGTATTATTACAACATCAACGGCGCGGCCCTGGTCTCGCTGATCCCTCTGGAGGGGATGGGGCCCGAGACAGAGCCGTCTCAGAGCTGGCGGCTGTTTGCGGCGGTCCCCGGCGACCCGGTGCTGGGCCGGGGGAGCTTTCGGGTGAACCACCCCGGCCAGCTGCTGGGCGGCCACGGGCTGGAGAGCCTGGACGCCTCCCGCCTGCCTGATTTGGGGGACGGCCCCGCCAGCGCCCTGGTCAACGGGGCGTCCATCCCCCTGGAGCTGGACGAGAACACGCGTCAGGCCATTGACGACGGCAGGCTCACCGGGGTCAACATCTGCCGCCCTGGCTGGGAGGAACTGCTGCGGTGGTCCCCCAGCCCGGGCAGAAAGCGGGTGAACATCCTGGCCATCGGGGACGTGGGGTCCACCCTCCTCACGGGCCTGAAGCTGCTGGGGGGGGACGTGATCTCCTCCATCGGCATCTGCGACCTGTCCGACCAGATCACCGGCCGCTGGGAGTTTGAGATGGGGCAGATCAGCCTCCCCTGGCAGTACGACGCCTTCCCCGAGGTGGAGGTCATCTCCCCGGAGGAGCTGTTCGACTGCGACCTGTTTGTCTTCGTGGCCTCCAAGGGCATCCCCCCGGTGGGCTCCCAGGTGAAGGACGTGCGCATGGCCCAGTTTGAGGCCAACGCGGGTATTGTGAAGCACTACGCCAAGCTGGCCCGGGAGAAGAAGTTCCAGGGCCTGTGGTGCGCGGTGTCCGACCCGGTGGACCCCCTGGCCAAGACCGCCTATCTGGAGAGCAACCGGGACGAGAACGGGAACTGGGACGGCCAGGGGCTGCGGCCGGAGCAGATCCAGGGCTTCGGGCTGGGGGTGATGAACGCCCGGGCGGCCTACTACGCCAAGCGGGACCCGGAGCTGGCCTCCTTCCTCACCGAGGGCCGCTCCTTTGGACCCCACGGCACGGGGCTGTTCATCGCCAACTCCATCGAGGGCTACGATGAGGCTCTGTCCCAGAAGCTGACCCATCTCACCGTCACCGCCAACCTGCAAATGCGGGAGATGGGGTTCAAGCCCTATGTGGCTCCCGCCCTGTCCTCCGGGGCCCTGTCCCTGCTGCTCACCCTCCGGGGGGAGTGGCACTGCGGCTCGGTCTTCCTGGACGGGGTCTACATGGGGGTGAAGAACCGCTATACCCCCGCCGGCATTGAGACCGAGCTCCTCCCCCACATCCCCGACCCCCTCTTCGGCCACATCCGGGAGGCGGCGGAGCATTTGAAGGAGATTCTCTAAAAACCGCCCAAACAAAAACCGCCTCCCAAGGGAAAATTCCTTGAGAGGCGGTTGTCTGTGTCTGAGGCTCAGAGGCCCATCTCCTCCTTGACCTCCCGGAAGCAGCGCACCGCGAAATCCAGGTCCTCCCGGCTGTGGGCGGCGGAGACCTGGGTGCGGATGCGGGCCTTGTTCATAGGGACCACGGGGTAGCAGAAGCCCACCACATAGACCCCCTTGTCCAGCATCCGGGCGGCGAACTCCTGGGCGGTCTTGGCGTCGTAGAGCATCACCGGCACGATGGGATGGCTCCCGGGGAGGACGTCGAAGCCCACCTTGCCCAGCTCCTGCCGGAAGTAGGCGGTGTTCTCTGCCAGCTTATCCCGGAGGGCAGTGGAGGTGCTGAGCATATCGAAGGTCTTGATGGCGGCGGCGCAGATGGAGGGGGCCAGGGTGTTGGAGAACAGGTAGGGGCGGCTGCGCTGGCGGAGCAGCTCCACGATCTCCTTCCGGGCGGCGGTGTAGCCTCCGCTGGCCCCGCCTAGGGCTTTTCCCAAAGTTCCGGTGATGATATCCACCCGGCCCATCACGCCGCAGTACTCGGGGGTCCCCTTGCCGTGCTCCCCCACGAAGCCCACCGCGTGGCTGTCGTCCACCATGACCAGGGCGTCGAACTCGTCGGCCAGGTCACAGACCCCTTTCAGGTCCGCGATGTAGCCGTCCATGGAGAACACCCCGTCGGTGGCGATGAGCTTGATTTTCGCTCCGGCCTTCTGCGCCGCCTCCAGCTGGGCCCGCAGGCCGGCCATGTCGTTGTTCTTGTAGCGGTAGCGCTTGGCCTTGCACAGCCGGACCCCGTCGATGATGGAGGCGTGGTTCAGCTCATCCGAGATGACCGCGTCCTCCTCCCCCAGCAGGGTCTCGAACAGACCGCCGTTGGCGTCGAAGCAGGAGGAGTACAAAATGCAGTCCTCCATCCCCAGAAAGGCGGAAATCTTCTCCTCCAGCTCCTTGTGCTGGCCCTGGGTCCCGCAGATGAAGCGGACCGAGCTCAGCCCGTAGCCCCACTGGTCGTAGCTGGCCTTGGCCGCCGCGATCAGCTCCGGGCTGTCGGCCAGGCCCAGGTAGTTGTTGGCGCACATGTTCAGCACCCCCTTGGCGGCGGTGGTGTCGATGCGGGCGTGCTGAGGGGTGGTGATGATCCGCTCGTCCTTGTAGGTCCCGGCCTGGCGGATCTCCTCCAGGGTTTTTCGATACTGCTCCAGTGCTGTCTTCATGATTGCTCCTCCTCCATGATATACTCTTACTTGCTCCAGTCCAGAATGACCTTTCCAGAATTCCCGCTGTTCATGGCGGCGAAGCCCTCCTCGAACTGGGTGTAGTGGAAGCGGTGTGTGATGACCGGGCTGAGGTCCAGGCCGCCCTGCACCATGTAGCTCATCTGATGCCAGTTGTCCATCCGCCGGCCGTAGATGCCCTGGAGGGTCAGCCCCTTGCAGATGATGTTGTTCATGTCGATGGACAGGGGCTTGTTCCCCAGGCCCAGCAGGCTGATCTTGCCGCCGTTGCGCATGAGGGAGGTCATCTGCTCGAAGGCGATGCCGCTGCCGCTCATCTCCAGGCCCACGTCGAAGCCCTCCACGATGCGCAGCTCCTCCATTACGTGCCGCAGGTCCTCCCGCCCGGTGTTGACGGCGGCGTCCACCCCCATCTTCCGGGCCAGGTCCAGCCGGTAGTCGTTCAGGTCGGTGACCACCACCCGCCTCGCCCCGGCGAATTTGCAGATGCCCCCGGCGATGACCCCGATGGGGCCCGCCCCGGTGATGAGCACGTCCTCCCCCACCAGGTTCCACATCAGGGCGGTGTGGGTGGCGTTGCCCACCGCGTCAAAGAAGGCCACGATCTCCTCCGGCAGGCCCTCCCCCACGATGATGACGTTGGAGGCGGGGATGCACAGGTACTCGGCAAAGGCTCCGTTCCGGTCCACCCCTACGCTCACCGTGTCCTTGCACCACTGGATGTTGCCGTTGTGGCAGTTCCGGCAGTGGCCGCAGGTGATGTGCCCCTCGCCGGAGACCAGCTGGCCCACGTACAGGCCGGTGACCCCCGCGCCCAGCTGGTCGATCTCCCCCACATACTCGTGGCCGATGATCATGGGGGGCTTGATGTGGAGCTGAGACCAGGGGTCCCAGTTGTAGATGTGAACGTCCGTGCCGCAGATGGCGGTCTTTTTGATCTTGATGCGCACCTCGCCGGGCCCGGGCTCGGGTACCGGCATCCGCTGGAGCGCGAGCCCCGTCCCCGCCTGGGTTTTGACCAGAGCGTCCATCATTCTGTCTGCCATATCATTTCTCCTCTCGCCGGCGCCAGCGCTCCCCGCTGTCCGCCTTATACAAACCAAATGATACAGGAATGTTCTTGCCAGCGCAACAGAAATCGGAGAAATTATTCGCCAAATCTTTGCCCTCCCTTTTGTTGGAAACTACAAAAGCGCCTGCTTTGTACGCGGTACGGGGACACACGTCCCCGCGAAGCGGAGGGAGCTGTCAAGCTTTTCCCGCCGGCGGCATAGATTGGTCTGGAGGTGATCCACATGGATCTGCGCAATCAAAAAATCACGGTGGGGGAGCTGCTGGACAATCCCAAATCCCGGGCGGTGTTTCAGCGGCGGTTTGGAAAATTCATGAAGCACCCCATGGTAGGGGCGGCCCGCTCCCTCACCCTGTCCCAGCTGGCGGAGATGGCGGCGGTCTATCTGCCCCAGAAGACCATCCAGGACACCCTGCGGGAGCTGGAACAGCTGCCGTGAGCCGGAAGAAAAATAAACTGGATTTCTGTCCGGTTCGGGGTTGTCATTTGACAGGATTTAGGATAAAATAAGAGAACACTGACCTCCCGGGAGGGGGGAATACATGAGGCAATTCGGAGGGACTGCCATGGAGATCATCAGAAGGGAGCGCCATGGCGTCCCCTTTTACGCCTGCGGGGACCCGGAGTGGGCGGGGGCGGCCCACGGCTTCTCCACCCGGCTGGGGGGAGTTTCTCCCGCGCCGCTGGACAGCCTGAACCTGGGGGCGGGCCGGGGAGACAGCCCCGCCAACCTCCGGGAGAACTTTTTTCGCTTCTGTTCCGCCGCGGGAGCGGACAGCGGGGCTTTGGTGAAGAACCACCAGGTCCACGGGGATACCATCCGCCCCGTCACCCGGGAGGATGTCCTCTCCGACCCCGCCGCCCCCGGCGAGCCGGAGGGGGACGGCCTGATTACCAACCAGCCCGGGGTGTGCCTGACCATCTTCTCGGGGGACTGCATCCCCATTTTGCTCTATGACCCGGCGGCCCGCTGCATCGCCGCCGTCCACGCGGGCTGGCGGGGGACCGCCATCGGCGCGGCGGCCCGGGGGGTGGAGGCCATGGTCCGGGACTACGGCTGCGCCCCGGAACGTATTTTAGCCGCCATCGGCCCGGGCATCGGCCCCTGCTGCTTCGAGACCCACAGCGACGTGCCCCAGGGCCTGCAAACGGGGCTGGGGGAGGAGGCGTCCCCCTTCATCCGCCCCATCCCGGAGCGGGAAGGAAAATTTTCGGTGGACCTGAAGGGGGCCAACGCCCGGTGGCTGGAGCGCTCCGGCGTCCTGCCCCGGCACATCGCCCTGTGCCCCCTCTGCACCGCCTGCCGGCTGGACACCTTCTGGTCCCACCGGGTCCAGGGGGGACGGCGGGGCAGCATGGCGGCGGTCATCCAGCTGGTCTGAGGAGGCGCGATGAGACGACTGACTGCCGCCCTTCTGGCTGTGCTCCTCTTGCTGGCGGGCTGCGCCAACGGGAGCGAAACCCCGCCCACCACCCCCTCCGCCTCCCGGGACAGCTCCTCCGCCGCCGGACAGGAGGAGCCTCCCCGGGAGGAGACCGCCATCCCCTTCACCCTGGCCGCCTACCCCGCCTACAGCTTTCACCCCGTCCTGGCGGCCAACCGGGCCAACCTGACCCTGGCTCCCCTGCTCTACGAGGGGCTGTTCCTGGTGGACGAGGGGTTTCAGGCGGTTCCGGTGCTGTGCCGCAGCTATTCCTCCAGCGAGGACAAGCTGGTATGGACCTTTATTCTGCGCGCCGGAATCACCTTCTCCGACGGGACTCCCCTCACCGCTGTGGAGGCGGCAGCGGCCCTGGAGCTGGCCCGCTCCCCCCGGGGAAGGTACGCCCAGCGGCTGAACGATGTGGTCTCGATTACCGGAGAGGGCCAGGCGCTCACCGTCACCCTCCGCCGCCCCAACGGGAGCCTGCCCCTGCTGCTGGACATCCCCATCGCCCTGGGGGAGGGGGACCGGCCGGCGGGGACGGGACCCTATGTGCTCTCCGGGGAGGAGGAGCTGGTGCTCGCCGCCCGGACCGGCTGGTGGCAGGAGGAAAAGCAGCTGCCTCTGGAGCGCATCCCCCTCCACCCGGTGAGCAAGAGCGAGGAGCTGATTTACGCCTTTGACGCGGGGGACGTGTCCCTGGTGGATGTGGACCTGATGGCCACCAGCGCCATGGGCTACGGGGGCAACTACCAGACCTGGGACTACTCCACCACGGGGATGATTTATTTGGGCTTCAACCTCCAGCGGGGCCCCTGCCGCTCCCGGGAGGTTCGGACCGCTCTGGCCCGGGGGGTGGACCGGGAGGCGGTGGCCCGGGAGTCCTACGCCAACCACGCAATTCCCTCCGCCCTGCCGGTCCACCCGCGCAGCTCCCTGTACCAGGAGGAGGCGGCGGGACGGCTGGACTACGCCCCGGAGGAGCTGGCCGGCCAGCTGGAGGGGCTCCGGCTGGGGGAACAGACCCTGCGGCTGGTGGTCAATACGGAAAACATCGCCAAGGCCGCCGCCGCCCGGCTCATCGCCTATCAGCTGGAGGCGGCGGGTCTGAAGGTGGAGCTTCAGCAGCTGCCCTTTGAGGACTACTCCGCCGCCCTGAGCCGGGGGGAGTTCGACCTGTATCTGGCCGAGGTGGTGCTCACCGCCGGCTTTGACCTGGACCCCCTGCTGGGCTCCGGCGGAGGGATGAATTACGGGGGCTGGTGGGACGGGGAGACCGACGCGCTGCTCTCCGCCCTCCGCGCCGCCCCCGAGGAGGGGAGAGCCCTGGCCGCGGAGGCGCTCTTCGCCCGGCTGGAGGAACAGCTGCCCATCCTGCCCATCTGCTTCAAGAACGGCTCGGTCCTCACCCAGTGGGGGCGGCTGTCCGGCCTGAGTCCCGTGCGGGGAAACGTGTTTTATAAGCTGGAGGAGTGGACGGTCAACCAGAGAGACGGACAGTAGAGACACAGCTTGTCGTGTCCGCCGGTAGTCAGACACGGTGCGTCTGCCGCACCATAGGGGTTTTGAAACCACATATTACAAAACGGAGGAGAAGGAACATGAGTGTTTACCGCTGCTATTCCAAAAAGAAGGAGGGCTTCGATGTAGAGGCCCAGAGCCTGTGCAGGCAGCTCCAGGAGCAGTTGGGGATCAAACGGCTCCAGTCGGTGACCATCCTGAACCGCTATGACGTGGACCAGATCGCCCCGGAGGTCTATGAGCGGGCCAAGGATATTGTCTTCTCTGAGCCTCCGGTGGATGTGGTCTATGACGAGAATTTCCCCATGCCCCGGATTGCGGGGGCGTTTTTCGCCGTGGAGGCCCTGCCCGGCCAGTTCGACCAGCGGGCGGACTCCGCGGCCCAGTGCATCCAGTTGATGGCGGGGGTGGAGCGCCCCCTGGTGGCCTACGCCAAGGTGTACTTCCTGGAGGGGAGCATCTCCCAGCATGAGCTGGACAAGATTAAGGACTACCTCATCAACCCCGTGGAGTGCCGGGAGGCCTCTATGGACAAGCCCCGGACTTTGGCGCGGGAGTACGCCGCCCCCGAACGGGTGGACATTGTGGAGGGTTTTCTGGACATGGACGGGCAGGCCCTGGACGCTCTGCTGGAGGGCATGGGTCTGGCTATGGATTTGGATGATTTGAAATTCCTCCAGCATTACTTTCAGCAGGAGGGCCGAGCCCCCACCGTCACGGAGATCCGGGTGGTGGACACCTACTGGTCGGACCACTGCCGGCACACCACCTTCTCCACCCACCTGGACGAGATCCGGATTGACGACCCCGACGTGAAAGCCGCCTACGAGCGGTATCTGGCCGCCCGGGTGGAGGTCTACGGCGAGGAAAAGGCGGCCCGGCGGCCCCAGACCCTGATGGACATCGCCACCATCGGGACCAAGGTGCTGAAGAAGCGGGGCCTCCTCCCCGAGCTGGACGAGAGCGAGGAGATCAACGCCTGCTCCATCCATGTCCCCGCGGTGGTGGACGGGAAGGAGCAGGACTGGCTGCTCATGTTCAAGAACGAGACCCACAACCACCCCACCGAGATCGAACCCTTCGGCGGCGCGGCCACCTGTATCGGGGGCTGTATCCGGGACCCCCTGTCCGGGCGGGTGTACGTCCACCAGGCCATGCGCTTCACCGGGGCGGGGGACCCCAGAGCTCCCTTTGACCAGACCCTGGAGGGCAAGCTGCCCCAAAGGAAGCTGTGCCAGACGGCGGCGGCGGGGTACTCCTCCTACGGCAACCAGATCGGCCTGGCCACCGGACACGTGGCGGAGGTCTACCACGAGGGCTACATCGCCAAGCGGCTGGAGTGCGGCGCGGTGGTGGGCGCGGCTCCGGCGGAGAACGTGCGGCGGGAGCGGCCCGCGCCGGGGGATGTGGTCATCCTCCTGGGGGGGCGCACCGGCCGGGACGGCATCGGCGGGGCCACCGGGTCCTCCAAGAGCCACAACAAAAAATCCCTCCAGACCATGGCCTCCGAGGTCCAGAAGGGCAACGCCCCCGAGGAGCGGAAGATCCAGAGACTGTTCCGGGACGGGGAGGTCACCCGGCTTATCAAGCGGTGCAACGACTTCGGCGCGGGAGGCGTGTCTGTTGCCATCGGCGAGCTGGCGGACGGCCTGGAGATTGACCTGGACGCGGTGCGAAAGAAGTACGAGGGCCTGGACGGGACCGAGCTGGCCATCTCCGAGAGCCAGGAGCGCATGGCCGTCGTGGTGGCCCCCGAGGACGCGGACAGGTTCATCGCCGCCGCCGAAAAGGAAAACCTGGAGGCCTACCGGGTGGCTGTGGTCACCGAAAATCCCCGGATGGTGATGCACTGGAAGGGCCAGAAAATCGCCGACCTGAGCCGGGAATTTTTGAACACCAACGGCGCGGTGAAGCACGCCCGGGTCCAGGTGGAGGAGGGGGACCGCTCCGCCCTTGGGGAGTCCCTCTTCCGGACCCTCCGGGAGATGGCCTCCAGCCTCAAATGCGCCTCCCGCCGGGGGCTGACTGAGCGGTTCGACGGTTCCATCGGGGCGGGCTCGGTCCTCATGCCCTTCGGCGGCAAATATCAGACCACCCCTGCCCAGGCTATGGCCGCCCTGCTCCCCGTGCTCCCCGGACAGGAGACGGGACAGGCCAGCGTCATGGCGTGGGGCTGTGACCCGGAGGAGCTGTCCGTCGACCCCTACACCGGGGCCTATGACGCGGTGACGGTCTCCATCGCCAAGCTGGCGGCCGCGGGCGCGGACTACAGGCGGGCCTATCTCACCCTTCAGGAGTTTTTTGAGAAGCTCCGGGACGAGCCGCTCCGCTGGGGCAAGCCCTTCCAGGCCCTGCTTGGCGCGCTGGACGCCCAGCTGGACTACGCCGCCGCCGCTATCGGGGGGAAGGATTCTATGTCGGGCTCCTTCCTGGACAAGGATGTGCCCCCTACCCTGATTTCCTTTGCCATCGCCCCCATTCAGGCCGGGGAGATCATCACCCCCGAGTTTAAGGAGGCGGGGCATCCGGTCTACCTCTTCACGGGGGACGGCAGCGCCCAGGGACAGAGGTCCGCCTGGGAGCAGTTTTATGATTTGTGCCGGGCAGGCAGGGTCAAGGCCGCCTGGGCGGTGGAGAACGGCGAGGCGGAGGCGGTGATGAAGATGTCCTTCGGGAACCGCATCGGCTTCACCGCGGGCGAGGTCGAGCTGGCCTGGGATATGCCTAACCCCGGCGCGGTGGTGGCGGAGCTTGACGGGGAGCTCCGCGAGGGACCCTGGGCGGTGCGCATCGGAAGCACAACGGCGGAGCCGGTCATCACCATCGTCCACGACTCCGTCCCCATTGACGAGCTGCTTGCCCTCAACGAGGGAGTGCTGGAGGAGGTCTACCCCACCCGGGCGGGCACGTCTGAGGCGGTGCGGGTCATCTCCTGGGAGGGGCGGTCCCCCGCCGTCTGCAAGCACAGGACGGCCCATCCCAAGGCGGTTATCCCCGCCTTCCCCGGGACCAACTGCGAGTACGACACGGCAAAGGCCTGCATCCGCGCCGGCATCGACCCGGAGATCGTGGTGGTGCGCAACCTGACCACCGCGTTCCTGGCCCAGTCCGCCCAGGCGCTGGAGGGGGCCATCCGGGGGGCGCAGATGGTCATTCTCCCCGGCGGCTTCTCCGGGGGGGACGAGCCCGAGGGGTCCGCCAAGTTCATCTGCTCCTTCCTCCGCAGCCCCGCCCTCAGCGACGCCATTATGGACCTGCTGAACAACCGGGACGGCCTGATACTGGGCATCTGCAACGGCTTCCAGGCGCTTGTTAAGCTGGGTCTGCTCCCCTACGGCGAGATACGGCCCATAGACGAGGGCTGTCCCACCCTGACCTACAACCTCATCGGCCGCCACCAGAGCCGGTATGTCACCACCCGGGTGTCCAGCGTAAATTCCCCCTGGATGCTGAAATCCCAGGTGGGGGACCTGCACACCATCCCCGTCTCCCACGGGGAGGGGAGATTTGTGGCTTCCCCGGAAGTCCTTGCGGAGCTCATCGCCAGAGGCCAGGTGGGGACCCAGTACGTGAGCCCGGAGGGACAGCCCTCCATGGACATCTTGGTCAACCCCAACGGCTCTATGGAGGCCGTTGAGGGCATCTTCTCCCCCGATGGCAGGGTGTTCGGCAAGATGGCCCACCTGGAGCGCCGCGGCCCCTTCGTGGGGATCAACATCCCGGGAGAAAAGCACCAGCCCCTGTTTGAGAGCGGCGCGGCCTACTTCGCCTAGCCCCCTCCGGAGAACAAGAAACCAATCCCCCTGGCGCGGGAGCCTTCAGCTTCTGCGTCAGGGGGATTATTGATGCTTCCAGCCGGAAACGCCGTCACTGTCCGGCTGCTCCAGGTGCTGGATGATCTCCGCGATTTTGAAACAGCACTCCTCGTTGGTGTAAGCGCCGTCCCGGAGAATCTCCCGGATCTGAACCAGGGCGCGGTAGCATACTGAGGTCAGAAGGTCCTCCGGCCGGACGGTCAGATCAGGAAAAGTCACCTCCACCCGATGCCCCGCCAACAGGTTCTGTAATATTTCGCCGTAGAGTTCCATCATCAATCACCTCAAACAGTATTATAAACTTGAAATGATAAATGTCAAGCCGCATTTTATGAATGTAAAACTGTTCATGCAGAGTCAAATTCCGCATATACTCTGTGTGGTGATAGAATGGATATCAAACAGACCAGAAAATATGAGCTGTTGGGATTGAATGTCGCATATTACCGGCGCAGGAACAAGCTGACCCAGGAGCAGCTGGCGGAGCTGGTAGGGATAGACAGAACTCATATGGGAAATATTGAGCTGGCCCGGTCGGGCGCGTCTCTGGATGTGATCTTCCGGATTGCCGACGCGCTGGAAATACCGGTGTATAAGCTGTTTGAGTTCCGGGACTGAGCGGGAGCTCTGGCCGCGTATCTCCTGGGCGAATGGGTGAAAAAGGAAGCGGCGTGACGAACGCCACGCCGCTTTGTGAAATACACGGTATTCAGGGCTCTGACTGCTTGACAGCTTCAGCACTCCAGCATCTCCAGGGTGCAGGTCTTGGCGATGGATTTGCGGATTTCCGCCCGGAGGGGGAGAACGGAGGTGGGGGAGACGGACAGCTCGTCAATGCCGATGGCCAGGAAGGTCTCCAGCAGGGTGAGGTCCGCGCCCAGCTCCCCGCAGATGCCGATCCAGATGCCCGCCTTGTGAGCGGCGTCGGCGGCTATTTTCAGCGCCCGGAGGACGGCGGGGTGGTGGGGGTCGAAGAACTTGCCCAAATCGTTGGCCTGACGGTCACAGGCCAGGGTGTACTGGGTCAGGTCGTTGGTGCCCACGGAGAAGAAGTCCACCTCCTTTGCCAGCTCCTCCGCCACCAGGACGGAAGCGGGGGTCTCGATCATGATGCCGATTTCCGTGTCCCGCCGGTAGGGGACCCCCTCCTTGTCCAGCTCGGCCATGACCTTCTGGCAGGCCCGCCGGCACTCCTTGACCTCCCACACGGAGGTAATCATGGGGAACATAATGGCCACCTTGCCGTAGGCGGAGGCCCGATACAGGGCCCGGAGCTGGGTACGGAAGACCTCTGGCCGGTTCAGGCAGATGCGGATGGCCCGGACCCCCAGGGCGGGATTTTCCTCCTTTTGCAGGCCGAAATAGTCCACCTGCTTGTCCGCCCCGATGTCCAGGGTGCGGATGACCACCCGTTTGCCTCCCATGGCGGCGGCGACCTCCCTGTAGGCCTGGAACTGCTCCTCCTCGGTGGGGTAGTCATTGGAAGCGAGATAGAGAAATTCCGAGCGGAACAGCCCGATGCCCTGGCCGTCGTTGGACAGGACGGCGGTCACATCCTCGGGGGAGCCGATGTTGCAGTAGACCATCAGCTCCCGGCCGTCCAGGGTGATGTCCTTCTGTCCCTTCATGGTCTCCATCAGCTCCTTCAGCTCCTGCTGCTTTTCCTGCTTGGACTGGAAGGAGGCCAGGGTGATCTCGTCCGGCTCAATGGCGATCTGGCCGGTCTCGCCGTCGATATAGACCTGCCGGCCGCTGTACTCCGCCTTGAGCGCGTCTCCCAGGCCGCAGATGGCGGGGATGCCCATGGTCCGGGCCAGGATGGCGGTGTGGCTGTTGCCCGAGCCGCCCTGGGTGATGAAGCCCAGAATCTTGCTCTTGTCCAGCTGGAGGGTCTCGGAGGGGGCCAGGTCGTCGGCGGCCAGAATCACCGGCACGTCAGAGTCGATGCCGCCCTCGGCCACCCCCATGAGGTTGTTCAAAATGCGCCGGGTCACGTCCTTGATGTCCGCCGCCCGGGCCTGCATATAGGAGTCGTCCATAGCGGCCAGCATGGCGGAGAACTCCTCACCGGCAAGCTCTACCGCCCGCTCAGCCGTGCAGCGCCGCTCCTCCAGGGCGTTCATCATGCACTCCACATAGTCGTCGTCCTCCACGAACATGGCATGGGTCTCGAAGAGGACGGCGGTCTCGTCCCCTGCCTCCGCCCGGGCCTTGTCCGCCAGGGCGTTGAGCTGGCTGACCGCCTTTTCCTGGGCGGCGGAAATCCGGGCCTTTTCCGCCTCAATATCTGCGGCGGGGGCGTCGGTGATGGTGGTGTGGGGGCGTTGGAAGAAGCAGATGGGCCCGCTGGCTACCCCCTTGGAGACGCCCTTTCCCTGTATCACGATCATTACAGGTTCTCCTTGAAAAACTGCTCCATGGCGGCGATGGCGGCCTCCTCAGAGGGCCCCTCGGCGGTCACGGTGACAGCGTCCCCCTGCTTGACCCCCA
>JAAWSG010000033.1 GCA_022801435.1 Lawsonibacter sp.
TCATCTCTTTGCCCTCCTCCTTTTTGAAACCCAGTTTATCACCTTTTTCTTCTCCTGTCTCCCTTTGTTCATATTTTCTTTACTCATTCAATTACCGTGCCACCAGAGCAACCTGTCTTTGCGCATTGAGCCGCTGTGCACCGATCCCATCCTGTCCAGCAAGGAAGTCCGGCAGGCCCCCGCCTACGCCTTCCCCTATGAGGAGGTCCTGTCCACCGTGTACCTCGGCACCGCGAAGCCCATGACCAGCATCCAAGCCACCATCTTCCCCTACTATGAGAAGACCTACAACTACACCACCGACCTGGACAAGGCCAAGCAGCTGCTGGCTCAGGCCGGCTACGCAAACGGCTTTGATGTGACCATCTCCATCGACTCGGCCAAGGCGGACCTGGAGCGCATCTGCATCCTGTACAAGACCAGCCTGGCAAAGATTGGCGTCAACCTGAACATCGAAAAGCTGCCTACCGGCGACCTGTACAACAAGCGGGTCAACAACGACCTACAGCTCTATGTCAATCAGGACATGGCCGGCTTCCCGGACCCCCAGTTTGCCATTGGCATTTTCGCCACCAATGATTGCGGCATGGACTACAACGAGTACCACAGCGACTTTGTGGAGCAGCGCTTTGCTGAGGCCAAGTTCTCCCTGGACGAGGACCTGCGCTCCAGCGTGTGGAGTGACCTGCAAAAGACCTTTGCCGACGACGTGGGCTGGATCATGGTCTGCGAGCCGGGCTACTACCTGCCGGTGACCAAGGCCCTGTCCGGCGGCGTGTGGACCTCCCTCAACGGCTTTGATTTCCGTCACGCGACACTCAACAGATAAGACTCCTGCGGTTTTACCGGTAAGCTTGACTGTGTGCCGCAAGGTACACAGTCAAGCTTCCATAAAGGTTAGGCGCGCTGTTTTCCCATTCTCTTCTGTAGGCCGCGGCAAATTGTGCTGCTGCGGCAGGGCTGTACCAGGCTCCTCAAAGGCATCGAAGGAGGAAACGCATGAATCTGCTTAAATTTATTATAAAACGCTTGGTAATCTTTATTCCTCAGCTTTTTGCCGTCATCCTGATCACCTTTTTGCTCATCCGCATGATCCCCGGCTCTCCGGCTGAGGCTATGGCCGGCTCCTTTGCCACGGACGAGGTGGTGGCCGCCATCGAGCAGAAGATGGGCCTTGACAAGCCGGTGCCCACACAGTTCTTGATTTACATGAAAAACCTGCTCCACGGCGACATGGGGACCTCTTGGTTTACCAGCAACCCGGTGACCAAGGACCTGGCTCAGCGCTTCCCCGCGACGCTGGAGATGATCACCTACTCGCTGATCCTGGCCCTGATCATCGGCATCTCCTTCGGACTGCTGATCTCCCTCAAGCCCGGCTCGGTGGGGGATCGGATCGGTCGGGGCTACTCCCTGCTGGCTGGCGCGATGCCGGAGTTCTGGATCGGGCTGCTGCTGGTCTTCATCTTCTATGTCAAGCTCCATATCGCCCCCGCGCCCCTGGGCAGGATATCCCTGGCCCTCTCGCCGCCCAAAACAATCACGGGCATGTATACCGTCGACGCGCTGCTGACCGGAAACATGCCAGCCTTCAAATCCGCCTGCGCCCAGCTGACCCTGCCTGTGGTCACCCTTGGCCTGTGCTACTCGGCCCCATTATGAAAATGACCAAGACCATCATGTCCGACGTGGTGAACTCCAACTATGTCTGGTACGCCAGGGCCTGCGGCCTCCCCACCAAAAAGGTGAACCGCTACGTCATCCGCAACGGCCTGACCCCCGTGGTCACCTTTGTGGGCACGCTGTATGGCTTCCTCCTGGGGGCCGCCACCCTGATCGAGCAGGTCTTCGGCTGGGGCGGCATCGGCCAATACGCCGTCTCTGCGGTGACAAACAAGGACTATGCGGCCATTCAGGGCTTTATGTTCGTCTCCGCGCTGTTCTGCATGATCGTATACCTGATCGTGGACATTGTGTACTACATTGTCGATCCTCGCAGCAGAGGCTAATCTTGGAGAGGAGGAAAACAGATGTCAGGCAAAGCAACAAAGAAAAACGAGGTGTTTTCGTTCCTCAGATACATGCTGCGCCGTCCGGGATACGCCTTTGGCCTTGCGGTGGTCGTGGTCTCCATCGTGCTGATCTTTTTCGGAGCCGCGCTGGCCCCCTATCCGCCCGAGACGGCATTCTCCGGCTTTGAACGGCTGCCCCCCTTCTGGGAGCACCTGTTCGGGACGGACTCGGTGGGGATGGACGTCTTCTCCCGGGTCCTGGCCGGGACGAAAATTGACGTGACCATCGCACTGGTGGGGACCTTCCTGTCGGTCATTATCGGGATTCCGCTGGGCCTGGTCATCGGGTACTATAAGTCCTTTTTCAGCGAGCTTATCGCCCGGGCGCTGGACCTGATCCAGTCCTTTCCGGTATTCGTTCTGGCTATGGTCCTGGTGGCGGTCCGGGGCGGCGGCGTAAGCAACATCATCATGGCGATCTCCTTTGTCAACGCGCCGATCTATGCCCGGCTGATGCGCGGGCAGACCCTGGAGCAGAAGAACAAGGCCTATGTGGAGGCCAGCAAGTGCGCGGGAAATCCCGACTGGGTGATTATCTTCAAGCACATTCTTCCCAATGGGCTGACCCCGGTGTTTGCCCAGGCCACCGTGAACTTGGGCTGGGCCATTCTGCTCTCGGCCGGCATCACGCCGGCGTGCAGTCCCCGACCGCGGAGTGGGGCCTGATGGTGTCCATGGGTACCAACGAGATTATTCTGGGCCAGTGGTGGACCTCCTTCTTCCCCGTCGTTGCCATTGCCATCACCGTGCTGGGATACTCCCTGTTAGGGGATGCGCTTCAGCACTATCTGAACCCGCTGGAGAGAAACGACTGACCGACGTGCGACAGAAGGGATAATGACGATGAAGAATAATGAAACTCCGATTCTCAGTGTGGAAAATCTATCCGTGGAATTTCGCACCAAGAAGGGTACCGCAAAGGTGCTCAACGGACTGAGCTTTTCCCTGACCAAGGGGGAGAAGCTGGGACTGGTGGGCGAGTCCGGCGTGGGAAAATCCGTGGCCGCCTGGGCCTGCCTGAACATTATCAAGCCGCCTGGAGAGATCACCGGCGGCCGGGTACTCTACCGGGGCGAGAACCTGATGGAGAAGAGCGATACCGAGCTGATCGGCCTGCGGGGCAACGAGATCAGCCTGACCGTTCCCCGGGCGCACTCCCAGCTCAACCCCCTGCTGACCATTGGGGACCAGCTGATCAACACCTATCTCGCCCACACCGACGCCCGGGGGAAGCAGGCAAAGCAGAAGGCCTATGACGCCTCCATTGAAATTTTGGGCAAGGTGGGCATCCCAGACCCCAAGAACCGCATGAAGGCCTACCCCAACGAGCTCAGCGGCGGCATGGCCCAGCGGGTGGTCATCGCGCTGGCCCTAATCAACACTCCGGCGGTCCTAATCGCCGATGACCCCACCGGCGGCCTTGATGTGACGATACAGGCCCAGATCATTGAGCAGCTCAACGACATGGTCACCTCCTTGGGAACTACGGCGCTGATCATCACCCACCACCTGGGGCTGGTGGCCCAGCACTGCGACCACGTGGCGATCATGTACGCCGGGCAGATCGTGGAGTCCTGTGCCACCGAGATACTGTTCAAGGACGCCCAGCACCCCTACAGCAAGAGTATGCTCTCCTCGGTGCGGGATACCGGAGCGCAGTGGGGGCCGGAGTATATCCTAGAAGGCCGACCACCCAGTCCCATGGCCCTGCCCACGGGCTGCTACCTGCCCCCACGCCACAGACCAGTGCCGCTGCTCCCAGCCGCCCTACGTGGACATTGGAGGGGGCCATATCGTAAAATGCCATTTTGCCCGTAAAGGGGGTGTCCGTTTTGAGCACTAAGCAAGACAATCGGGGAGACGTGCTGCTGAAGGTCCGCAGCTTGATCAAAGAGTTCAAGGCGCCGGGCAGCAAGGCGGTGGTGCACGCCATTAACGACGTCTCCTTCGACCTGTACCAGGGGGAGACCTTCGGCCTCATCGGCGAGAGTGGATCGGGAAAAACCACGGTGGGCAGATGTATTCTGCGGCTGATCGAACCCACCCGGGGCAGCGTCATCTACAAGGGCAAGGACCTGATGAAAATCAAGGGCAAGGAACTGCGCCAGCTCCGGCCAGATATGCAGATGGTCTTTCAGGACCCTTCCAACGCGCTCAACCCCAAGATGAACGTGGAGAATACCCTGCTGGACACGCTGAACATCAAGGAGAAGCTCAGCAGCCAAAAGCTGGAGAAGGACGAGATCATCTCCAGAGCGCTCAGTCAGGTGGCTATGGAGGAGGAGTACCGCCTAAAATATCCCGCTGAGATGAGCGGCGGATACCAGCAGCGGGTGTGCATCGCCCGGGCCATCTGCGGCGGTCCCACTCTGGTGGTCCTGGACGAGCCAACCTCCGCCTTGGACCTGCCTGTCTGCGCCGGCATCCTGGACCTGCTGAGAAAGCTACAGGAGGAGCTGGGCATCGCGTATATCTATATCTCCCACGACCTGAGTACGATCAAGTTCATCTGCCACCGGGTGGCGGTGATGTATTTGGGCGAGTTCGTCGAGGTCGGCACGGTGGATCAGGTCTTCAACAACCCCCTGCACCCCTACAGCCACGCGCTGCTCTCCTCCGTCATGGTCCCCGACCCGGAGCAGCGGGGGAAGACGGAAATCCTGCGCGGTGAGATCCCCAGCCCCATCAACCTGCCCGAGGGGCGCTTCTTCCACGCAAGATGTCCCAGAGCCACGCCCGAGTGCGCAAAATGCCACCCCGAGCTGACCGACCGAGGGGACGGACACATGGTTCGCTGCCATCTACTGAATCAGTAGGGCAAATAAAGGAGGAACGTTTATGGCTACATTTGATCTCATTGTAAAGGGCGGCAAGGCCGTCAACGCCGACAGCGTGTTCTTTGCAGACATCGGCGTCAAGGACGGGAAGATCGCCTGCATCGGGGCGGAGCTACAGGACGCTGAGACCGTCTATGACGCAAAGGGAAAGCTCGTCATTCCCGGCGGCATTGATATCCACACCCATATTGATGCCCCCATCAACGGCTCCCACACCTTGGACGACTGGTATCAGGGTACGGTGTCCGCCGCCTGCGGCGGGGTGACCTGCGTGGTGGACTACCCCATGCAGGAGAAGGGGCTGACCCTGCGGGGCATTCTCGACAAGTGGTCGAAAAAAGCGGCCGGCTCGGCTGTCATCGACTAAAGCATTGGCGAGGAAGAGTTGGAATATTTGGCATTGATCATGTACTCCAGATAACACGCTCAACCAAACTGGGTCTCCCCTGCCAGAGGCGAAAAAGAGCATCAAACAAAATCAGCAGCGGCACCGCCAAAAGAGCGGCAGCCGCTGCCATTTTATGATTTAATTCAGCAGCTTTCCAAATTTTTCTTTCAGCATAAACACACCCCTTACTCAAATTACAGGGGCGCAAGGAAAAATAGGAATTTCCTCCAGATTGCTACTTATCCAATCGGCAAGCGTAAAATATATTCCCGGACTTTCAGGTCGGCAAAAACGCTCGCCTCATTTTCCGGCAGGCTTTCTCTTATCATCTGTATCTTATCGGAAAACATCAATTCTTCAAGGACAAATTCTGCGCCCAATTTTTCAAATACATGAATACTATGGGCGTTTTCGGACGAAATGCGAACTTTTACTTGCGGCACACAGTGACTGAAATGATACCAATTTACAAAACCGGTGACTGCCTCTGGACCATAACCGTGGTTTTTGTAGTCCCGCAGAATATCGATCCCGACCTCCGGTATTTCCGCCTCAACATTTTGTATATTCACACGCCCGCAAAACACATTCCCTTCACGCAGGAAAATCAACCCTGTCAATATGTCTGAAGTGCGGTTGTCTTCCCATAAGTTCTGCAAAAACGAACCCGATTCTGCTTTATCCTCAATAAGCAGCGGCGGGAATCGTTCTCTCCAAACGGATGTCATGAGGTCAAAATCTCCTTCGGCAAGTTCGCGAATATACAGCCGTTCCGTTTCAATCCACATGATGTATTCCTCCAGTCGCTTTGACTTCTGAAGTGATTAGGGTCAGAGTGGAACTGTTGTCTCTTTTGCCCTTACTGGCGACGTATATCTGGTTTTTTTGGAGTAAGCCGCTGTTCAACAGTTCTGTACTGTGCGTCGTAAAAATAATTTGTGCATGGTTTGGATTGGAGTCCAGACTTTGAAATTTCGAGAGCATAAACCGCGCCAAGAGCGGGTGCAGATGCTCCTCCAACCCGTCCACAAGAAACACTCCTCCACAGCCCAGCGTGTGTTCCACAGTGGATACCAGCGCTATAAATCGCTTCACTCCCTCCGATTCCAAGGAAAGTGGCAGATCATACAGCTGCTCCTCACCATTTCTATTTGAACCACGATGAACAGCGGAAACGCTCAGCTTATCATTGCTGATTTTGAAGGTTATATCCTGGATTTCAATATCTGCCGCTAAGATATCCTCCTTGATCGTTTGCAGCATATTGGGGAATTTCATCAGACATTTGGAAGGGTCATTGTAGTCCCAGGAAAACACCAGATAACTACGGAACCAGCGCATTGCGGACGCGCAAACTTTCTCGTTCAAGGTACACGCCAGGGCAAAATACAGCTGATTTGGCGCAACGACCTCACAGATCATCCTCTGCTTTTTTCTGTCAGCGCTTCTTCGGAACGTAAATTCCTGACCTTCGCGACAGAATACCAGCGCTTTTCGTCCCTTGGGGAACTGATACAGGTACTCTTTTTCAATTTTCTCCTTCGTCGCGGCAAATCCATAAATGTATTTGAAACCATCCAGGATATAGGTGAACTCAAATGAAGCGGGGGCGGACTGTGAGATATCATCCAGCAGAAACAGCTCCACAGGAATTGACGCAGACTCGTGCTGTGTCCGCTGTGCATTGCAGATAAACTGGACCGCAAACGCAAAGGCGCGGATCACATTGGTTTTTCCCTCACCGTTTTTCCCGGATATCGCGACAGCGGGCAGCAAATTCCCGGGTTCACACGGGAGCAAACCTTCTCCCCTTTTTGCTGGACTCACAGACCGCATCGACAAGCAAGTTTCATCACGGAATGAGCGGAAGTTTGAAAATTTGAATTCAATCAGCATCTGAAATTCCTCTGAGAAAATCGCGGAAACCTCCTCGAAGGGCAACCAGGAGAAGTGGTACGACCATGCAGAAAACCGCTGGTACAAGCTGGATCAATTTGGCTATGAGGCGCTGGCAGAGACGGTCATTTCTGCGCTTTTGCAGAGAAGCAACATCGAATCCGACACTCCTTTTACGTTTGTCCGCTATCACATGGAGCGCCTGCAAGTCCATGGGCGGGAGCGTACAGGCTGCTCCAGCCGGAACTTTCTGCGGCCCGATTTCCGATAACGGTGCGGGTCTGTTATCCAACACGCAGCTGTCGCCAATGGATATTATGCCGCCCGCTTTGATCTCCGTTTTACAGGCTAGGCCCTTCAACACCACCTTCACCCGGCAGATGAACACCATCCAAAGCTTATATGGCACGCAATTAACCATCCCAAAGCTGACCGCGGAAGATATCCGAGCGATTTTACAGCCGCTTTTAGAGTATTATCCGTACCGGGACCGCGGGATCATCACAGACCGGGTGGAGGCGTGTATTTTGGCAAGGCAGAAGAAGCGATAGGACGGCTTAAAAGGGAAAAATTTGCATTGGCAAAGCATGACGAAATATTATTTATTTAGGTGAATCGGCCCATAACAGCCAACCTGTTGCAGAAACATGTGACAGGTTGGCTCTCTTGTTTGGGGGTTGTGACCAGCGACAATTTGCGCTATAATGAAAGAAAAATTTGACTGCCTTTGTGAGGTGTCTATGAAAAATCCGCCTTCAGTTCATGATGGGGGTCAGAGACCCGGAGCCGATCTGTCGCATTGTTTTCACACTGCTGCCCTTTTACGCTGCCTATGCTGTTAGCTCCATTTTTGGCAATCTATTCACAGCCGCAGGAAAAACAGTGTATAATTGTGCGATTTCTGTTGTTGTCAACATTGGATATTATGGGATCGTGTATTCCTTTTACTGGCACGGCGTATTTTCCGCCAGCATCGAGTTCATTTGTTATCTGTTTGGCTTCGGGATGTGCGTCAATGCCATTTGCGGTACGCTTCTCTTTGTTTGGTCGGAGCGGAATGCTCGACTGGTACTGTCCTGATTAGATTTCAGAGCTGCTATTCTGCGGTGTCTTTTGGGCAACGGCGTACCGGCTGAACTATTTTTTCGGACAGCTTCCCAATAGTCCGTTTTATTGGACAGGCGATGTTTTATAATGCCCTATGGAAAGGGGAGATCACGATGGAGAAATACCTGGCCCATATACGCAGAGACGATTTCGATCAAATCATTGCGGTGCAGCCGGTCAGCCAGCACTGCCGGAACGCCGCAGCTCATTCATCCGCTGCATTGGAACCGGTCTCTCTGAGCGCAAGCGGATATTTAGCGGGACTAGTCCATGATTTAGGGAAGTATACAGAGGTGTTCCTATCTTATATCAGAGACAGGATCGGTCGACGAGGCTCGGTCAATCATACCTTTGCCGGCGTCCGGCTGCTGCTGGAGCGTTACCACAACGCAGACGCGGGGGCCTTCGCCGACGTGGTCAGCGAGCTTCTGGCACTGGCCGCTGGAGAACACCACAACCTATTTGATATTATGGACCGCGATAAAGAAAACGGCTTTCAGTACCGGCTGGACAAGGAAGGCATTGATTATGAGACAGCGGCGGAAAATTTTTACCGTTTCTGCGCAGGCCCGGAGGAGCTGGACCGGTATTTTCAGGCCGCCCGGGAGGAGCTGTTTTCGGTACTGGAGCACATCCGCTCCATGACCGGCGAGGAGGCCAGCCAGGAGCGCTACGAGGAGGAGACCGCCTTTTACTGCGGCCTGCTCGCCCGGCTGCTGCTCTCGGCGGTCATCGAGGGAGACCGGCGGGATACGGCGGAGTTTATGCGCGACGCCCAATTTCCTCCCAAACGGGACGGCCAGGAGCTGGAACAGCTGTGGGGCCAATGTCTGGACCGGGTGGAGGAAAAGCTGGACAGGCTCCCCCAGACTTCCCCCATCGCCAAAGCCCGGCGCGCCATCTCCGCCCAGTGCCGTCAGGCCGCCAAACAGCCCGGCGGGGTGTACCGTCTGAATGTCCCGACCGGCGGAGGCAAGACGCTCTCTGCCCTCCGTTTCGCTCTCGCCCACGCCAAACAGCATCGAAAGCAGCGGATCATCTTTACCTCTCCCCTGCTCAGCATTCTTGACCAGAACAGCAAAGAAATCCGAAAATATGTGGACGACGACAGCCTGATCCTTGAACACCACTCCAATCTGATCCGCATCGACGAGGACCCGGAGGAGTGGGACCAGCGGGAACTGCTCACCGAAACCTGGGGGGCACCGATCATCATCACCACCTTGGTGCAGCTGCTGAACACCCTGTTTTCCGGTAAGACAACCGCGATCCGCCGGTTCCACGCGCTATGTGGGAGCGTGATCATCATGGACGAGGTCCAGACCGTCCCCAGCAAGCTGCTGTCCTTATTTTCTCTGGCTGTCAACTTTCTGGCAAACATATGCGGCGCGACGGTGGTGCTCTGTTCCGCCACCCAGCCCTGCATAGAGCAAATCAAGCACCCCCTCCACACCCCCATCCCCGATCTGGTCCCCTATTCCCTCGAGCTGTGGACCGTTTTCCGGCGGACCGATATTCAAAGCGTGGGAACTATGACCCTGGAAGGGATTGCCCAGTTTGCGCTGGAACGCATGGAGACCGTGGACAGCCTTCTCATCGTCTGCAACAAAAAAGCCCAGTCCGAGCAGTTGTTCGGGCTGTTACAGGGCGGAGATTTCTCCCTGTTTCATCTCTCCGCCTCCATGTGCGTCCAGCACCGGCGCAACACGCTGGACGAACTGTATGCCGCTCTGGACCAAAAACGAAAGGTTATCTGTGTCTCCACCCAGGTGATCGAGGCCGGAATAGACATCTCCTTCGCCTGCGTCATCCGCCTGACCACCGGGATGGACAGCGTGGTTCAGGCGGCAGGCCGTTGCAACCGCAGCGGTGAGGCCGGACCGGGCGTTCTGGCTCCCGTCTATCTGATCCAGTGTCAAGGGGAAACCCTGGACAAGCTGCCGGACATCCAGTGGGGGCAGGAGGCGACCGGAGCGCTGTTGCAGGAATTCAAGCTCCACCCGGAACAGTACCAGGGACGCCTGGATTCCGACCCATCCATCAGCTGCTACTACCGAACTCTGTACAAGAGAATGCCCTTGAACCATCACGACGGCGTCTGGAAAAAGGGATGCCCTTCCCTGTTCTCCCTCCTGTCCCGGAACAGCTCCGTTGAGCAGGATGCTCCCTACTATTTTCGCCAGGCCTTCCAGCTGGCCGGGAGAGAATTTCAGGTCTTTGAGGAAAACACCTCCGATGTGATCGTCCCCTACGGGAAGGGCGCTGAACTGATTGCAGACCTGTGCAGCAAACAGGCAGAGCACGATATTGCCTATCTGAAAGAGAAGCTGGAGCAGGCCAAGTCCTACACGATCTCCCTCTATCAGTGGCAGATAGACCGCCTCATGGCGGAGCACGCACTGATCCCCCTCCAAGGCGGAGGCTTGGGACTCAGTGGACACTACAACGAACAGACCGGTTTTTTTGTCAACAAATCTGATCTTGACTTTTTGGGGGTATGAGTATGCAGCATCCAAACATTGTGGAATTCCAGGTCACTGGGGACTACGCCCTTTTTTCTGACCCTATCACGCGGGTCGGCGGGGAGAAATGCAGCTACCAGGTCCCCACCTATGAGGCCCTGAAAGGTATCCTCTCCTCCGCGTACTGGAAGCCTACCATTATTTGGTACATCGATGCGGTTCGAGTGATGAACCAGATCCAGACTGTGGTGAAGGGCATCCGGCCCATCCATTATCAGGACAGCAAAAACGACCTGTCCTACTACACCTATCTGAAAAACTGCTGTTACCAGGTGCGGGCACATTTTGAGTGGAATGAGAACCGTCCAGAGCTGGCCGGGGACCGGAACGAAAACAAACACCACAACATGGCAAAGCGAATGATCGAAAAGGGAGGCCGGCGGGACATTTTCCTGGGGACACGGGAGTGCCAGGGCTATGTGGAACCCTGCGTCTTCGGAGCGAACGCCGGCGCCTACGACCAGCTGGCGGAGCTGAGTTTTGGCCTGATGTACCACGGCATCACCTACGCCGACGAGGCATATTCCTCGGAAACGCAGGGGAAAATGACCGCCCGCTTCTGGTATCCGGTGATGCGGCAGGGAGTCATCACCTTTCCCCGCCCGGAGGACTGCCCGTTCACCAAGCCCCTGCGACGGATGGGAATGAAACCCTTCCGCGAGGAACTGGAGAATTTTTCCGGCCTGCGGGAATTTGGGGAGGTGACCTAAATGGGGCTGCTGCAAAAAGCGGTGGAGACTTATGACGCTATGGCCCACCGGGCTGGGAAGGTATTTGAGAAGGAAACGGAGCCGCTGGCCCCTGTCTCCCACATCATAGCCCGTGCGCAAATCGAAATCACCTTGGACCAGGACGGAACCTTTATCTCCGCCCGGACCGTGGGTAAGGAGGAACCCAAGATCATCATTCCGGTAACGGAGGAGTCGGCGGGCCGGACTAGCGCCCCCTGTGCCCATCCTCTGTGCGACCAGCTGGGGTATGTGGCCCCCTTTGACCCCAACAAGCATGAACTCTATGTAACTGCGTTGTCCGATTGGGCCGGCTCCGCCTTCACCCATCCCAAGCTGGGACCTATTCTGCGCTATGTACAGGCCGGGACCATCCTGTCTGACCTGTCCGGCGCGGGAATTCTCCAGCTGACCCCGGAGGGCGCACCGGCAGAGGATAAGGCCATGGTCCGCTGGATCGTCAACGGCCTGGGTGAGAAATTCAGCGGCCGCTGCTGGGAGGATCAGGGGCTGATGAACGCATACATCTCCTACATCAGTGCCAGGAGGCAGGGAACTCCCACCCTGTGCATGGTTTCTGGAACATTGGAATCCCCTGCCAGCCAGCATCCCAAGGGGATCATCCCCATCAACGGTAATGCCAAGCTGATTTCCGCTAACGACTCCAGCGGCTTCACCTACCGGGGACGATTCGATGACCCCGCCCAGGCGGCCACCATCAGCTACACCGCCTCCCAGAAGGCCCACTGCGCCCTGCGGTGGCTGGTAGCCAACCAGGGGGTCACCTTCGGCAGACGGACCTTCCTGTGCTGGAATCCCCAGGGGGAGAAGGTCCCTTCGATGACCCAGTCCATGTCCCGGCCTGGCGGCGAACAGCAGCGGGCGGCCAATCCCACCCAGTACCGTCAGCAGCTGAAAGATGCCCTTACCGGCTGGAAAATGAAGCTTCCTGACCATGCAGGGGTCGTCATCGCCGCCTTCGACGCTGCTACAACTGGCCGTCTGGCCGTCACCTACTACAATGAGCTGCTGGCCTCGGATTTTCTGGAGCGGCTAAAAACCTGGGATGAGAGCTGCTGCTGGGTAAACGGCTCTCTAGGCGTCCAGTCTCCCTCCCTTTACCAGTTAGTCAGCTGGGCCTTTGGTACACCCAGAAACGGCAAGGCCGAGATTGACGACCGCATTTTGAGCCAGCAGATGCAGCGCCTGGTGGCCTACCGGGTGGAACAAGCCGCGTTTCCTCTGGACATTGAGCGGGCGCTGGTGGAACGGGCCAGCAACCTTCAGCTCTATGCAGAAGAAATTGAGGAGATATCCCAAAAAACGAAGAAGAAAATCAAAAAATATCCCCGAGCAGAACTTTTGTTCACCGCCTGCGCAGCCATACGAAAATATCATTTTGACCAACTTAAAAAGGAGGAATGGGACATGGCTTTAGACAAAGATTGTACCGACCGCAGCTATCTCTTTGGCCGCCTGTTGGCAATCGCCGACGCCATTGAAAACAGCACCTACACCGATGAGGATCGCCGGGAAACCAACGCAATGCGTATGCAGAAGATTTTTTCCCTGCGTCCCATGGATACTTGGGCTGTGCTGTGGGACAAGCTTCTCCCCTATCGCCGCCGCCTGGAACAGTCCAGGCCCAAGCTGCACCACTACTACCAGGACACCATTGACGAAATCAATGATAAGCTTTCCCCCCATGACAAAACACTGAACAATGAGTTGGAGGGCATTTATTTGCTGGGCTTTTCACACCAGCGGGCCTACCGCAAGGACAAGACCGATCAACTGAAAACAGAGGAGGAAAATTAAAATGGGCGTGCTTCAGAACAAAATCGACTTCGTGGCCTTTGTGTCGGTCACCATGGCGAACCCCAACGGTGACCCGCTGAACGGAAACACCCCCCGCACCGATTATGCCGGTCTGGGGGAAATGAGTGACGTGTGTATCAAGCGCAAGCTGCGCAACCGGATGCAAGACCTGGGACAGTCCGTCTTTGTCCAATCCGCTGACCGGTGCGACGACGGCTGTGGGAGTCTGAGCGAACGGGCCGCCGTCCGTTTGGGCAAGGCGAAAGACGCTAAGGATTCTGCCTCCTATGCAAAAAAAGCCTGTGAAACATGGCTGGATGTGCGCTCCTTTGGGCAGGTGTTTGCCTTTAAGGATACCAAGGGTGTATCCATTGGCGTTCGGGGTCCGGTTTCCGTCCATCAGGCAGTCAGCATTTCCCCAGTCCAGGTGGAGGATATGCAAATCACCAAGAGCGTCAACGGCGAAAATGGTGAAAAGCCCCGCTCCTCCGACACCATGGGCATGAAGCACTTTGTCCGCTTTGGCCTCTACAAAATCAAGGGTTCCATCAACGTCCAGCTGGCGGAGAAAACCGGCTTTACCGAGGAGGATGCCGAGACCTTGAAGGAGTGCCTGCGCACCCTATTTGTCAACGACGCCTCCTCTGCCCGGCCGGACGGCTCCATGGAGGTGTGCAAGCTCTACTGGTTCCAGCACAACTGTCCCGTAGGGCAGCACTCCTCGGCCAACGTCCACCGCTCCGTCCACGCCAAACTGAAGGACTCCAAACGGTTCCCCACCTGCCCGGAGGATTATCAATTCACTGTGGAGCCTTTGGAGGGGCTGGAGCCGGAAGTTTTGGATGGAGTTTAAGGATATTGGTCGTGTATATGATTCTCCGAACTGGAGCAGATTTTCTTCCTACCACCAAAAACGCCATTGTCCGTCCTTTACAGGGCGGGCAATGGCATTTATGTGCTATTTTTTATCCCGAGATACGGTCCAGCTCCTCCCAGATAGGAGCGGAGACCTTTGCGATCTCGCGGTAGACGGCAAACAGCTCCATATACTTTTTGTGGTTCTCCGGGTCGGGCCGGTAGACTCGCTTCATTCGGATACAGCGCTCCGCCGCCTCCTGCTCGCTGGTGAAGGCCCCTGTGCCCACCCCCGCCAGCAGCGCGCCACCGACGGAGGACTCCGCATGTTCCGGGGCCTTTACCTCCAATCCGAACACATCGCTCACAATTTGACTCCACAGCGGGCTTTTGGCTCCGCCGCCAATGATCGCGATGTCGGAGAAGTCGCGGTTGAACTCTTTCAGCACCTCCAGGCAGTCGTACAAGCTGAACGCCACTCCCTCCAGCAGTGCGCGGGCAAAGTGGGCCTTCTCGTGCACCATGCTGACTCCGAAAAAGCTGCCCCTGGCTTTCGGATTGAAGTAGGGACAGCGCTCCCCCAGCAGATAGGGGTGGAAAATCAGTCCCCGGGCGCCCAGCTCCGCCCGGGCGGCGTCCGCATCCATTTGCAGATAAACGTCCTCCCCTTCCGCGTCACAGGCGGCCCGCTCCGCCGGATAGAGGGCGTCCCTCATCCAGCGGTAGGCGGAGGCGGCGGAGCTGGTGGCGGTCACGGTGTACCACAGGCCCTCCACCGAGTAAGGATATGTGAAGGTCTTGCGGTGCGGGTCACCTGTGGCGGCCACCACATTGACGTTGCCGGCGGTGGCCAGCTTGACAATGATCTGCCCTGGCCGCACCGCGCCCGCGCTGAAATCCTCCGCCGCGGTGTCGGAGCATCCGGTAATGACCGGCAGGCCCTCCGGCAGTCCGGTCCGCTGGGCCGCCTCCGCCCGGACATGCCCCACGATCTCCTTGGAGCGGCGGACTTCCGGAAGGGCGGATATGGGCAGACCGATCAGTGCACACAGCTCCTCGGACCACTCCCCCCGTCTGGCGTCAAACAGCAGACTGCCCTGAGCGTCCACCACATCGGTGCAGAAATCGCCGGTGACCCAAGCGCGCACATAATCCTTGGTAAACATCAGACGGTGGAGTCTGGCAAAGTGCTCCGGCTCCTGTTCCTTGACCCACATCAGCTGGGGGAGCGTCCATGTGGGTGTGGGCATGGCCATCGCAATGTCAAAGATCCGCTGTCCGTGGTCCTGTTGAAGACGCCGGCACTGGTCACCACTGCGCTGGTCGTTCCACATGATGCAGGGGCGGATCACCTCCCCCTGGTCGTCCAACATCACCATGTTATGGGCAGAGGCGGAGGCCGCCATGCCCAGCACTCCATCAAAGCCGTCCGGCATCTGCTCCCTGCAGGCCCGGACCGTCTGTACGAAAGCCTCCAGCCACAGGGCGGGGTCCTGCTCCGACCAGCCGGGTTTTTGATGTATCGAGGGGTACTCCTGAAACGCGCTGGCCAGGATATTGCCCTCCAGGTCGATCAGGGTGGCCTTACAGCCGCCGGTCCCGAAGTCGATTCCAAACAGTTTTTCCATGTCACACTCCGTTTCCGGCTTTGGAAGGCCCCAACCTGGAGCGGTCAGTACTTCTTGACAATCAGGGCCTTGTCCAAAGCCTCAAAATGTTCGATCGCCGCATCTCCCAGGCGCAGGGACACCCCGATATACAGCGTATCAATGATGGTCAGCTCCGCCATGCGGGAGGAAATGGCATAGGTACGGTATTTTGTCTCCTGTGAGTAGGTATACAGCTGGATATCTGCCAGCTTGGAGATGGGGGACACCCCGTTGCTGGTGATGCTGATGGTGGTGGCCCCCCGCTCCCGGGCCAGCTCCATGGCCTCCGCGATGTCCTTGGAGCTGCCCGAGTGGGAAATGCCCAGCGCCACATCGTTCCAGCCCAGGGAGGACACCGCAATCATCTGCATGTGCCCATCCGCATAGGCGTGGACATTCATGCCCAGCCGCAGGAATTTGTGCTGGGCGTCCTTGGCAATGGCGCCGGAGTTCCCGCTGCCCATAATAACCAGACGGCCGCACCGGGTCAGCGCGTCGATACTCCGCCGGACCGACTCTTTATCCAGGCTCTTCTTGGTCATGGACAGCGTCTGAATCGCGCTGTCAAAGATTTTTTCAATGATGACCTCCGCCGGGTCATCCTGACTCAGCTCCTCATGTATCTGATCCTGCGGAGGGACCAGATCCCTGGCCACACTCAGCTTCAGCGCCTGAAAGCCCCGGTAGCCCAGCTTGGTGCACAGGCGGGTGATGGTGGCCTCACTGGTGTCGCTCTGCTCGGCCAGGTCGGTGATGGAGGAATAAATCAGCTTCTCCTGGTGGGCCAGCATATATTCCGCTACGCTGCGCTCTTTCTTGGACAAATGCTCCAGCCGCTCGTGGACCCGGCTGGACAGTGCGCCGTAGTGCATATTCTCTTCCATTTGCTCCCCTTCTTTTTGCGGAATTGTCCCGGTATTCCGCCATTCTCCCAGGCATCGGACGGGAGTGTGACGAAACCGCCAGTATAACATCCATTCTACAGATATTATACCATCTCAGCCTATGGGAATCAACCGCTAGAGGGGCACAACTTCAGAGAATATCCTCCACCAGACCCCGTTTCCCGGGCCTGCACAGCATAGCCAGCGCCTTTTCCACATAGCGGCGGCGGGAGTTTTTCTCGTCCTCTGCCGTCAGATGGGGATTGCCCACCGGACAGGTGATGGCAAAGCCCCTGAGAATCCGGGAGGAGCCCACCGACTTGGCAATATCCACCACAGCGCATATCTGCACCACCGGGATCCCCACCCGCTCAATTTCTTTCACAATCGTTGACCCGCAACGTGTACTGGTCCCTCACGTTGAGGTCAGGATGGCCGCCTGTACCTGCTTGTCCAGCAGAGCTTGGGCAATCTGCCGGCCCTTCTCCTTGGAGGCGGCCACCGAGGCACAGTTGCCGCAGGTGACATAGACCTCCTCCTCCAGGGAGCCGATCTCCCCCAGCGCGGTCTTTTCCCGCAAAATATCCATGGGGAACAGGCGGTAGGGATTTTCCAGCACCCAGGTCCCGTCGTAGCCGCTGTGGATGACAAAGTGCCGCTCCTCCAGCAGCGTATCCCAGTTGTAGCGGCCCCAGGTGGTGCTGCCGTTGGGCTTGAGCTTGTCCGGATTGGTCTCAGGAATCAGGCCGCCGTCGGTGACCAGCGCCAGCTTCTTCCCTCTCAGTGTGTCTATGGGCGGAGCCGGCTCCACCACATCGAAGTTGGGCGGGAGCAGCTCGCTGACAAATTCCTCCCCCCGTATCTTCTTCAGCACCATCTCAATGGCCCGGTGGGCGGCGTTGCTCTCCTGCTCCTCGTTCAAAATAATGTCCCGGTTGATGTAGCCCTCGGCGGCGGCGCTGCCTATGTGCTCCCCCTGGAGGAGGCGCAGGGCCAGGCTGGCGATACGGGGACCCACCTTGCGCATCTCGGAGGACAAGATCCCCGTTTTTAAGATGTAGGTGTCCTTTCGGAACATCTCCACCGCCGGGTTCTCCGGGTACATGCCGGTGACGGTGGGGATGTGCAGCGCTTTGGCCACCGCTGAGGCCATGTTGCCGCAGCTGATGCCGTACCGCCCCGCATTGAAGGCCGGTCCGGCGATGAACAGGTCGGGGTCCAGGCCGCGCACCAGCTCCACACCCTCCTGGACCGCCTGGTCAATGTGCTCGGCGAAGTAGTTGTCGCCGCAGATCACCGTACCCACCACCTGGCACTCCTTCTGCATCAGCCGCGCGAAGAGCTGGGCCGGACCCACGGCCTCCTCCCGGATGGTAAAGCCCACATGGGCCATGTCCTCTCCGCCGATCTGCCCAAAGAACTGATTAACGAAGCAGACTACTCTCCATTTCTCCTTTTCCACTGTCTCACCCCCTCTCTCAATAGTCTACAGCCATCCCGTAGGAGAAGCCCACCTGACTCATCAGCCCCACCTGCTTCATGTAGGTGGAGCGCACCTCCCCCTTGGCCGGGTCTCCGGTGGCGATCTTATGTCCGCCAATGACACCGTCGTCCCCGCTGAGGTACAGCGCGTCCTCCGGCCCGCCCAGCAGCTTCTCCACCGGCGGAAGCGTAAAGTTGTGGTAGTAGGTCCCGGAACAGACGATGGAGTCCACATTCTGCTCGCTGATCATGCACTCCACCCCCAGGTTGCTTTTCCCATTGAGGATCTGAATGATGGGGACCGACCGGATCCCCAGCTTTTCCGCCTCGCTGGCAATGGCCCCCACGCACAGGGTGGACGCGCCGCCTACCCCCTTGGTTACGATAAGTCCGTCCGCGTGGAATACCTCCTTCAGCAGGCTGGCCGCCATCTTGGACACCAGGTAGCGGTGCTTGGCCTCCACGGAGGTGACGGTGATCAGGACGCCGGCAAAGTTCAGGTCCTTCCCGTGGCGGCGCATCAGCTCCACGATGATGGGGTGGTTCTGTATCTCGTAGGTGGTGACACACCGGAACCCGCCGCAGGGGGCGATGGCGCCGTCCAAAATCTCGGTAGGCTGCATAATGAGGGGCAGGCTGTCCGGGACCGCGTTGCCGTAGACCATAGGCTCCCGGTAGTTCTGTGTGTCGTACTGCTTGGAGTAGATCTGATAGGCGTAGGCGATGCTTGGAAGCTCCGGGTGCTGTGTCTCGTTGTCGAACACCTCGCTCCGGACCGCCGCCGCCTCCAGAGTGGCCCTGGCCAGCAGGACACTGGTTTTGAAGCCCACCCGGCGCACTCCCTCCCGGTAATCCCGGAAGTCCGCGTTCTCTGGAGCCATGGGCTCGATGACCAGCTCCGGCATCTTGGCGTAGGGGTTGATTGCAGCACACTCGCCGCTCATGTCGAAGGAGCCCCACTTCCGGGACCAGTAGGTGTCGTTCTGGCACAGCACAATGCCCATGCCCTCCACCGCCCGGGTCAGGCCGCTGCCGGCAATCTCATACTCCTCGGTCAGCACGCCGGGCCAGTCGATGTTCCCCGACACCTTGCACCGGGGCTGCACCACGTCCACCACGTTGATGATGCGGGTGCTGTCTCCGGGGCGGGCGATGTCGATCTTCAGGGTGTCAAAGCATGGCTCCTCCTCGGCGAAGGCCAGAATGTCCGCCTTGCTGACATACAGCACCCCATCCCGCAGGCAGGTGGTCTCTCCGAACCGGAGATCCTTGATCTGAATGGTTTCAACGGTCAATTTCATAGTTTTGGATCAGTCCCTCTTTTGGAAATTAAGAACCCATCAGCAGGTTGGGGACAAAGGTGACCACAGGCGGGCAGAACCAGCACAGCAGCATGGCAGCCAGAACGATGAGCACCACCGGGGCCACGTACCGCACCGCCTCCTTGAAGGGGGCCTGGGCGATGTTCATGGACAGGAACAGGTACAGTCCCACCGGAGGGGTCAGTCCGCCCACCACCGTGGCGATGGAGAAGATGACGCCGAACACCAGGGGGTCCACCCCCAGGGAGGTAACGATAGGATACACAATGGGCAAAATCACCGCCGTGGCGGCCAGAGTCTCCATGAAGCAGCCAATAATCAGCATCAGGACGATAATGATGAGCACCACCATGGTGGGATCGTTGGTGACGGACAGCATGAAGTTCTTGATGGTGGCCGCCAGGTTTTCCCGGGCAAAGATATAGGAGTAGATGTTGGAGATGCCCATAATCATCATCAGCATCGCAGAGGATGAGGCGGCCCGCTTGAAGATGTTCACCAGGTCCCGCACATGGAGGGTGCGGTAGATGAAAAAGCCGCAAATCAGCCCATACAGGCAGGCCACAATGCCGGACTCGGTGGCAGTAAAGTAGCCGGATGTCACCCCGCCAACAATAATCAGCGGCGTAATCAGGGCGAAGAAGGCATTTTTGAAAGCAGTCCACACCTCGTGCAGGTCAAACGCGCCGCTTCCCGCGTCCACATCGTACTTTCTGGCGTACCAGTTGCACATAATCATGAGGCAGACCCCGATGATAATGCCGGGAATCAGACCGCCAATGAAGAGTTTTCCGATGGAAAAACCGGTCAGAGAGGCAAACACGATCATGTTGGTGCTGGGCGGGATGATGGGGCCCAGCGCGCCGGAGCCGGCGATGAGTGCGGCAATGAAGGACCGCTTATAGCCGGCGTTTCTCAGCTCCGGAACGGTGAGGGTCCCCACCGCGCTCATGGTGGCGGCGCCAGAGCCTGAGATGCCTGCGAAAATCATGTTGGCCAGCACGGACACCATGCCCATGCCGCCCCGTATCTGGGCAATGCAGGCCCGGCAGAAGTCCAGAATGCGCTTGGAGAGCTTGGCTCCGCCCAAAATCTCCCCCGCCAGGATGAACAGCGGCCCCGCCATCAGCGAGAAGGAGTTCATCCCCCGGATCGCCTGCTGCACCGCCATAAAGGGGGATATCTCGCTGCCCAGCATTATGGCCAGCAGGCCGGACAGTCCGATGGCAAAGCAGACCGGCATCCCGATGACCAAGAACAGGAGCAGGGTGAGGACAGAAATTTGAATCATTTATTTTTCCCCCTTTGTGTACTGCTTGGCCAGCTGCGGGATGGCGCTGGCATAGGAGAACAGCATCATCACAATGCCCACTGGGACCGCCGCGTAGATATAGGAGTAGGGGACCGGAATGGCTGCGCCCAGGGAGCTGCCGCTCTTGGACACCAGGACCAGAGAGGCGGGGAAAAGCAGCACCAGAAATACCACACACAGCATCCGGGACAGCACAAACAGCCCCGCCCGAAGCTTGTTGTTTTTCATAAAGCTGATCAGGATATCCACGGATACATGCCCGTCCACACGGATGGTCAGCGAGGAGCCGATCATCGTGAGGTAGATGCCACAGAAGCGCATGGCCTCCTCGGTCCAGGGCGGGGCCTCGCTGAGAATGAACCGTCCAAACACCTGGATGCTGCCCAAGATCAGGATCGCAAGGAAGAGGACCATACAGATCCAGGTCTGGGCTGTCTCAACGGCCCGGTCAATTTTGAGTAATGTTCTCATTTATTTCCTGCCTTTCCGATGAAAAGGTGCGCGCCCGGGCAAGTCCGGCACGCGCGCCGTGGGCCGGTGCCGCCGGCTCTCAGCCGGTTATTCGTGGTTATAGGACTCCATTTGCGCAATCAGATCGGCCAGACCGTACTCCTGGGCATAGCTGTCATAGATGGACTGGCAGGCGTCCCGCATACGCTGGCGCTCCTGGTCGGACACCTCGTTGATCTGGACCCCGGCATTGGCGATGGTCTGCTCCGCCTCCTCGCCCAGCCGCTCACGGTCGGCTAGCTGGCTGGCCTGGTTCTCCGCGAGACACTCGGTAAAAATCTGCTGGAGGTCCTCCGGGATGGTGTTCCATTTGTCCTCGTTGATGAGCACGATGTAGGCCTGGCTCAGATGGCCGATTTTGGACATGTAGCGGCCAATCTCCTGGAGGTTCATACTGACCAGACCCACATCGTCCGCCTCCACCGCGTCGGCTACGCCGGACTGGAGGACGGTATACGCCTCGCTCCAGGCGGAGGTAACCGTGCTGGCTCCCAAGGCGTTCCAGAGGTCCACATACATCTTGGTCTCGGGGGTGCGCATCTTCAGCCCCTGGATGTCCTCAATGGAGTTGATGGGGTGGTCTTTCAGCAGGGGCTGCCGGATGCCGTTGGAGTAGGTGGCCAGCAGCCGCAGGCCAGTGCCCTCCAGCATCTCCGGGACGGCGGTGGGGATCACCTCGTTGATGACGTCGATCTGGGCGCTCAGGTCCTTGTTCAGGAAGGGGAGATTGAACACACCCAGCTGGGGCAGGTTGAGGGCGGAGGCCCAGTCGGAGGCGTCGGCGAAGGTGATGTCCAGCTCCCCCATGGTCACCTGCTCCATCATCTCCCGGGCGGAGCCAAGCTGGCTGGCGGGGTACAAATTGAGCTGGATACGCCCCTCAGAGCGCTCTTCCACCAGGGCTTTCAGCTCGTCTGCGGCAATATACAGGGCGTGGCCGGGATTCTGGATATGTCCAAACTCCAGCACCACCTCGGGAGACCCGGAGGGCGTTTTGCCGGGCGCGTCACCGGAGCCGGACCCGGCTGCGCTGCTGCCCCCTCCGCCGCCGCAGGCGGAGAGCATGGTCAAGCACATGACCAGGGACAAGAACAGGGCGAGCTTCTTTTTCATAGTGATACCTCCAATTTTATTTTCGTAACCTTTTGGACCGTGCGGCCCAAAACAGTTCCCAAAGTGATGGGGGTGCGCTTACAGTCTCACCTGTCCACAGGTGAGGGAGAAATTGCTTCCGGTGGTGGCCCGGCCCAGCTCCCCGCACAGCATCGCCGCCCAGTTGCCGATCTCCTCGATCTCCAGCAGACGGTGGGTGGGGATCAGGTCCGCGAAGTAGTCGTAGCCTCCCTGGGCGTCGGTGTGCAGCTGCTCCGCCATGCGGGCGATGGAGTTCTCCATCATCGGCGTCCGGACAAAGCAGGGGCAGATGGCGTGGACCAGGATGCTGTCCCCCGCCAGCTCGTTCCCCCAGATCCGGGTCAGGTGGGAGACCGCCGCCTTGGACGCGGCGTAGGCGCTGTAGGTCTCGGTGGTCAGAAACGCCTGAGAGGAGGAGACGTTGACGATACGTCCCCAGCCGGCCCGCTTCATGTACGGGACCGCGTGCTTGGTGCAGATCACCACGCCGTGGATGTTGACCTCGGACACCCTGCGGAACCGCGCTATGTCTAGGTCCTGCACCAGGTCCTTATATATGATCCCTGCGTTGTTGCAGAGAATATCCAGTTTTTCGTACTCCTCAAAAATGCGTGCGAAGACGGTTTTGACGCTCTCCTCGTCAGTCACGTCCATCACCATCCGGCGAATCTCGGGGTGGAGCTTGTGCCGCGCGCCCTCCGTCTCCGTCGGGAAGGCCAGGTCCGCGGCTATCACTGCGGCACCTGCATCGTGCAGGGCGTTGGCAATCCCCAGGCCGTTGCCCTGGGCGGCTCCCGTCACCACCGCTACGTGGCCGGACAGATCAAACAAATTAGCAAACCGATCCAGATTTTTCATGCTGCACCTCCTGCCCCTTCCGATATTTCCTGCCCAGGGCGTCCGCCGCGAAAATGGCGTTGTACACCGTGTCTTCCGTCACCGCGAAGGGTTCCTGGTGCACCAGCGGACCCTCCACCGTCTTTTTGGCGATGGCGCGGACATTCTCCGGTGTGGCCTCCGTGCCCAGCTGCTCCAGCGTGACGGGCAGGCCAATTTCCGACATAAACCGCATGATCTTATCTGTCTCTGCCTCCGGCGTGTTCTCCAGAATCAGCTGGCACACAACGCCAAAGGCCACCTTCTCCCCGTGGAGATAGGGGTGGGTGCACTCCAGCGCGGTCAGCCCGGAGTGTATCCCGTGGGCGGTAGCCAGGCCGGTGTTCAGGAAACCCAGGCCGCTGAGGAGGGTGTTGGCCTCGATCACGTTCTCCAGCGCCTCGGTCACTGCCCCGGCGTCCAGTGCCTCCAGCGCCCGCCGGCCGTCCGCAAAGAGCACC
This sequence comes from Lawsonibacter sp., assembly GCA_022801435.1. Lineage (GTDB taxonomy): Bacteria > Bacillota > Clostridia > Oscillospirales > Oscillospiraceae > Lawsonibacter. The sequence continues at coordinate 23,854 of JAAWSG010000033.1, forward strand.
TCCCCGCAGCACTGGGCCACAGCCATCCCGGCCAGACAGCGTCGGAAGCCTGTCCCGATGTAGTTGGGGGAGTCGCTGCCCGCACAGGCCCGGGCCTCCAGCCAGGTGGCCAGCGCGTCGCCTATTCCGGCAATGAACAGCCGCCGGGGAGCCTTCGCCACGATCTCACTGTCCACCAGCACCAGCTCCGCGTTGCGCCGCATCTTCCGGGAGCCGATATACTCCCCGCCGGCCTGATAGACCACCGCGATTTCGCTGACTGGGGCGTCTGTGGAAGCGGAGGTGGGAACGATGACCAGGGGCAGGCCCGCGCTGTCCGCACAGAGCTTGGCCACGTCCATGGTCTTGCCGCCGCCAATCCCCGCAAATACCCCCGCTCCATGCCGCCGGGCCTCCGCCTTGACCCGCTCTACCTCCTCGTCACAGCACTCGCCCGAACAGGAGAGCGCGATAAACTGCTGTCCCGTCCCCTCGTAGGCCGCGTTCAGGCGCTGCTCCAGGGTTTGAAACAGGAAGGCATCGATCAGAAAGCAGGCCGTGCCGTAGGGCTTTACATAGGCGGGCAGATTGTCGAACTCGCCCGGCCCCTGAATGTACCGCAGCGGACTGCCAAAGGCCCTTGTCGTTCCAGTTACCATAGTCAGATCGAACACGCATCGCCGGCGTGTCCATCCCCCTTTCATCGATTCAGAGAGATTGACTGCTCAACCTCAAATCTGACCGTATTATATCAAGAATAAAAATTATTTTCAATTCGTTTTCGCAATATTTATAAATTTCTATTTTCTATACGACTTTCTTTTTTATATTTTGTCTATTATTTACAAATTTCTTGATGTAAAATTTTCGTTAATTTTCAATCTTCTCATTCAGAAAATCAGCTAGGACTTCACATTTCTTCCCAAATCAGCGGCACTTTTGTCAAAAGCGGCTTTATTTGTAGCGTCTATTCTCCCGCCTTATTTGCTTTTTCTATAAAATCAAGCTGGTATACAATAGAAAAACTTTTTTCAAAATTGACATGGTTTCTTTCCGCCGAAAACAGACGGCCACAGGACAAAATCCTGTGGCCGTCTCCTATTATGGATC
>JAAWSG010000034.1 GCA_022801435.1 Lawsonibacter sp.
GTGCTGGGCGCTTACGACCTGACCGAGGACGACATCAAGCCCCAGTACCTCTCCTTCGGTGACTCCGCCGAGAACCTCCAGGACGGCAAGATCGACGCCGCCTTCGTGGTCGCCGGCGCTCCCACCACCGCGGTCACCACTCTGGTCGCCTCCAACGATGTGTACCTGGTCAGCCTGGACGATGAGCACATCGACAAGCTCATAGCCTCCTCCCCCTACTACAGCAAGGACGTCATCTCCAAGGACGCCTACAACACCCCCGAGGACGTGACCACCGTGGCCGTGGGCGCCGTGGTCATCGTTCGGGACGACGTGTCCGACACCGACGTGTACAACTTCCTGTACGGCGTGTTTGAGAACATGGACACCCTGGGCCACGACAAGGCCAAGGAGCTGAGCCTGGAGTTTGCCTCCTCCGTCACCGCCGTGCCCTATCACCCCGGCGCGGTGGCCTACTTCGCGGACAAGGGCATCACCGTCCCCGGCAAGTAAGGCTCCCACATTCAGAGAACCCCTTTGCGTAAGCCAGGCGGCTGCGGCGGGCTGGTCCGCCGCAGCCGCGCTTTTTGTCTCAGAGGCCGCGGAGCGGGTATATCCGTACCCTCCGCCCGGAAGCCCCCGCCTTTGGAGGCCAGGACGGCGCGGATATATCTGCCTCGCGGCAGATTTGGAGAGAAGAAAGGAGAATTCTATGGCATCCAACGAGAAAGAACGACAGGGATTGGACACCAAAGCGGCTGAAGTGGACGTTGGAACACAGGCTGATTTGGATGAGGTCATGAAAAAATATGACCGGGAATCCAATACCCGGGTCTGGGAGGGGCCTCCCAAGCTGTTCATCAAGGTCCTGGCGGTGGCCACCTCCCTGTACTGTATGTATGTTACTCTGTTCAGCGAGGCCGCACAGAATGTCCGTCTCTACAACTTCCTGGCGATGATGCTGGTGCTGGGATACCTGACCTACCCCATCAAGAAGGGGAACGTCAAGGTCAACTCCTTCCCCTGGTATGACGCGCTGTTCATGCTGGCCGGAGTCCTTCCCCTGCTCTACTGCTCCTCTATCTACAACACCGTCATCGTGGTCCAGGCCCGGAAGATCACCCTGAACCCCGTCATGTGCATCCTGGCGGTGCTGACCATCCTCTCCCTGGTGGAGCTGTGCCGGCGGTGCGTGGGCCTGCCCATCCTGTGCGTGGTCGGGGCCCTGATGCTCTATACCTTCCTGCCCTTCGGCGCGGGCATCAAGTATGACAAGGCCCTCTATGACCTGTTCTACACCCTGAACGGCCTGCTGGGCGCTCCCATCAACGTGTGCGCCAAGTATATCGTCCTGTTCATCATCTTCGGCGCCTTCCTGGAACGGACGGGGATATCCACCTTCTTCATCAGCCTGGCAAACTCGGTGGCCGGCTCCGCCTCGGGGGGGCCCGCCAAGGTGGCCGTCCTCTCCTCCGCCCTGTGCGGCATGGTGTCCGGCTCCTCAGTGGGCAACACCGTCACCACCGGCTCCATCACCATCCCCATGATGAAGAAGACCGGCTATAAGCCCGAGTTCGCCGGCGCGGTGGAGGCGGCAGCCTCTACCGGCGGTCAGATCATGCCCCCCATCATGGGCGCGGCGGCCTTTCTCATGGCGGAATACACCGGCGAGAACTATGGAAAGATTGCCCTGCTGGCCGTCCTGCCCGCGGTGCTCTACTTCGCCGGCATCTTCATTGCCGTCCACCTGGAGGCCAAGAAGCTGGGACTGAAGGGCATCCCCAAGGATCAGCTGCCCAAGATCAAGGACCTGCTGCCCAAGATCTACCTGCTTCTGCCCCTGGTGGTGCTGGTCTGGCTGGTCTCCTCCGGCAAGCGCACCATGCAGACCTCCGCCACCATCGCCATCCTCGTCACCATCGTGGTAGGCATCATCACCAACATTGTCAACAGTGTCACCAAAAACCCTGACAAGAGCGATAATATCACCGTGGAAAAATTCTTCGACGCCCTGGAGGCCGGGGCTAAGGGAACCATCAGCGTGGCCGCCGCCTGCTCCATGGCGGGTCTGGTGGCGGGGTGCATCACCACTACCGGGCTGGCCTCCAAGCTCATCACCGCCATCGTCCGGGTGTCCGGCGGACAGGCGTTCATCGCCCTGTTCCTCACCATGATCTGCTGTATCGTCCTGGGCATGGGGGTCCCCACCACCGCCAACTACTGCATTATGGCCTTCACCTGCGCCCCCATCCTGACGAACTCCGCCATCGGCATCCCCATGATCTGCGCCCACTTCTTCGTGTTCTACTTCGGCATCGTGGCCGACATCACCCCCCCTGTGGCCCTGGCCGCCTACGCCGGCTCCGCCATCGCCAAGGCCCCGCCCATGAAGACGGCCTTCAACGCCACCCGGCTGGCCATCGCCGCCTTCATCGTCCCCTATATCTTCGCCATGAACCCCACCATGCTCTTCCAGTTCGAGGGGAACCTCTCCACCGCCATAAAGGTGGTGCTGGTGGTTCAGATCGTCCTGACCTCCCTCATGGGCCTGTTCGGCGTGGCCGCGGCCCTGAACGGATACCTGTACCGGCCCATCAACCCCCTGTTCCGCGTCCTCATCGCGGCGGGCGGCCTGTGCATGATGATCCCCGGGACCCTCACCGACGTGGTGGGCCTGGTCGCGGTGGGCGGCGTGGTGGTCCTCCAGCGCATGGGGGCCAAGCAGACGTCCAGCCTCTAAGCCGCCATACAGCCAAACAGCAATTTTACAGCCGCAAGCCTCAAATAGGGGCTTGCGGCTTTGCGTTCTATGCTTTATAATGAAACAACCGAATGGAATTTTGAGGAGGGTCTGTCCATGGAAAAACTCTTGGAGCTGCTGGAGCAGGACTGCACCATGACAACGGAACAGCTGGCCGCCGCCGCGGGAATGACACAGGAGGAGGTCACGGCAGCGCGCAGGCAGTATGAGGAGGACCGGACGGTGCTGGGGTATCAGGCGGTCATCGACTGGGACCAGGTGCGGCGGGATACCGTCACCGCCCTGATTGAGGTCAACGTCACCCCCCAGTCCATCGACGGCTTTGACCGCATCGCCGAGCGCATCTACCAATACGACGAGGTGGAGAGCATGTACCTGATGAGCGGCTCCTTCGACCTGACCGTCATCATCTCCGGGCGCACCCTGCGGGAGGTGGCCCAGTTTGTGGGGACGCGGCTGGCCGCCATCCCCGGCGTCACCGGCACGGCCACCCACTTCATCCTGAAAAAGTACAAGGAAAAGCATCTGGTGTTCCGACCCCAGGAGCCCGAGGAAAGGGAGTACATCTTTTCATGAACTACGAATCCATTTTGAGCAAACGAATCCTGGGGGTTCAGCCCTCCGGCATCCGGAAATATTTTGACATCCTGGAGGAGATGACCGACGCCATCACCCTGGGCATCGGGGAGCCGGACTTCGTCACCCCCTGGCACATCCGGGACGCGGGCATCTACTCCCTGGAGCGGGGGCGGACCAAGTACACCTCCAACGCCGGCCTGCTCCAGCTGCGCCGGGAGATTGCCGGCTATCTGGAGCGGCGCTTCGACCTGAAATACGACTACGCCAGCCAGATTGTGGTCACCGTGGGGGGCAGCGAGGGAATCGACCTGGCCCTGCGCTGCCTGCTGAACCCAGGGGATGAGGTCATCATCCCGGTCCCCTCCTTTGTGTGCTACGGGCCCCTCACCGCGATGGCGGGGGGAGTCCCCAAATACCTGGAGCTGCGGGCGGAGGACCAGTTCCGCCTGACTCCCGAGCTGCTGCGCTCCGCCATCACCCAGCGGACCAAGGTGCTGGTGCTCCCCTTCCCCTGCAACCCCACCGGGGGGACCATGGACCGCCGGGACCTGGAGGCGGTGGCCGAGGTGCTGGAGGGGACGGATATCATGGTCCTCTCCGACGAAATTTACGCCGAGCTGACCTACGGCCGGCGGCACGTCTCCCCCGCCAACCTCACCGGGCTGTACGGCCGGACACTGGTGGTCAACGGCTTCTCCAAGAGCCACGCCATGACCGGGTGGCGGATGGGCTACCTGTGCGGGCCGGAGCCGGTGATGGAGCAAATCTTGAAGCTCCACCAGTTCGGCATCATGTCCGCCCCCACCACCAGCCAGTACGCCGCGGTGGAGGCCATGCGGAACGGGGACCCGGACATCGAGCGTATGCGGGAGGAGTACGACAGCCGGAGACGGTATCTGGTCCAGAACCTGAACCGTATCGGGCTGACCTGCTTCGAGCCCAAGGGGGCCTTCTACGTCTTCCCCGATATCCGCTCCACCGGCCTGAGCTCCGAGGAGTTCTGCGACCGGCTGCTGATGGAGGAGCATGTGGCGGTGATTCCCGGCTCCGCTTTCGGACCGGGCGGGGAGGGTTTTGTTCGGGCCTGCTACGCCGCGTCCATGAAAAACATCGCCGAGGCCCTTTCCCGGATGGATAATTTCCTGACCAACCTGCGGCGGAAGCAAAAGGAGGAGGGACAGCAGTGAATATCGTCTGCCTTGACATGGAGGGGGTACTGGTCCCTGAGATCTGGATCACCTTCGCCCAGGAGAGCGGCATCCCCGCGTTGAGCCGCACCACCCGGGACGAGCCTGACTACGACAAGCTGATGAAGTGGCGGCTGGGCATTTTGAAGGAGCACGGCCTGGGTTTAAGGGAAATTCAAGCGGTCATCGCCAAGATCGACCCCCTGCCCGGCGCGAAGGAGTTCCTGGACGCCCTCCGGGCCGAGACCCAGGCCATCATCCTCAGCGATACCTTTGAGCAGTTCGCAAAGCCCCTGATGGAGAAGCTGGGCTGGCCCTGCCTGTTCTGCAACACCCTGGAGGTGGCGGAAAACGGGGAGATCACCGGCTATCAGATGCGCTGTGCCCAGTCCAAGCTGACCACCGTAAAGGCCCTCCAGTCCATCGGCTACGACACCATCGCCGCCGGGGACAGTTTTAACGATTTGGGGATGATCCAGGCCAGCAGGGCGGGCTTCCTCTTCAAATCCACCGGCGCCATCAAGGCCGCCCACCCCGAGCTGCCCGCCCTGGAAACCTTTGACGAACTTCTCACCGCCATCCGGGGGGCGCTGGACTGATGGGACTGTTTGGATTTGGCAGGAAGAAGCCCGCAAACCCGGGAAAATTTTCCTTCACCATTGAGGATACCTTCGCCATGAGGGCGGGGGGATGCGTAGTGGCTGGCCAGGTGACCAGCGGTGAGGTGCGCAAGGGAGAAGAGGTAGTCTGCCTTCCGGCGCAGGGAGGACCCTTCTCCTGCACCATCAAAGAGATCGAGCAGCCGGACCCCAAATCCTGGAAGGAATACGTCCACCCGGATACTGCCCGGGCGGACGGCCCCTGGGAGGCGCACTATTCCTTCCTCATACCGGACCGGAGCAAAACAGACTTCCACCCTGGAGACCGACTGATATCAGGAAATGAGTGACGAGCTATGACACATACCTTTGACGGCCTGCCCTTCCAGCCGGCGGACGTCCTCCTGCCCCGGGACTGTGACCTGTCCCTGTGGTCGGTGGTGGCCTGCGACCAGTACACCTCCCAGCCCGAATACTGGCAGAGGGTGGAGGAGCGGGTGGGAAAAGCCCCCTCCGCCCTCCGGCTCATCCTGCCCGAGAGCTGTCTGGAGGGCCCCAGCGTGGAGACGGACATCATGGAGGTCAACAACACCATGAGCCGCTACCTCCGGGAAGGGAGGTTTGTCCGCTATCCGGACAGCCTCATCTATGTGGAGCGCACCCTGTCCGGGGGCGGGGTCCGGCGGGGGCTGGTGGGGATGGTGGACCTGGAGCAGTACGACTACGAGCCCGGGTCCCGCTCCGCCATCCGGGCCACCGAGGGGACGGTGATGTCCCGCATCCCGCCCCGGGTGGCGGTGCGGAAAAACGCCCCCATCGAGCTGCCCCACACCATGCTCCTGTGCGACTGCAACGATATCATCCCGCCCCTGTCCAGCCGGACGGAGGAGATGGAGCCGCTCTACGACTTTGAGCTGATGGAGGGGGGCGGCCGCGTGAAGGGCTGGCTGCTGACCCCGGCGCAGCTGGAGGAGACCGCCCGGGCCATCGCCCGGTGGAAGGAGTGGGCGGACCGGGAGCGGGACGGCCTGCTCTTCGTGGTGGGGGACGGAAACCACTCCCTGGCCGCCGCCAAGGCCTGCTACGAGCGGCGCAAGGGGCTGACCGACCCCTCCCAGTGGCCCGGCCTGCCCTCCCGGTACGCCCTGTGCGAGCTGGTCAACTTCTATGACAGCTCGGTGGAGATCGCGCCCATCCACCGGGTGGTCTTCGGGGTCAGGCCGGAGGAGCTGCTGGACGCCCTGCTGGACTTCTACCCCTCCGCCGCCCCGGGCCGGGGGGAGGGACACCGCTTGTCCTATGTCATCAACCGGTGGAGCCAGGGGGAGATCACCGTGGGCGGCTTTGACGGGGAGCTGACGGTGGGGGTGCTCCAGCGCTTCCTGGACGCCTACACCGCCGGCCAGCCCCGGGCCCGGGTGGACTATATCCACGGGACGGAGACCGCCCGGGAGCTGGCCGGGGAGCGGCAGGACGCCATCGCCTTTCTGCTGCCGCCTCCCGACTGGGCGGGGCTGTTTGACGCCGTGGTCCGGGACGGGGTGCTGCCCAGAAAAAGCTTCTCCATCGGGCGGGCCCAGGACAAGCGCTTCTATCTGGAGGCCCGGAAGATCAGAAAATAGACAAAGGAGGCCGCGCCGTGGAGGTCCAGGCCAACGCAAAACTGAATCTGACCCTGGATGTGCTGGGCAGCCGGGAGGACGGCTACCACGATCTGAGGATGGTCATGCAGTCCGTGTCCCTGTCGGACCGGGTCCGGCTGATCCCCATGCAGTGGGGGGAGGTCCACGCCCGCTCCAATCTAACCTTTCTGCCCGGCGGGGAAAAAAACCTGGCGGTGAAGGCGGCCCTGTGCTTCTACCGGCATCTGGGCCGGCCCGCCGGGGGACTGGAGATCGAGCTGGAGAAGCGCATCCCGGTGTGCGCCGGGATGGGCGGGGGGAGCAGCGACGCCGCCGCCGTCCTCCGGGCGCTGAATGAGGCGGAGGGGGACCCCCTGACGTTGGAAGAGCTGGCCCGGGTGGGGGAACAGGTGGGTTCGGATGTGCCCTACTGCGTGCTGGGGGGGACTGCTCTGGCGGAGGGCCGGGGGGAGCTCCTGACCCCTCTGACCCCTCTGCCCCCGTGCTGGGTAGTGGTGTGCAAGCCGGATTTTCCCATCTCCACCCCGGCGCTCTTCGCCCGCATCGACACCATCCGCCTGCGGAGGAGGCCGGACACCGCGGGGGTGCTGGCCTCCCTGGAGGAGGGGGATCTGGAGGGGGTGGCCCGGCGGCTCTACAACGTCTTTGAGGACGCCCTCCCCCCCCGGCAGCAGGCCCGGGTGTCCGCCATCAAGAGCACTATGATCCACTGCGGCGCCCTGGGGGCCAGCATGACGGGGACGGGCCCCGCCGCCTTCGGCCTGTTTGACAGGGAGGACTGCGCCGAGGCCGCCCGGGAGGCGCTGGCGGACTGGGGCAGTGAGATTTTTTTGACCCACACGGTTTAGAACCCGGCGGGGCTGTCCATACTGTAACCACTACAGTGCGGACGGCCCCTTCTGCTGTCCGCGTCGGGGAGGATATTGGGATGGACCGGAGACTGAAGCGGTGGGAGCTGGCACTGATGCTGGGGCTTTTGATCGCCATGGCGGCGGGGAGCTGGCTGGGACAGGAGCAGCGGGAGCTGTCGGACCGGATCATCCGGCTCCACGTTATCGCCAACTCGGACAGCCAGGAGGACCAGGCGCTGAAGCTGGCGGTGCGGGACCGGGTGCTGGCCCAGGCGGAGACCCTCTATCCCCCCAACGCCTCCCTGGAGGAGGCCCGGGCGGCCCTGGAGGGAAACCTGAACCTGCTGGCCGCCGCGGGACAGGCGGTGGTGGAGGAGCAGGGCTGCCCCTACCCGGTGACCGTCCAGCTCACCGACTGCTGGTTCCCCACCAAGGAGTATGAGGGGTTCGCCCTCCCCGCCGGCAGCTACACCGCCCTCCGGGTGACCATCGGGGAGGGGGAGGGCCAGAACTGGTGGTGTGTGGCCTTCCCGCCCCTGTGCCTGGGGGCGGCCAGCCAGACGGTGGAGGAGGCCGCCCAGGCGGGGTACTTCTCCCAGGAGCAGCGGGGCCTCATCACCGGCGAAAACGAGGGCTACGTGCTGAAGTTCAAGGGCCTGGAGCTGCTGGGCGAGCTGCAGCACCTCCTGTCCTAGCCTCCTGTTCCATGGTTCCTCCGCGATATTTCCCCCTTCCCCTGCATAGAATGCGGGAGAAGGGGGGATTTTGTTTTGCTTGGACGGCTGCAATGGTCCGCACGGGGGCGGAGCAAACCGGAGCGGGACAGCCTGTACGGACTGCCCGTGCTCCGGGTGGACGCCGGCCTGGACGGCTTCTGGGGCAGGGGACGGCTGTGCCGGGCGGGACGAGGGCTGCTGCGTCAGGGGGTGCGGCGGGTGCTGGTCCCGGAGGATTTTGACTTCTGGGCCCTGCTGCCCGGCCTGGCTCCGGTGGAGACCGAGTCCTTTGTCCGGGCCCAGTCCGTGCCCCTGGCGCTGGCGGCGCTGGGGCGGAGGGGGCTGTCCCCTGACCAGGCCACCGTCTCCCTCCGGGGGCTGCGGGCGGGGCGGGAGATGCGCCGGACCGCCGCCGCCCTGTGTCCCCTGGTGCGCCGGCTGGTGGTCTCCGCCCCCAGCGGCGGGGAGGAGCTGGCCCGCTGGCTGCGCCGGGAGTTCGGCGTCCCCGTCCTGCCCCAGGACGCGGAGGGACAGGTGGCGCTGTGCTTTCACCCGGACTGCCCCAAGGGGGAGGAGACCGCCCTGACCCTGTGCGGCCCGGTCCCCGACCTGGCCGGGCTCACCCTGTCCGCCCCCGCCCTGGAGGGGGAGGACCGGCGGGACCTGCCTGTGCTGTCCGCCCTGTGGGAGGGGGGACGGCTGGGAGAAAAAGATATTGAAATAACTTGACAGACGGAGGGGAAAACAATATAATGCAAATAATGTGTTGCAATATCGCGGCTTCCTGGAGGCGCTCCAGGGTATCTTTTGGAAAGGTGCGCAAGGTGTTATGGCAAAAGAGTATAAGTTGAGTCCCGAGCGGCTCAAGGAATTGCAGGATGAGCTGAATTACCTGAAAACGGTCCGGGAGAAGGAGGTCGCGGAGCTGCTCAAGGAGGCGCGCTCCTTCGGCGACCTGTCGGAAAACAGCGAGTACGACGAGGCAAAAAAAGAGCGGGACAAACTCTACTCCCGGATGAGCGAGCTGGAGGAGATTTTGTCCAACTATGTGGTGATTGAGGAGGACGAAAACGACGGCGACTATATCCGGCTGGGCTCCACCGTCATCGTGCTGGACAAGGAGTTTGATGAGGAAGAGACCTATAAAATCGTGGGTTCCCAGGAGGCGGACCCCATGGGCGGCGCCATCTCGGAGGATTCCCCCTTCGGGCAGGCGGTGCTGGGCCGGAGCGCCGGGGAGGACATTGTCGTAAACTCCCCCAGCGGCCCGGTGGAATACAAAATTTTGCGGGTCGAGCGGTAAACAGACCCGGCCCTGGAGGCGTTCCGGCTCCGGGGAGCAAATTGACAGGAGAGATGAACGATGAGCGAGAACAATATGCCCCAGCAGGAGGAGGTCCAGGAGGAGCAGAACCTGTCCCAGCTGGCCAAGGTGCGCCGGGAGAAGCTGCGGGAGCTCCAGGCCGCGGGTAAGGACCCCTTTCAGATCACCAAATATGATGTGGACAACGACTCCGCCAACATCAAGGCCAACTTCGACACCTTGGAGGGACAGAGCGTGTCCATTGCCGGGCGGCTGATGTCCAAGCGCGGGATGGGCAAGGTGTCCTTCTGCGACCTCCAGGACAAGAGCGGCCGCATCCAGCTCTATGCCCGGAAGGACGAGATGGATGAGGAGCAGTACGCCGCCTTCAAAAAGTACGATATCGGCGACATCGTGGGGGTGAAGGGGGTTGTCTTCCGCACCCAGCGGGGGGAGATGTCCGTCCGGGTGTCCGATGTGACCCTGCTCAGCAAGTCCCTGCTGCCCCTGCCGGAGAAGTTCCACGGCCTGACCAATACCGAGCTGCGCTACCGCCAGCGGTATGTGGACCTGATCGTCAACCCGGAGGTGAAGCGCAACTTCATCCTCCGCTCCAGGTTCATCCAGCTGGTCCGCAGATACCTGGACGACCAGGGCTACCTGGAGGTGGAGACCCCCGTGCTCAACACCATCTCCGGCGGCGCCACCGCCCGGCCCTTCATCACCCACCACAACACCCTGGACATCGATATGTATATGCGCATCGCCACCGAGCTGCCCCTGAAGCGGCTCATCGTGGGCGGCATGGACCGGGTGTACGAGATCGGCCGCATCTTCCGCAACGAGGGCATGGACCCCCGGCACAATCCGGAGTTCACCACCATCGAGCTGTATGAGGCCTACTGCGATTTCCACCGGATGATGGACATCGTGGAGGGTATCCTCACCACCGCGGCCCAGGAGCTGCTGGGGACCTACCAGGTGGAGTGGATGGGGGAGAAGGTGGACCTGACCCCCGGCTGGGAGCGCATGACCATGGTGGAGGCGGTGAAGAAGTACACCGGCATCGACTTCGGCGAGATCACCGATGACCGCAAGGCGGTGGGCGCGGCCCGGAGAATCGGGGTGGAGCTGCCCGCCACCGCAGACCGCACCTGGGGCAACGCCCTGTATGAGTGCTTCGACCAGCGGGTGGAGGAGAAGCTGATCCAGCCCACCTTCATCACCATGTACCCGGTGGAGGTCTCCCCCCTGACCAAGCGCTCCCCCCAGGACCCCCGCCTCACCGAGCGCTTCGAGCTGTTCATCTGCCACAGCGAGCTGGCCAACGCCTTCTCCGAGCTCAACGACCCCATTGACCAGCGGGAGCGCTTCCAAAAGGAGGTGGAGCTCCGGGACCGGGGGGACGACGAGGCCGGCATGATGGACGAGGACTATATCACCGCCCTGGAGTACGGCCTGCCCCCCACGGGCGGGATGGGCATCGGCATCGACCGGTGCGTCATGCTCCTCACCGGGACAGACACCATCCGGGACGTGATCCTCTTCCCCACCATGAAGCTGCTGGACTGAGCAAGCCGTTGCGGCGCAAGGGTTTTCAGCGTTTGAGCCGGTCTGTTTGCGTGTGTGTCCCAACGCCACATTGATCCGAAGGGAGGCCCGGCGATGGAAGCTGTCCAGCAGCGCTATGAGGACTATTTGGAGGAGTACCACGCCCTCCAGCGCAAGCGGAGGTTTGGGGACGGAATGCTGGGGATGGGGAAGGCCCCCGAGCGGGAGCTGTGTCACGCCAGGTTTGCCCAGGACATTCAGGGGCTTTTGGAGGGGCTGAGGGACCTGGACCCCGAGGAGGCGGAGGCGCTGCTGCGGTACATCTGCTTCGCGCCCCTGGAGGAGGACGCCAGCTCGGAGGCCCACTGGATGTTGCTGGCGGTCCACAGCATGGCCGGGGGGCTCGTCTCCCGGCTGGAGGGGGAGCAGGCCGGGGCGCTGTACCGGGAGTTCTCCAAAGCCTACCCCCGGCGGATGCGCCTGCCCGCCCAGGAGGAACTGCTCTCCGCCCTCAAGGCCCGAATGGAATAGAGACAACCAGCCCGCGCTCCCCGGTCCGGAAGCGCGGGCTTCTGTCTGTGTATCAGGGCTCCCCGGTGCGCAGGCGGTCAAAAAACTCCTCCAGAACCGCCCCGCACGCCTTGGACAGAGGGCCCTGGTAGATGCGGGGCCGGTGGTTGAAGCGCTCCTCAAACAGGTTGAGCACCGACCCGCAGCACCCGGACTTCTCCTCCCGCGCTCCGTAGCGCACCTCTCCGACCCGGGCATTGATGATGGCCCCGGCGCACATGGGGCAGGGCTCCAGGGTGACGTACAGGGCGCAGTCTGAAAGCCGCCAGCTCCCCAGCCGGGCGCAGGCGTCCCGAATGGCCTCCACCTCCGCGTGGGCGGTGGCGTCCCCGTCGGCCTCCCTCCGGTTGCGGCCCCGGCCGATGATCTCCCCGTCCTTCACAATGACGCAGCCCACCGGCACATCCCCATCTCCAATGGACTCCCGGGCCAAGGCCAGGGCCTCCGCCATGTAATACTCGTGGTTCATTGACCCACCACCTCTCTCCTGCCTACTTTACCAAATTTGAGGGGCGTTTGCAACTTGAATTTCCGCCCTGGATCGCTTATAATCGTACCCAACAATAAAGGGGGACACGCTATGTGGGACCACAAAAACGAGGACCGTCCCGGCCGCTATGGCGACTTGAGCAAGTTCATCACCGACCCGGACGGGCTGGAGCTGGACCAGCACGCGCTGGTCTATCTCTCGGCGGAAGATGACTACGATATCGCGGTGGACCTGGAGCGCCAGGAGGAGAAGTTCGACGCCCTGCGGCCCTACATCGCCTTTGTGGCAAAAAACATCTGCCGGCTGGACGACTTGGTCCAGCGATATGACCGGGAGCGTGAGAGGGGCGGCGGCCGCTTCCCCTACTCCCTGAATCTGGTCTATGTTGATAAACCCTGCCTTATCCTGGAATACTGTGGCATGATCGAAAACACAACCTTTGACGTTGTATTTCGGCAGGAGAATGGGAAATTCATCCTGGAGAGCTTTGGGATGCGGCACAGCCTTCCCCCTGACTGGAGTGTGGAATTCGCGTGAGAACCTATCAAGCCGGACAATTTGATATCGCCGTCATCGGGGCGGGCCACGCGGGGATTGAGGCCGCTCTGGCCGCCGCCCGGATGGGGATGCGGACCCTGTGCTTCACCCTCAACCTGGACGCGGTGGGGAATATGCCCTGCAATCCGGCCATTGGGGGCACGGGAAAGGGCCACCTGGTCCGGGAGCTGGACGCCCTGGGGGGGGAGATGGCCAAAGCCGCCGACAGGGCCTGCATTCAGTACCGCCTGCTGAACCGGAGCAAGGGCCCCGCCGTGTGGTCTCTCCGGGCCCAGGCGGACCGGCGGGAGTACCAAAGGATCATGAAGCGCACCCTGGAGGGGCAGGAAAACCTGTGGATACGCCAGGCGGAGGTGGTGGACATCCTCACCGAGGGCGGGGCGGTGTCCGGAGTAGTCACCCACACCGGAGCGGTCTACCAGGTGCGGGCCGCCGTCATCGCCACCGGGACCCATCTGGGAGGGCGTATCTTTGTGGGGGAGGTGGTCCGGGACTCCGGCCCCGACGGGCTGGCCGCCGCCCTGCCCCTCACCCAGGCCCTGGTTCGGCTGGGGCTGTCCATCCGCCGGTTCAAGACGGGCACGCCCCCCCGGGTCAACCGCCGCTCGGTGGATTTTTCCAAGCTACAGCTCCAGGAGGGGGACGGGGAGGGCCTGGCCTTCTCCTTCCAGACCGAGCAGGCTCCGGAAAACCGGGCGGTGTGCTGGCTGACCTACACCAACGAGGCTACCCACGCCGTCATCCGGGCCAATCTGGACCGCTCCCCTCTCTACGACGGGACCATCGAGGGGGTGGGTCCCCGGTACTGCCCCTCCATCGAGACCAAGGTGGAGCGCTTCCCCGACAAGGAACGCCACCAGCTGTTCATCGAACCCATGGGCCTGGACACCGAGGAGCTGTACATCCAGGGGCTGTCCTCCTCCCTCCCCGAGGAGGTCCAGCTCCAGCTGCTCCACACCATCCCCGGCCTGGAGCGCGCCGAGATGACCCGCTGCGCCTACGCCATCGAGTACGACTGCGCGGACCCCACCCAGCTGGACCCCGCCCTGGAGGTGAAGACCATCCCCGGACTGTACGGCGCGGGACAGTTCAACGGCTCCTCCGGCTATGAGGAGGCCGCCGCCCAGGGGTTTCTTGCCGGGGTGAACGCCGCCCTGAAGCTCCAGGGAAAGCCCCCCCTCGTCCTCCGCCGGGACCAGGGGTATATCGGGGTGCTCATTGACGACCTGGTGACCAAGGGGACCAACGAGCCCTACCGGATGATGACCTCCCGCACCGAGTACCGCCTGCTCCACCGGCAGGACAACGCGGACCGGAGGCTCACCTCCATCGGGTATGAATTGGGGCTGGTCTCCCGGGCACACTATGACCAGGTCCAGGAGAAGTACGCCGCCGTGGACCGGGAGGTGAAGCGGCTGGAGCACACAGGCACGCCCCCCTCCCCCGCCCTGTCCGCCCTGCTGGAGGCCCGGGGAGAGCCTCCCGTGAAGGACGGCGCACGGCTGGCCGATCTGCTCCGGCGGCCCCGGCTGAGCTACGGAGATTTGGCCCCCTTCGACCCGGACCGGCCACCCCTCCCCCCCGCCGTCACCAGCGAGGCGGAGATTACCATCAAGTATGCCGGCTACATCCAGCGCCAGCTGCGCCAGGTGGAGGAGCTGCGCCGGCTGGAGGACCGCGCCCTGCCGGAGGACACCGACTATCTGTCCATCACCGGCCTGCGTCTGGAGGCCCGGCAGAAGCTGGACGCCATCCGCCCCAAAAACCTGGGCCAGGCAGGACGGGTCTCCGGGGTCTCCCCGGCGGACGTGGCGGTGCTGATGGTTTACCTGAAACAGCGGGAACAGGGGACAGACCGCTGACACGTCCCGCCGGCGCGTCTCCCCGCATACCCATGGAGGGAAAGGTGCAGCATGGATGAGACAAAGCGGCAGGCGATGATGTCCCTGGCCGAGACTGTGAACCAACATATCCGCTCCCACGAGATATCCGATTTCCGCATCCTGACGCTGGAGGGGGACACCCTGCGCCTTGCGGGGAGTTTTGACCTGTCCTATTACCACGATGTGGAGCTTACGATTACAGGGGTCTCCTGGCTGGACCTGCCCACCTGCTTCTGGCTGGACCTGTCTCTGTCCGAACCCTTTTCCCTCACCTTTCCCGCCAAAGACGCCGTGTCCCTTCAATTTACCGACTGCGGGGCCAGGCGGCAGGGGGCTGTCTGTTTTGAAGGGGACCTCTCCTTCCACACCGGCCACGTATCATACACACCCAAACCGGGAGCATTGGAGGACGCGCCATGAATCTGACACAAGTCAAGGGAAACACCTGGGTGATTGAGGCCAACCAGCTCATTCCCCTCTACAAGCTGGAGGACGGGCGGTGCGTATTATTGGACTCCGGCCTGCTGGAGGAGCGGGAGGAGCTGGAGGAAACCCTCCGCGCCGCCGGCCTGACTCCTGCGCGGGTGCTGTGCTCCCACGCCCATGTGGACCACTGCGCCAACAACCGGTATTTTCAGGAGAAGTACGGCGCCAAAATCGCCCTCACCTTTCCAGAGGCGGGGATGTGTACCAACGCCCTGACCCTGAAGTGCTACTTCCTCACCCTCCCCCCAGACATGGTGGAGCGGGAGGCCGGCTGCATGATCCACGAGCCGGACTGCTTTATCCCCCCCAACGACGGCCCCTTCACCCTGGGCGGCGCGCGGTTTCAGATCATCCAAACCCCGGGCCACTCCGCCGGACACATCTGCACTATCACCCCGGACAACGTGTGCTACACCGCCGACGCCCTCCTCAGCCGGGAGCTGCTGGATGCCAAGCTGCCCTACGCCCTGAGCCAGAAAATGGCCATGGACAGCCGGGAGAAGCTGCGGGGCCTGGACTGCGATTTTTATATTATGGCCCACCGGGGGGTGTGCGGAAGAGAGGACATCTCCCCCCTCATCGACGCCAACCAGGCCCTCATCTGCCGCCGGGCGGGGGAGATCCTTGCGCTCATCCACCGGCCCATGACCGCCGTGGAGATTGATGAAAAAGCCTGTGTGTTCTACCAGCTCCTCACCCGCAAGCCCCGCCGGGCCCTCCGCTTTGAGCGCAACGTCCGCTTCTTTGTGGAGTACCTGGTGGACACCGGCCAGCTGGAGATGGTGTGTCAGAACGGCGTCGCCCGCTATCAAAGGCCAACCCCCCCGGCCTCTTAACGGAGGGCTTGCCCTTGGGGAAATTTTATGGTATACTCCTCCTATCTGAATAAAAAGGAGACTGATTCCCATGAACGAGATCATTTCCACCAAAAACGCCCCCTCCGCCATCGGCCCCTACTCCCAGGCGGTGAAGGCGGGCAACCTGCTCTTCATCTCCGGACAGATCCCCCTGGACCCCGCCACCGGAGAGGTAGTGGAGGCCACCATCCAGGCCCAGACCACCCGCTCCCTGAACAACCTGAAGGCCATTTTGGAGGAGGCCGGCGGCAACCTCCGGAGCGTGGTCAAAACCACCGTCTTTCTGAAGAGCATGGACGACTTTGCCGAGATGAACAAGGTCTACCAGCAGTTTTTCCAGAGCGACTGCCCCGCCCGCTCCGCCGTCCAGGTGGCCAAGCTGCCCAAGGACGTGATGGTGGAAATCGAGGCCATCGCCGCCCTGTAAGCGCCGGAGCAGTCTTTTTCCGGAATTTTGGGGAAAAGCACTTGCAATCCGGGGCAAGCTGTGATATGCTGAGGAGCAGTCCGATATTCTGCAATACCGCGCCCGCACACCGGGGACTGAAAGGAACGAGAACGCCATGAATCTGTTTTTAACCATCATCCAGGTCCTCCTTGGCCTGGCCGTCATTGCGGTGGTCATGCTCCAGTCCGGCAAGAGCGCCGGCCTGTCCGGAGCCATCGCCGGCGGCGCGGACACCTTTTTGTCCAAGAACAAGGCCAAGAGCCTGGACGCCAAGCTGGCCAAAATGACCAAGTGGGTGGCCATCCTCTGGGTGCTGCTCACTCTGGCCCTGAGCATCGTCCACTAACCAGTTTAACCCATGCGCAAAATGCCCGCCCCGCTTGTGAAGCGGGGCGGGTATTTTCAGCCGTCTCTACAGCCTCCGGCCCCTGCGCCAAAACTGGAAGTACAGCGCCGCGGCCAGCAGAACAGCTCCCACCGCGGTGGAGCCCATGTTCACCGCCTCGCTGAGCATCCCCCGCTGATAGAGCATCTGGCACACCGCCAAAAAGACCAGGTCCCCCAGCAGAAGCGTCCGGGCCGTGGGGTCCATCCGCTTCTCCCCCCTCCGTCCCTCCGGCCCGGGCTGAGCGCTGCGCCTGACACGCCTGCGATCCCTGCTCATTTCTCTTCCTCCCCTCCTGTGATGACCGCGCCCCCCACCACTGTGTCCCCGTCGTAGAGCGCCACCAGCTGCCCCGGAGAGATGGCCCGCTGGGGCTGGTCGAAGGTGAGGCGCAGGGAGTCCTCTCCGGTCTGCTCCGCGGTGCAGGGCTGCTCCTCCATGCGGTAGCGGATCTTGGCCCGGAGCCGCACCGGACCCTCCAGCCGGGCGCAGGGGATGAGGTTGAGCCCCTCCGCGGTGAGGGTTCGGGCAAACAGGGCCTCCCCTCCGGAGAGGATAACCGCGTTGTCCTCCGTCCGGATACGCTTCACATACAGCCGCCCCCGGTTGGAGGACACCCTCAGCCCCCGCCGCTGGCCCACCGTGTAGTCTACAATGCCGGAGTGGATCCCCAGCACCCCGCCGCCCTCGTCCAGAAATGGCCCCTCCGGGTAGCGCTGCCCGGTGTACCGCCGGAGAAACCCGCCGTAGTCCCCGTCCGGGACAAAGCAGATGTCCTGGCTCTCGGGCCGCTGGGCGCAGGTCAGCCCCGCCTGCCGGGCGATGTCCCGGACCTCCTCCTTGGAGTACCTCCCCAGGGGAAACAGGGCCCGGCTCAGCTGGACCTGGGTGAGCATAGCCAGCACGTAGCTCTGGTCCTTGGCCCGGTGGACCGCCTTCTTCAGCAGCCAGCGGCCCGAGCCGGCGTCATAGTCCAGCCGGGCGTAGTGTCCGGTGGCCAGCCCGGTACAGCCCAGCGCCAGGGCGTACTCCATCAGGGCGCCGAATTTGATGCGCCGGTTGCACAGCACGCAGGGGTTGGGGGTGCGCCCCCCCTCGTAGGCTCTGACGAAGGGCTCCACCACCTGGGCGCGGAACTCTTGGGACAGGTCCAGGGTCCGGTGGGGGAACCCCATGGCCTGGGCGGCCTGGAGGGCGTCCCCGGGGGCGGTATCCTCCCGGCCTGTGTCAAAGAGGGTCAGGGTCAGACCGGTGAGTCTGTGCCCCTCCTGAAGGAGCAGCCAGGCGGCGGTGGAGCTGTCCACCCCTCCGCTCATGGCGGCAGCTGTGTGTCGGTCCATAAAGTCCTCCTTGCGGTATGGTCATTTCGTGGAAAATTAAGGACAGTATATCATATTTTTTCCCGGGAAGCAACCGCAACCCCTTGCGGCGTCCGGGTCTTGGGGATGTCAAAGCCAAAAAATACATCTTGTATTATAGTGGGGAATCATTGCGGATGCGGCACAAGATATGGTAGACAACCGGGAATGTCTGTGCTATAATGTGTACCGTTCACAGCGCCGGAGTATGCGGATACCGGCCCGTCTTGTCCCCGGGCAAGGCGGGCTGAGCAGTCCGGCTGTCAGATACGAAGGAGGAATTGTCCAGACATGAAAGTGATCAAACGGGACGGGACCTGTGTGGACTACGACCCCAACAAGATCGTGATTGCCATCGAGAAGGCCAACGCTGAGGTCCCCGAGTCCGACCGCCTGAGCCGGGGGGAGATCGACGCCATTATTGACGGCATCGAGGCGCAGAAGCGGCAGCGTATCCTGGTGGAGGACATCCAGGACCTGGTGGAGCAGGGCCTGGTGGCGCGGAACAAGTTCCACCTGGCCAAGACCTATATCATCTACCGCTACAACCGGGCCCTGGTGCGCAAGGCCAACACCACCGATGAG
This sequence comes from Lawsonibacter sp., assembly GCA_022801435.1. GTDB lineage: Bacteria > Bacillota > Clostridia > Oscillospirales > Oscillospiraceae > Lawsonibacter. The sequence goes on from JAAWSG010000034.1 coordinate 18,790, forward strand.
TCCATTCTGTCCCTGCTGCGCAACGAGAACAAGGAGCTGGCGGAGGAGAACTCCAACAAAAACACCATGATTGCCGCCACCCAGCGGGACTATATCGCCGGCGAGGTGAGCCGGGACCTGACCCGCCGCATCCTTCTGCCGGAGCACATCTCCAAGGCCCACGACGAGGGGACCATCCACTTCCATGACGCGGACTACTTCATCCAGCCCATCTTCAACTGCTGCCTCATCAACATCGGGGACATGCTGGAAAATGGGACTGTCATGAACGGCAAGCTCATCGAGAGTCCCAAGAGCTTCCAGGTGGCCTGCACCGTGGTCACGCAGATCATCGCCTGCGTGGCCTCCAACCAGTACGGCGGGCAGAGCGTGGACCTGCGCCACCTGGGCAAGTACCTGCGCAAGAGCCGGGAGAAGTTCAAGGCCCACATCGCCTATGAGTGCGCCAACCAGGTGGACGAGGCCACCATGGAGCGCCTGGTGGATGACCAGCTGCGCAGTGAGCTGAAAAACGGCGTGCAGACCCTCCAGTACCAGATCAACACCCTGATGACCACCAACGGCCAGTCCCCCTTTGTCACCCTGTTCCTCAACCTCCAGGACGGGGACCCCTATATTGAGGAAAACGCCATGATTATCGCCGAGGTGCTCCGCCAGCGCCTGGAGGGCATCAAGAACGAGAAGGGGGTCTACATCACCCCCGCTTTCCCCAAGCTGGTCTATGTGCTGGACGAGCACAACTGCCTCCAGGGGGGCAAGTACGACTACCTCACCGAGCTGGCCGTGCAGTGCTCCGCCAAGCGGATGTACCCCGACTACATCTCCGCCAAAAAAATGCGGGAGAATTATCAGGGCAATGTGTTCTCCCCCATGGGCTGCCGCTCCTTCCTGGCCCCTTGGAAGGACGAGAACGGGCAGTTCCAGTTTGAGGGCCGGTTCAACCAGGGGGTGGTCTCCCTCAACCTGCCCCAGATCGGAATCCTGGCCAACGGGGACGAGGAAAAATTCTGGTCCCTGCTGGAGGAGCGCCTGGACCTGTGCTTCGAGGCCATTATGTGCCGCCACAACGCCCTGAAAAAGGTGCGCTCCGACTCCTCCCCCATCCACTGGCAGTACGGGGCCATCTCCCGCCTCCCAAAGGGCGCGTCCATTGAGCCCCTGCTGTACGGGGGCTACTCCTCCATCTCCCTGGGGTATATCGGCCTGTACGAGCTGACCAAGCTGATGACCGGGGTCAGCCACACTCAGCCCGGGGGGATTGAGTTCGCCCTCAAGGTGATGAACCGGCTGCGCAAGGCCTGCGACGACTGGAAGGCGGAGACCAATATCGGCTTTGCCCTCTACGGAACCCCCGCCGAGTCCCTGTGTTACCGCTTCGCCCGCATCGACAAGGAGCGCTTCGGAACAATACCGGACGTGACGGACAAGGGATATTATACCAATAGCTATCACGTGGACGTGCGGGAACACATTGACGCCTTTGATAAGTTCACCTTTGAGGCGCAGTTCCAAAAAATCTCCACCGGCGGCTGCATCTCCTACGTGGAGATCCCCAACCTGCGCCACAACCTGGAGGCCCTGAAGGACGTGGTCCGCTTCATCTATGACAATATCCAGTACGCGGAGTTTAATACGAAGAGCGATTACTGCCAGTGCTGCGGCTACGACGGGGAGATTGAAATCAATGAGGACTTCCAGTGGGAGTGCCCCGCCTGCCACAACAGGGACCAGTCCAAGATGAACGTCACCCGGCGTACCTGCGGCTACCTGGGGGAAAACTTCTGGAACGTGGGCAAGACCAAGGAGATCAAGGCCCGGGTGCTCCACCTGTAATTCCGGCGGGCGGGCGCGTATCGGAACGCCGGGGCTCCGCCCCGGACCCCGCTTGCTTTCTTGAAAGAAAGTAAGACAAAGAAGTTTATGGCGGGGCCTCTGGCGAGGCCCCGTTCACTTTATGCTGGAGGGCGCTTTATGAACTATGCTGACATCAAAAAGGTGGATGTGGCCAACGGTCCCGGAGTCCGGGTGTCCCTCTTTGTCTCCGGCTGTCCCCACCGGTGCGAGGGCTGCTTCAACCCGGAGACCTGGGATTTTTCCTACAACTCTCCGTTCGGGGAGGAGGAAGTGAACCGGATTTTGACATTTTTGACGCCCAGCCACATCCGGGGGCTGTCCCTCCTGGGAGGAGAGCCCTTTGCGCCAAGCAACCAGAGGGCGGTGCTGGAGCTGGTTGACCGGGTGCGGAGCGAGCTGCCGGAAAAGACGGTCTGGTGTTACTCCGGCTACCTGTTTGAGGAGCTGGCCGCCGGAAGGGTCGGGGAGCTCAGCCGGGCCCTCCTGGAGCGGCTGGACGTGCTGGTGGACGGCCCCTTTGTGCTGGCGCAGAAGGACCTGGGACTGCGCTTCCGGGGCTCCTCCAACCAGAGGATTTTGGACGTGCCCGCCTCCCTGCGCGCCGGGTCCCCCCAGCTGGCGGAGGAGTATATGGGGCTGTCCTGAGCTGGAGTTTTTGCGATTTTTCCGCGCTTGCGCCGCGTTCTGTGCCCCCTGGAGGAAAAATTGCGGTTTGGGGCTTGACAGAGACGGGGCGGGGTGCTATAATGCCCAAGTACAAGAAAGCAGGTACGGTTCCCCGTCCTCACCCCAGGCCAGAGCCAAAGGGTCAACATGGAACAGCACCGCCGGGATGCCGGTGTGTTTTGTCGTGATGCGGGGGCCGAAGCTGGCAGCCCGTATTTCATTTTGTCTGGAGGTGCTTCCCATCGCTAACACAGGTCATCAAACCAATGAAGAGATTCGCGACAAAGAGGTTCTTCTGATCTCCGAGTCCGGCGAAAAGCTGGGCCGTATGTCATCTCAGGAGGCGCTGCGCCTGGCTGAGGAGCGGAGTCTGGATCTGGTCAAGATCTCCCCCAATGCCGTCCCCCCCGTGTGTAAGCTCATGGACTACGGCAAGTACCGGTTCGAGCAGACCAAGCGCGCGAAGGAAGCCCGCAAGAACCAGCGGGTGGTGGAGATCAAGGAGATCCGTATGTCTCCCAGTATTGACATCAACGACTTCAATGTGAAGCTGCGCAACGCCCAGAAGTTCCTGACCGAGGGCAACCGGTGCAAAATTACCGTCCGTTTCCGCGGACGGGAAATGGCTCACACCAACATCGGGCAGGATTTGCTGGTCAAGTTTGCCGAGGAGTGCGGCGAGATTGCCGTGATGGACAAATCTCCCAAGCTGGAGGGCCGTCACATGTCCATCTTCCTGTCACCCAAGCCTGCCAAGGAGAAAAAGTAAGTAAAGGAGTTCAAACTGTTATGGCGAACAAAATCAAAATTAAGACGCACAGCGGCGCCAAAAAGCGTTTCTCCCTCACCAAGACCGGCAAGGTCAAGCGCGCCATGACCAAGAAGCGCCATCTGCTCAATGGCCACGGCAAGACCACCAAGCTGAAGCGGGCTCTGCGCGGCACCACTTATGCCGACAAGACCAACGAGGCCGCGATCAAGCGCATGATCCTGTATAAGTAAGAAGAGGGAGGGAACGAACAATGGCAAGAGTCAAGGGCGCAATGATGACGCGCAAAAGAAGAAATAAGATCCTGAAGATGGCCAAGGGCTACTGGGGCTCCAAGTCCAAGCACTTCAAGATGGCCAACCAGGCGGTCATGAAGTCCGGGGTTTACGCCTACACCGGCCGCAAGCTGAAGAAGCGTGACTTCCGCCAGCTTTGGATCACCCGGATCAACGCCGCCTGCAAGCAGAACGGCATGAACTACTCCAGCTTTATGAACGGGCTGAAGAAGTCCAACATCACCATCAACCGTAAGATGCTGGCGGAGCTGGCCGTCAATGATAAGGCGGCCTTTACGCAGCTGACCCAGACCGCTAAGGCCGCGCTGGCCTAATGTGAGCAATTGCGAAACAGGAGCGCCGGTGTAAAAGGCCAGTGGTCATAAAGCAGTGTTTTTGAGAAATAGGAAAATGTAGCGTTTTCAAGGGACGGCGTGGCTTCGGTCACGCCGTTTCCCCTTTCATCTGCTCATCCAGACGGCGCTTGCCAATGGAACAAAAATAAGCATCGCAAAAAATGGCTCCCAACTTTTTCAAAGTGAAAACCACCGTTTTCGGATGAAAACGGTGGTTTTTATGGTTGCGGAGACGGGAGCAAGCGGAGACCATCCTTCGGGCGGCCAAGGAATTTGGAGCCTTACCTGAAGAGAAACAGGAGTACGGGATTCAGCTGTTTCTCCAACTGACCACCCTGTTTACCAACGATTCCTAAACCTTCTTTGGACGCAGCAGCGGGCTCCGTCCAAAGAAGGTTTAGGAATCGTTGGGATAGTCCCGGTTACAGAGGTTGCACAGGTCCGCCAGGGTGGCTCCAATGCTCTGCCACCAGTCCAAGGTCACAACAATGCTTTCGCCGTAACCCACCAGCCGCTCCCGCTGGAGCTTGACCTTCTTCTCCAAGGTCTCGACCCGCTTCTCTCCCAGGGGGAACACGATTCCGGCTTGCCCCGCCTTTTTCAAGGTCCGCTTGAGTGCGCGGAGTTCGTCGGTATCTTGGACGTAGTCCGCCATCGCCTCCCTGGCTCGAAGCCGGTAAAGCACCAGCAGCGTCTTGGTGTATTTCTGGGCGCTTTCCAGGTCGCCGCGGCAGAACGCCACCCCCATTTTTCCGGCATACTCGGAAGTCTTGTAGTCAACAATGTCTTTGTTCATTTGCACTCTCCTTGTTGATGATTTTCTCCACATACTGAAAGTCCGTTCCATCGTGGCCGTTTCGACTGTAGGGAACAGACTCCTGTTCGTCTGGGTCAATCTCCAGTTCCGAGATGATCGCACCGATGGCCTGGGCGCGGGGAGCTTTCCCGCCGGATGACTTGGAGTAGACGCCAAGCTTTTCCGCGATCTGGCCCTTGTCGTAAGTAACCTTCGTGCCCTGGAGCGCGATTCGGGGGAGGTCACGCCGTCCTCCGCAAACAGGGAGCCCAGCGCCATAGCCTGGTACTCCGGCTTCACATTTGCACGGTCCCACAGCTTCTGGAAGCGTTCAGCCGTGCGGTTCTTGGCGTTCAGGATCATGGCAGTGGCCCGCTTCGCCTCAGCGGCAAGCTGACTCTCGGTTTTGCCGGGCTTGGGCTGGATGGGCTTCCGCTGTTCCCTCACCAGGAAATAGGTCTCCTCCAGGTTGTCGAACTGCTCCCAGGCTTTGGGTGTGTCCAGAATCTTGCAGTGCCGGTTGGCTCCGCGCTCGGTCCAGAGGTAGAGCTGGTTGACGTTGGGGGCCACAAGGGGAATATCATTCACCTCGCGCTTAAAGGCCCTCAACGCATCTCCTCGTATAATAAGATTTGCAGATAATTTTAAGTGCATCTGCTTAGTACACTCCACTTTGTCAGCAGGCTTAGAGATACCCGTGATAGAATAGC
>JAAWSG010000035.1 GCA_022801435.1 Lawsonibacter sp.
TTTTCCCATGTGCTATCACTTTGAGACCTTGCAGCTCCACGTAGGCCAGGAGCGGCCCGACCCCGCCACGGACGCCCGGGCGGTTCCGATTTATCAGACCACGTCCTATGTGTTCCAGAATTCCGCCCACGCCGCCGCCCGCTTCGGACTGGCTGACGCAGGCAACATCTATGGAAGGCTGACCAACTCCACCCAGGACGTGCTGGAGAAGCGCATCGCGGCCCTGGAGGGGGGTACGGCGGCGCTGGCTACTGCGTCCGGCGCGGCGGCAATCGCCTATACCATCCAGGCCCTGGCTCAGGCGGGGGACCACATCGTGGCGCAAAAGACCATCTACGGCGGCAGTTATAACCTGCTGGCTCACACTCTGCCCCAGTACGGTATCTCCACCACCTTTGTGGATGCCCACGACCAGAACGCCGTCACCGCTGCCATTCGGCCCAATACCAAGGCCATCTACCTGGAGACCCTGGGCAACCCCAACAGCGACATCCCCGACATTGACGCCATCGCGGAAATTGCCCACGCCCACGGCCTGCCCCTGGTCATCGACAACACCTTTGGCACGCCCTACCTGGTCCGGCCTATCGAACACGGGGCGGACATTGTGGTCCACTCCGCCACCAAGTTCATCGGCGGCCACGGCACAACACTGGGCGGTATCATTGTGGACTCCGGCAAATTTGACTGGGGCGCTTCGGGCAAATACGCCCCCATCGCCGCGCCGAACCCCAGCTACCACGGCGTCAGCTTTGTGGATGCCGCCGGTCCCGCCGCCTTTGTCACCTACATCCGGGCCATCCTCCTGCGGGATACGGGGGCCGCAATCTCACCCTTTAATGCCTTCCTGCTCCTCCAGGGGGTGGAGACCCTGTCCCTGCGCCTGGAACGCCACGTGGAGAACACCCAAAAGGTGGTGGAGTTCCTGGCCCGCCATCCCCAGGTGGAGAAGGTCAACCACCCCTCTCTGCCGGACCATCCGGACCATGCCCTTTATGAGAGGTATTTTCCTAACGGCGGCGGCTCCATCTTTACCTTTGAGATCAAGGGCGGGCAGGCGGAGGCCCACAGGTTCATCGACCATCTGGAAATTTTCTCCCTCCTGGCTAATGTGGCGGACGTGAAGTCCCTTGTAATCCATCCGGCCACCACTACCCACTCCCAGCTCACCCCCGAGGAGCTGCTGGACCAGGGGATACGCCCCAACACCATCCGCCTGTCCATCGGTACGGAGCATATTGACGATATTCTGGCCGACCTGGAGAAGGGCTTTGCCGCCGTAGCGCGGGGATAACGGCGGTTGAAGGAGGATTTTGAGGTTTTGTTGAATAAGTTTTAAGGTGAACATGATCGACAGACCGGTGTATGAGGGCGGTTAACTCTCTGGCGGCGGACCATGCGGTTAATTTATATGTGACACGCGGCATTGGATACAGATGGCCCCCGCTGAACGGAAATTCAGCGGGGGCCGTACTCGGTTAAAAGGGGTGGTAATCGTCGGGCAGGGAGGAGATGTAGGGCTGATCCTTGGTCTGCGCGAGGAATTCCTCTTTGGCGGCTTCCAAGAGTTCAGGATGCTCCATCACCTTGAGGCCCGCCATCGCCAGCACTCTGGCGGCAAACAGCATCCCCTTGACACCGATGGAGCTGCCCGCACAGGCGGTTGCCTGCCAGGTGTGGCCGTTGGTTCCCATGTTGTAGCAGCAGACCTTGAAAAAAATGGTAGGCACGATGTGGCTCACATCGCCCACGTCAGTGCTGCCGTTGGTGTCAAAGGTGCGCATCGGCAGGACCCCGTCAAAAATCTGCATGTCCTCCACGGTGATCCCGGCGTCCCGGGCCTCCTTCAGTTTCATCTGGTAGGGGCCGGGCGTTGTGGCGTTTAGTTTCCGGGCAAATTCAATTTCCTCCTGGGACCAGGGCTCCCTGGGGGCGGCGGTCATGGCCTCATAGGCCACATTGGCCAGCACTCGGTTATTCAGCAGCGGGCAGCATCCGCCCATCCGCTGGATCTGATAGGTGGTCTCTGTGATCTGAGCCACACCAGCCACCAGATTTTCCAGGCGTTGATGGACCAGCTCCAGGTCTCGGAGGGTGCCGGCGGCCACATTGAAGCGGTCGGTGCAGTGTTCCGGAATCTGTCCGGGGGAGAAGGCCTCGGCTACCGCTCCCGACAGCGAGCAGTCAGGCGGCAGCTGGCGCTGGATCATGGTCGCCGCAAGGTTTGCCATCTCCGCGGCCAGCAGAGCGCTGCGCCCATTGTGGGGGGAGCTGCCGGAGTGGGAGCTTTTTCCAAAAAAATCCACCTGGACGGAGTGGACCCCCTTTTTCCCACCGGTAAAGATGTAGTTGAACCAGCTGGGATGGTAGGCCATGGCGGCGTCCAGCTCCTGGAAGGCGCCATTTTTTGCCATCAGGCCCTTCCCAGTACCCACCTCCTCCGCCGGACAGCCGTAGAAGATGACGATGCCCTCCAGCTTACGGGCTTCCATCTCCTCCTTCATGGCCACTGCCGCCGCCAGATGGCCCACACCGAGGATGTTGTGGCCGCAGGCGTGGCCGTACATTTGTCCCGGGATGGGGTCACGCTGGGCGGAGACAGTCTGACTCAAATGGGCCAGCGCGTCATATTCCCCCAAAAAGCCGATCACAGGGCGGCCGCTGCCCCATGAGGCCCGCAGGGCGGTGGGAATCCCATACGCGCCCCGCTCCACCTGAAAGCCGTGCTGCTCCAGCAGCTGTGCGGTCCACTGCGCGGCACAGTGCTCCTGGTAAGCGACCTCGGGCTGGTTCCAGATTTTGTCTGCCAGGTCCATAAATTCCTGCCGGTAAGTTTCAATTGCCTCCATAGCGATGGCATTGACCATGCTGAAAACCCCTTTCTTTTTATGAGTGCGGTGTTGCGGCTGTAAAGCCGCAGCACCGCACAGTCATTTGCTTATTGCTCCATCCAGACGTTGACTTCGTTGTTGCACAGATACCAATAGGTCTTTTGGGACAGGCCATGGACCTTTCCGTTGGTCCCCCACAGCAGGTTGCTGTTGGAGAAGTAGATGGCGGGCTGCAGCTCCATGGTGAGCGCGACGATGTCCTGATAGACCGCCTTGCGCTGGGCCTGGTCGGTTTGGCTCAGAGACTGGGCAATCAGGGCGTCCATCTCAGGATTGTTCAGCCGGCAGCCGGCGGGCAGCGTGCCGATATAGCTGGAGCCCAGGCATTTGCCGGTGAAGTTGTGGGGGTCCACCGTGGAGTCAACACCCACCACATAGATTTCAAAATTGCCCGAGGTGACGGCCTGGCTGTACACAGACCAGTCACACAGGTCGATTTTCAGGTCTACATTGAGGTTGGTTTTCCAATAGGACTGGAGGATGGTAGCCAAGCTGCTGTTGACGCTGGAGTTTGCCAGAGTAATGGTGATGCTGAACCCGTCGGGGTATCCGGCGTCAGCCAGCAGAGCCTTGGCGTTTTCCGGGTCATAGACCTGCTTCAGGGCATCCATGGAGGGGTCGTAGCCCCAGGAGGCGGGAGGCATGGGCTGTCCGGCAAAGTCGGCCTCGCCGTACTGATACAGGCCAAGGCAGAGGTCCTGCAGGTCCACAGCCTGGGCCAGGGCCTGACGCACCCGCACATCAGTCGTGATGCCCGACTCTGTGTTGAAGCCGATAAAGTTGATGCCGGTGTTGGGGGTTTTCATCAGGGTCAGGTTGGGGTCATTCTCCACCAATTGGACCGCCTCGCCGGAGATCTTGCAGGACAGGTCAATCTCACCGCTTTTCAGGCCGTTGACGTGCTGGTTGGTATCGGTGATGATTTTGAAGATGGCGCCGTCCAGATAGGGCTCCGCCCCCCAGTAGCTGTCGTTGCGCTCAATGGAGGTGTAGTCATCCAGCTTGAACTCGATCAGGCGGAAGGGGCCGGTCCCGATCAAATGCTCTCCGAACATATCGCCATAACCCTCCACGTCCTCCTTGGCCACAATGACGTTGGTGGGACCGGTCAGCGCGTCCATAAAGATGGCGTTGGCCTCGTTCAGTACGCACTTGACCGAGAACTCATCCAGCACCTCCACATGGTCCAGCATGACCAGGGTGACGTTCTTGGCCTCCTTGGCCCGCTCCAGGGAGTACTTTACGTCCTCGGCGGTCATGAGGCGGCCGTCCTGGTAGTCGCTGGGGTGGAAATGGGCGTCCTCGCGGAGCTGGAAGGTGTACTCCAGGCCGTCCTCGCTGATGGTCCAGGAGGTGGCCAGGCAGGGGAGGTACTCGCTCTGGTCGTTGCTGTAGGAGATCAGGGTCTCGGCGATCTGCATGATGATACGTGACTCATAGGCGTTGGTACGGTTTTTGGGGTCCAGGGATTTAGGGGTCCCCTCCAGGCCGATCTTGAGGATGCCGCCCTTCTGGGGAGTCAGATTTTCTTCCGGCTCCTGGGTGGTGGACTGCGGGGGCTGGGAGCCGCTGCCGGAATGGCTGCCATCAGAGGAGGGCCCCTTGCCGCCGCAGGAGACCAGGACGGAACATGCGCAGGCAAGACTCAACAAACGCAAAAACATCTTTTTCATTTTACTGCTCCTTTTCTACTTGCGGTTTATTATAAACAGAGACACTCTGCCTATAAGCCCAATGGGAACATAAATTGGGTAGCCTGTCACAGCCCCTGTGTGCCGTAACGGAGGCAGGCGACACTGTGACGCCGGCTGACCTCACGCAGCACGGGGAGCTGCTCCTGGCAGGCCTGGGTGCAGTGGGGACAGCGGGGGGCCAGGGGACAGCCGCGCTGCTCACCGATGGGGCTGGAAATTTCCCCCTTCAGCGGGACCTCCTTCTTTTTCTCGAAGGGGGAGCTGGGCGGGATGGCGGACAGCAGCGCCTGGGTATAGGGGTGGAGGGGGTTGTGGTATATCTCGTCAGCGTCACAAAGCTCCACAATGTGGCCCAGATACATGATGGCGACCCGGTTGGAGATATGCTTGATTACCCCCAGGTCGTGGGAGATAAACAGGTAGGTCAGGCCGTATGTATCCTGTAATTCCTTCAGCAGGTTGAGCACCTGGGCCTGCACGGACACGTCCAGGGCGGATACCGGCTCGTCACACACGATAATCTTCGGATTCAGGGCCAGGGCTCTCGCCACATTGATGCGCTGGCGCTGGCCGCCGGAAAACTCATGGGGGAAGCGGTGGGTGTGCTGGATATCCAGGCCCACCTCGTGCATCAGGTTCAGGACCATCTCCTGGCGCTTCTCCGGGTTGGGCTCCACCTTGTGGATAATCAGCGGCTCCTCAATAATCCTGCCGGCCTCCTTCCGGGGGTCCAGGGAGGAAAAGGGGTCCTGAAAGACCATCTGCAAATTCCGCCGCACCTGCTTCATCTGCCTGCGGGGCAGTTTCAGCAGATCCTGCCCCTGGAACTCAATGCTGCCCGCCGTGGGCTGGTGCAGGCGCATAATGCACTTCCCAAGGGTGGACTTACCGCAGCCGGACTCGCCAATGATGCCCAGTGTCTCGCCCTCATACACATCCAGCGTCACGCCGGTCAGTGCGTGTAGGACCTGCGGCTTCCCCCCGATGTGGTTGGAGCGAAGGGGGAAATCCATGCTAAGCGCCCGGATTTTCAGAATGATGTTGTCCTGTTCCACTGTACTCCCCCCTTTTCAATGACTCGTTCCCGTTTTGTCTGTGACATGCCACAAAGTGGCCCTGCTCCACCTCGACCAGCTCAGGGACCTGCTGTTTGCATAGTGGCGTGGCGTAGGGACAGCGGTTGTAGAAGTTGCAGCATGTACCCGTCAGCCGCAGGTCGGGCGGCATCCCCTCAATGGTGTTCAGCCGTCCCTTCTGATCGTTCAGGCTGGGGATGGAATCCAGCAGGCCCCAGGTGTAGGGGTGGAGGGGATGGGAGTACAGCTCCGCGGTGGTAGTATACTCCACCGTCTTGCCGGCATACATGGTCATCACCCGGTCGCACATCTCCCAGACGATACCCAGGTTGTGGGTAATCAGCAGGATGGCTACGCCCTGCTCGTCCCGCAGCTGCTTGAGCAGCTTCAGCACCTGGGACTGGACGGTGACATCCAGCGCGGTGGTGGGCTCGTCGGCGATAATGAGCTTTGGCGCGCAGCACAGGGCCATGGCGATGATGACGCGCTGGCACATACCGCCTGACAGCTCGTAGGGGTAGCAGCTGACCCGCTTTTCCGGGTTGGGGATTCCCACCCGGCGCAGGGCGTCGATGCTGATCTCCAGGGCCCTGTTCCGGTCGATCTCCTTGTGGTGGGCGCGGATCATCTCCACCATCTGGTTTCCGATTTTGAACACCGGGTCCAGAGAGGTCATGGGGTTTTGAAAGATGGTAGAGATATCCCGGCCCCGAAAATCCCGCAGCTGCTTTTGAGAGAAGGAGAGCACATCCCGGTCCTCAAACCGAATTGAGCCGTCCACAATCCTGCCGACCTTCGGCGGGAGCAGCCGGATGATGGAGGAGGCCGTGACACTTTTTCCGCACCCGGATTCCCCAACAATCCCCAGTACCTCGCCTTTGTCCAGGGTAAAGCTGACTCCGTCCACCGCTTTGACCGTGCCGCTGGCCAAAAAGAAGTGGGATTTCAGGTTTTCTACGGTCAATAGTCGTTCGCCCATTGTATCTCCCGCCTTATTTTTTCATTTTGGGGTCCAGAACGTCCCGCACGCCGTCGCCGAACAGGTTGAACGCCAGGACGGTAATCATAATGAACCCGCCTGAGATACTGGCAATATGGGGCGCGGTGTTCATCACGTCCTTTCCGGCCCGGAGAATATTTCCCCAGGAGGGGGTGGGGGTGATGACGCCCAGACCCAGGAAGCCCAGCGCGGACTCCGCCAGAATCGCGGAGGCGATGTTCAGCGTGCCATAGACGATGATGGGGGAGATGGCATTGGGCATGATGTGATGTACCAGAATCCGGAAGCCGGACGCCCCCAGCACCTGCTCCACGGCGCAGTACTCCTCATTTTTCAGCATGACCACCTGTCCGCGCACCGTCCGCGCGAACTTGGGGATATCTGCAATCCCGATGGCCAGGATAACATTGAACAGCCCATCGCCGAAGATGGTCATCAGGAAGATGGACAGCAGGATAAAGGGGAAAGCGAACATGCCGTCCATGATGCGCATGATTACGCTGTCGACCCATTTCCCGTTGTACCCGGCGATCATGCCCAGAATGGAGCCCAGGATGCCGCCCAGAATCGTGCCGCCCAGAGCGACCGAGATGGACACCCGGGAGCCGTAGACAATGCGGCTGAATAAGTCCCGGCCCAGCTCGTCCGTGCCGAAGATGTGCCCGTCCACCCCGGGAGGCAGCTTGGAGTTTGCCATGCTGAGGGCGTAAGGGTCGTGGGTTGCGATCCACGGAGCGAATACTGCGAAGATGACCATGATACATATGACAAGGAACCCTGCCACAGCGGTTTTGTTCCTGCAAAGCTTGTGCAGCGCGTCGTTGGAACGGCGCTCCCGGCGGATCATTTCCGCATGGGACTCCCGGCTCAGTGCATCGCTGGCCGGGGTTGGAGCTTTTTTTGCCACTCTGCTCACCCCTTCTTCATGCTCTCTGCGGCGTACTTGGGATTGATGACCATATACGCAATATCTGTCAGCAGGTTGATGACAACAAACGCCAGCGCCACAAGCACCACCGTGCCCTGGATCAGGGGATAGTCCCGGCTGTCGATAGCGCCCACAATCAGCGAACCCATGCCCCGCCATGAGAATATGGTCTCGGTCAGGATCGCGCCGGTGAAGGCGGTGGCCAGCTGCAGGCCGAAAACGGTCACGATGGGGGGCAGCGCGTTTTTCAGCGCGTGCTTCCACAAGATTACGGTGCTTTTGAGTCCCCGGGCCTGAAGCGCCCGGATGGAGTCGTTGTTAATGACCTCCAGCATACTGGAGCGGGTGATCCGGGTGAAGGTCGCGGCGGGAGCGACCATCAGGCAGATGCAGGGCATCACCATATGCAGGACCGTGTCCAGCCCTCCTGTCCCCATGCCGAAGGGGGGCAGGACGCCCAGATTGACGCTGAACACCAGCACCATCATCAGGCCCAGCCAGAACCGCGGGATGGACACCCCCACCAGCGCCAGCACTGTGGCGAAATAGTCCCAGAAGGAGTACTGCTTGATGGCGGACAGGGTCCCGACGCCCAGCCCGATGAGAATGGCGAGGGCTATGCTGACCAGCGCGATCTGGAGGGTGTTGGGCAGGTAATTCGCAATCAGGGTGACCACGGGCCGGTTGTAGGAGATGGATGTGCCGAAGTCCCCCTGCAGCATCCCGGACACGTAGTAGAAGAACTGCACAGGGACGCTCTCGTTCAGGTGCATCTCCTCCCGCATCTGGGCGACCATTTCCGGCGTAGCCTGCTCGCCCAGCGCCGCCAGCACCGGGTCGCCTGGGATCTGCCTGGTCAGGACAAAAGTGATTGTCAATACAATCAGCAGGACGGGAATCATCTGGAGCGTTCGTCTCAGGATGAGCTTTGCCATAAAACCACCACCTATATTCCTCTGTTTATTTGGCTTTGCTGTTATGCTGCCGCATTGTGATCACAATTTTATTTTAGGGGCTGTGTATAGCAACTTCAAACAGCTTTTCTGTTGGACTGGACAGTAAAAATATTGTAATTCAAGTAAAAATGGATGAAAACCAGCTGGGTCACAATCACAATACTGTTAGCTTCCACCAAAAACCTGTTGGACATCTTGAGGGTTCCGACCCTATGCTGGCCTTGTTGGAGAAATTGCTCCCAGCGGCTCCGGCCTTTTGCCGAAAGGCCAGAGCCATCTCCCATGTGTCTGTCGCTTGATGTTCAAACTGATTGGATTTTTAGGAGGCATGTTACAATGACAAAAAAAGAGCGCATCTGGGCCGCAGTCCACGGAGAAACACCGGACACTCTGCCCTACTCCTTCTGGACGCACCTGCCCGGCGTCGACTTGGACCCGGAGAAGCTGGCGGAGGACACCTATGAGTTTTACAAAAAGTACGATGTGGATTTCATCAAGACTATGAACAACGGCATGTATGCCATCGAGGATTTCGGCTGTGAGATCGACTACTCCGAGATCCCGGAGGGCGGCGTGGCCAAGGTGGTCAAGACCCCGGTGTGCCGGCCCGAGGACTGGCTCAGGCTGGAGCCCTGCTCCGTGAAGGAGGGCGGTTTGGCCCGAGAGCTGAGGGGACTGAAGCTTCTTCTGGACAGGGTCAAGGGGGAAGCGGTGCCTGTGATCTTTACGATTTTCAGCCCGCTGACCACCGCCAACAAGCTGTCCAACAACCGCCTGCGCCAGCACCTGGCCGATGGGCACAGAGAAGAGGTCCATTATGCGCTGAAGGTCATTGCCCAAACCACCTGTGACCTGGTCCGGGCGGTGATGGAGCTGGAAGCGGACGGCATTTTCTTCGCCGCCCAGAGCGGGACCTATGACTACATGACCGCAGAGGAGTACCAGGAATTTGGGGTCCCTTACGACCTGGAGGTGTTCCAGGCGGCGGAGAAGGGCTGGATGAATACCGTCCATGTCCACGGCTCCAATATTATGTTTGAGCTGCTGAAGGACTATCCCGCCCAGGCGTTCAACTGGCACGCCTGGGAGACGCTGCCCACCGTGGACGAGGCGGCTGTCATGACCGGAAAGTGCCTGATGGGCGGCTTGAACCGCACCGATATCACCCGGAAGGACCGCAACGCGATTCAGCACCAGATCTATGAGTGCTACCGTATGCTGGGCGGTCGCAATCAGATCCTGACGCCGGGCTGCGTGATCCGCTACCCGCTGGACGACGCCATGCTGTCCTATGTCAAGCAGGCAAAGGATATGGTAGAGTCCAAAATGCGCAGGAGCTGATCCATAGACCCTGTGCGAAGGGAAACCAGAACAGCCAAATCACCGCCTGCTTTGACCGGAATGGCAAAGCAGGCGGTGAATGTCTAGTAGACAAATTTTTGCTTCGTGGTGCGGATAAATTCTGCGGCGGCCCGGCTGAGATAGTGATTGCGCAGGTGGCTGATGGTGATAGGCTGGTCGCCGGAGGGGTAGTCCAGGGGATAGACCGCCACAGTATCTCTCCAGTCCCGCTGCTCCCAGAAGACCATCCGGCGGCTGGTAAAGACCTCCGGAAGCACGATAGCGCCCAGCCCGGCGGTGCATAGGGACACCAGGGTGGTCATGCTGGTCGTTTCCAGCACAATGTCCGGCGCTACACCGTGGTCCTGGCAGAGGCGATCAAACATGCTGCCCAGCCAGAAATCATGCGGCATCCGGACAAAGGGACAGCGGGCAAAGCTCCGAAAATCCTGTATTGTGCCCAGCCGGGGCGTAGCGCCGTTTTCAGCGGCACAGAGGGGCAGGTAGGAGACAGGGAGCATACAGACCAGGTGCTCAATATGGAGCAGCTCCTCGCAGACGTTGTCCGGGTCGTTGATGGCAAAGCCGATGTTCAGGTCCGCACGGCCCTCGTACAGGGCCCGGTTGATCTGCTTCGTGGTACCCTCCACCAGATGGAGCTGGACTTGCGGGAATTCACGGTGGAAATCCGGCAGAATGTCCGCCAGCATAATGGCCCCCCGGGAGGTGCTGGCTCCAATGGTCAGTTCGCCCCGGCGGAAGTCCCGGATGTCCTGGAGGGCTTTTTCGGTCTGCTTTTTCTGGTCCAGCAGGATGCGGCTGTCATGGTACAGGCACTCTCCGGCCTCGGTGAGGGTGACCGGCTGGGTCCGGTTGAACAGAACCACACCAAATTCCTCCTCCAGCCGGGAGATGTGGCTGCTTAGAGACTGTTGGGAGATAAACAGCCGCTTGGCCGCCTTGGTGAAGCTCAATTCCTCCGCCGCTGTGCAGAAATATTGAAGATTGAGAAAATTCATCTCACGCATCCTCCCATCATTTCAAATGCTGTTGTAAAATCTCTCTGTTATACTATAGGAGAATATGAAAAAAATCAAGCACAGTCCGCTGGATTGGATGGAATGGAAATACTGGAAGAACGCGGCTGGTAAGGGAACACGAACACAAGAGGGGCGGCATCAATGTGCCGCCCCTCTTGCGAATTGTAACCGTATTCTGATTTTTGGAGCCGATACAGATAGAATAAAACATCTGCCGCCATAACAACAGCGGCAGGCAGGCGAAGCATTTTTATCTGCAAAATAGGGGGTATTGGGAAGAAAATACCATATCTGGCCTCCTTCGGAAGGGAAATCCGCCGGGAAAATCAGCATGGAAACATTAAAATGAGATATTCCTAAAACAATCCCCCAGCTACCTTGTATCTGCGGAGTCTGTTTGCCGCTTCCCAGAATCTGGGCAGAGGATGGTTCCTTGAGACAATTTTCGCCAGGGCATACCCGGAGGCCGGTTATAGGGACGGGCCGGGTGGGAATATAGGTAACTTGGAGGTGTTGTGACAATGCTGTCGCCAATGGTTTATTTGATTATGAACGGACTGTTTTTTACCCTTCGCCTGTCGGGAGGAGGAGGCTCCTTTCCCAGGCCCCTGAAGGCGGCGGAGGAGCGGGAATATCTGGAGCGCTGCGCACAGGGGGACCTGGAGGCGCGAAATGTCCTTGTGGAGCACAACCTCCGTCTGGTAGCGCATATCGTCAAAAAATATTACGCCCAGACAGGGGATCAGGATGATTTGATCTCTATTGGGACGATTGGGCTGATTAAAGGGATCTCTACCTTCCGGGCGGACAAAAATGTTCGGCTTGCGACCTACGCCAGCCGGTGTATTGAAAATGAAATCCTGATGCACTTCCGGTCCCAGCGAAAGCTCCAAGGTGAGGTCTCCTTAGCTGATACCCTGGAGGCAGCAGGGGAGGGAGGTGCGCTCTCCCTGATGGACGTGATTGCGGTGGACGACAATATGCTGGAGGAGCTGGATACGCGGGACGCATGTGTCCGGGTGCGTCAGTGCGTAAAGACCTGCCTAACACCTCGGGAACGGATGGTAATCACACTGCGATATGGACTGGATGAGCAATCCCCCCGTACTCAAAGGGAAATCGCTGCCCAGTGCGGAATCAGCCGCTCCTATGTGTCCCGCATTGAAAAGAAGGCGCTGGAGAAGCTCCAGGAGGGAATGGGAGGGTGGACGCCCTGAGGGAGGCAACAGGAGTGGACCGGGGGAATTGTGCAATTCGCCCAAAGGAGATAAATTTACCACTGGGCCTTGACAAGAGAGAAAAAATTTTGTATATTATATCTAGCATCCAGCGGAGAAGACGGATGGATTCCGTGCAATTACATTAAGAGGCGCTGCTTCAGGTCATTTCATGCGATGTACCACATCCATTACCGTGGCTGAAATCCAGCAGAAATAACGGCAGTAAAGTCGTTTCCCTGACGGTTGCCGCTTGTTTCTGCTGGCTTTTTGTGATTTTGGACGCCGCCCTGCTGGCTTAGGGGGCCTCTGACAGAAAGAAGGAAATTTGTATGATGATCGGACTGCCCAAGGAGATTAAAAACAACGAGTTCCGGGTGGGACTTACCCCGGGTGTGGTCAGCGGCTATGTCCACGCCGGCCACACGGTGGTGGTGGAACGAGGGGCCGGGCTGGGTTCCGGGTTTGCGGATCAGGAGTATCTGGACGCCGGCGCTCAGCTGGAGGACAGCGCCGCGGAGGTCTGGGCCAAGGCCGGCATGATTGTCAAGGTCAAGGAGCCCATCGAGTGCGAGTACCAGTACTTCCGGGAGGGGCTGCTTCTGTACACCTACCTCCACCTGGCCGCCGACGCGCCCCTGACCAGGGCTCTGATGGAGGCCAAGGTGGACGCCGTGGCCTATGAGACCATCGTGGGCCGGAAGGGAGGACTGCCCTGCCTGGCTCCCATGAGCGAGATTGCCGGCCGTATGGCGGTGCAGGAGGGGGCCAAGTACCTGGAAAAGACCTACGGCGGCCGGGGGGTGCTTCTGGCGGGGGTCCCCGGGGTGGAGAAGGGCAATGTGGTCATCCTGGGCGGCGGCAACGTGGGGACCAACGCCTGCAAGATTGCCGTGGGCATGGGGGCCAATGTCACCATGCTGGACATCGACCTCCAGCGGCTGGCCTATCTGGACGACATCTTCGACAAGCGCATCACCACCCTGTACTCCACCCGGGACAACATCCGGAAAGCGGTGGCCCAGGCGGACCTGGTGGTGGGGGCGGTGCTTCTCCCCGGGCGGGCGGCCCCCAAGCTGCTGCGGCGGGAGGACCTGTCCATCATGAAGCCCGGCGCGGTGGTGGTGGACGTGGCGGTGGACCAGGGCGGCTGCGTGGAGACCACCCACCCCACCACCCACGACGACCCCATCTTCACGGTGGACGGCATCGTACACTACTGCGTGGCCAACATGCCCGGCGCGGTGGCCCGGACCTCCACCCTGGCCCTGGTCAACGCCACCATGCCCTACGGGCTGGAGCTGGCGGAGAAGGGGGTTGCGGCCTGCAGGGAGGACCCGGGGCTGCTGGCGGGACTGAACTGCTGCCGGGGCAAATGCACCTTCCCCGGCGTGGCGGAGGCCCTGGGTTTGGAGTATACCGACCCGGCGGCGGCGCTGGGCTGAGAGGGACGCCCATGGCCGAAGCAGACAAGACCCAAGACAGCGGCGGCGCGGACGTCCGGAGCTATTTTGTCATTGGGGAGTCCCGCACCAATGCGGACAACGCCATCACTGCCATCTACGGTTTCTTCTACATGGCCTTTGAGATCAGTGAGCAGACCGAGCAGGTTTTGGGCTTTAACTGTACCCATACGCTGGAGCTGACGGAGCAGTTTCTCCGCAGGCTCTTTTTGGGACAGCACTTCCCCTCCGTTGAGAGCTGGCTGGAGGAGGTCCTGGAGCGCCGCTACGGTGGGTCCTCCAGGCGGGCGGTGCTGGTATGCTACCGGGACGCACTGAAGCGCTACCGGGCTATGCGGAGAGGAGAGGGTTCGTGACAGCATAGAGCAAGATCATCCATGTCAGACAGAAAAGGAGAGAGTATTGTGATTACCAACGGTTTTACTTACCTGGCTGTGCTGGCCTGTATCGCCGGCTGCCTGATCTGGGCGCAGAAGAAGACCCAGTCCAAGTTCTTTGAGTTTGCGCCCCCTGTGGTGCTGCTCTATCTCATCGGTATGCTGTGCTGCACCTTCAACATCTGGGACACCGCCGCCACTAAGGACGCGTACAGCGCGGTGCGCAACCCCATTTTGTACGCCATGATCTTCCTGATGCTGCTGCGCTGCGATATCCGGCAGATCCTGAAGCTGGGCCCCAAGATGCTGCTGGGCTTCTTCTGCGGCTCCATCTCCATCGGCATCGCGTTCACTGGAACCTATGCCGCCATGCACTCCCTGCTGGGTGAGGGCGCTTGGCGGGGGCTGGGTGCTCTGTGCGGCTCCTGGATGGGCGGCTCGGGCAACCTGGTGGCCGTTTCCGATGCCCTGGGCGCCACCGAGACCCAGCTGGCCGGCGCGTCCATCGTGGACTCCATCGACTACTCCATCTGGGTCATGTTCCTGCTGTGGGCCATCAATTTCGCACCCAAGTTCAACAAGTGGGTGGGGGCCAGCACCAAGACCCTGGACGAGGTATCCGCCCGCCTGGAGGCCGAGTTTGCCGAGACCAAGAAGAACCCTGTGGAGTTCCCCAACCTGATGTTCCTGCTGGGCCTGGGCCTGCTGGCCTCCGCCCTGTGTACCAACGGCGGAACCGCCATCTACGGCGCGGTGTCTGAGCTGCCCTTCTTCAGCTGGTTCGACAAGGCCACCTACATCATCGTGCTGATTACGGTTGCCGGTCTGGTGCTGGCCATGACCCCCATCGGCAAGATCGCCGGCTCCGCGGAGCTGTCCAACATCATGCTGTACATGGTCATCGCCCTCATCGCCTCCCGGGCCTCCTTCATGGAGCTGCTGGAGGGCGGGATGCTCTGGTGGATCGTGGCCGGCTTCATCATCCTGGCCATCCACGGCATCCTTATGCTGATCTGCGCCAAGCTGTTCAAGCTGGATATGTTCACCTGCGGCGTGGCCTCCCTGGCCAACATCGGCGGGACCGCTTCCGCCCCCATCCTGGCCGCCTCCTACTCCAGCTCCCTGGTGTCCGTGGGCGTGCTGATGGCGCTGATGGGCTATGTGGTGGGTACGTTTGGCGGAATCGGCGTGGGCTACGCCATGTCGATCTTTGGATAACAGAACATCCGCCCAATTCACTTGAATGAGGCCCCCGCCCCTACGGGGGCGGGGGTTTTGTTTGGAAAAGGAGAAAAGGATTATGAAAATCACGGAAGTCAGACTGGGCCGCATCTCAGTTCCCCTGCGGGTCCCCTTCAAGACCGCTCTGCGCTCGGTGAACAGCGTGGAGGACGTCATCGTGGAGCTCCACACCGACACCGGAGCGGTGGGCTACGGGGAGGCTCCCCCCACCGGAGCCATCACCGGCGACACCACCGGAGCCATCCTCGGGGCCATCCAGGACCACATCGCCAAGAGCATCGTGGGCCGGGAGGTGGACGAATTTGAGGACGTCCTCCAGGTTGTCCAGACCTGCATCGTCAAAAACTCCAGCGCCAAGGCGGCGGTGGACATGGCTCTTTGGGATCTGTACGGCCAGCTGTACAAGATCCCCGTCTACAAGCTGCTGGGGGGCGCCCGGAAGGAGATCATCACCGACATCACCATCAGCGTCAACCCCCCGGAGGAGATGGCCCGGGACGCGGTGAACGCGGTGGAGCGGGGGTACGACACCCTGAAGATCAAGGTGGGGGCCAACCCGGAGCTGGATGTAGCCCGTCTCACCGCGGTGCGCAACGCCATCGGGGACAAGACCCGCATCCGCATCGACGCCAACCAGGGCTGGGAACCCAAGCAGGCGGTGCGGCTGCTGAACCAGATGCAGGACAAGGGGCTGGACATTGAGTTTGTGGAGCAGCCCGTCAAGGCCCACGACTTTGAGGGGCTGCGGTACGTCACCCAGCGCTCCTATGTGCCGGTGCTGGCTGACGAGAGCGTCTTCTCCCCGGAGGACGCCCTGACTATCATGCAGATGGGGGCTGCCGACCTGGTGAACATCAAGCTGATGAAGTGCGGCGGCCTGTACAACGCCCTGAAAATCGCCTCCGCCGCGGAGGTCTACGGGGTGGAGTGCATGATCGGCTGTATGCTGGAGGCCAAGATCTCGGTAAACGCCGCCGTCCACCTGGCCTGCGCCAAAAAGATCATCACCAAGATCGACCTGGACGGCCCCGTGCTGTGCAGCGAGGACCCCATCCTGGGCGGCGCGGTGTTTGAGGAGCAGCGCATCACCGTCTCGGACGCGCCCGGCCTGGGCATCCAGGGGGTGGAGGGCATCCAGTACCTGTGATGTGCCCAAGCACGCGGCGGGGAGTCCGGACCCCGCCGCGTTCCGCTTGCTTCGCCGGATTTTTTGCCTTGCGGTTCGGCCAGGGCTGTGTTATGATAGAGACTGAAGCTGAATAAAGAGGAGAATGAGAGATGGATGGAATGGAGAAGCCAGAGAGCGGGCGGGCGGAGATCCGGCTGCATCCAGAGCTGATGGCGGAGGTGTGCCAGGCCCTGAATTTTGACCCGGCGGACTTTGCCAAGCGGCACGGGGAGGAGTTCACCCGCCTGTACCTCCGGACGGACAAGATGCTCAGCCATGTGGGGCAGGAGATTGTCTCCTACCTGGCCCGGCAGGTGAACGAGTGCCTGTCCAAGGCGGAGTACGCCCTGCTGTCCTACATCGAGTACGCGGGCCGGACCCGGCGGACTGAGGGGGAGGCGGATTTCAACGCGGCGGTGGCCCGGTATCTCAGCGCCCGGAGGAGGGCGGGGACCGAGTGGATCTACGCCTTTGAGCGGGAGGGGACCAAGGCCAGCTGCGCGGGGTTCTACCCCCAGATGTACGCCATGGCCCAGGCGATGTACTTCTTCGCCCTGGAGACGGAGGAGTTCAGGGAGGTGGCGGAGACCAGCGGACCCGAGGCCTGGCCCGCCCCTGTGCAAAAACAGAAATCCTCCATTGGCTGAGCCAATGGAGGATTTTTTCCGGTCCGGGGGAGAAGAGGGGGTTCAGTTGGCGAAGGGGGTCAGACCCATGATGTTTGCGTCATCGCAGTCGATGAGATATGTGCCCTCCACGGCGAGGTACTGTTTCCACTGCTCCCGGTTCATGTAGGTGATGGGGCCGGTCTTTGGGGGCTCGTTGTCCAGCAGCGAGTTCGCGCCGTCAATGAAGACATTGGTCAGGTCGCTGGAGAGGGAGGTGGTCTCAATGAGGAAATACTGCCCTGTACCCGCTGTGGACTCCCCGCGCCCGTTCCAGATTTCCACCGCGACCTGGGCGTGTCCGGGCGGCAAGACGATGAACGCGTGCATATTCGCGCTCTTCAGCGCGCTGGCAATGACCAGGGAGGTCTCGATGCACAGGCCGCTCTGCCGCTCCAGCACGTCATCGGGGAGCAGGATGTGCTGGTTGCTCCCGCTGAGGGAGAAGGGGTCCATATTGTACCGCACGCCCATCTCATACATGGCCCGCATAAGCCCCGCGGCCTGGAGATAGGTCCCCACATAGTGGTTGTTCCACGCGTTGTTCTGATACCCCACAAAGGAGTTCATCTGGCCGCCGGTCATGTGGGATATCTCCTCAATGGCCTGCCGCTTCAGCCTGCTGATGGCCTCCGACTCGGGCGTCAGGAAGCACAGGATGTTGTCCTGGGTGGCGACGCCGTATTCGTTGCTGTACCACTCAAAATCGTATTTGCTCTTGATGGTGACGGGGAATGTCTTGGCCTCGATCAGGTCTCCGTTCATATTTGAGATGGTCAGAGAGATCTGCGCGCTCTTCGCGGAGGACAGGTCCAGCTCTCCCGTCAGCGCGGGCGGCTTGATGTAGATGGCCTGATCGGTGGTGTTCAGGTGGATGCGCTCCTTATACTTCTGGGTCAGGCCCTCGATCTCCGCCTCCACCAGCACGTCCCGGCTGCCGCTGACACACCCCATCCTGAGCACCAGAAACGCGTTGTAGGTGTTGTAGAGAGAGGGGTAAATGGTGTCAATTGCCTGACAGCTATAGAGAAATTCGTTGGTATAGATGTTTTGGAACACATAGCTGCTCCGCGCCTCCCCGTCCATTTCCGCATAGGCGCGAAGCTCCTCCGCAAGCGCGGCGGCATAGGACGACTGCTCATCCGCGAAGGATGTCTCATCCTGCCATCCGCTTTGCAGCTCCTCGAAGAGGACCGGCTCCACGATATAGAACCGGTTGGACAGGTTCAGGGCGGAGACGCTCCTCAAATGGTCCTGATAGCTGTTCCCCTTATATAATTTGAGGCTGATATCTTCGTTTAAGTCCAGGATTTCCCCATACTTTTTCCACTGGGGTTCCAGATTGGAGGGGCAGGAGGTGATGGCGTCATAGCCCTCCTTGACAGCCTGATACCAGCTATACAGGTCGTTGTAAAAATTCTCCATGGAGGTGTAGTCGCTTTCCATGGGTTTTTCCGCAATCATGGAGAACAGGGTGTAGTAGTCCTGGAGGAAAACTCTGATGTTCAGCAGGGAGGACTCTGAATTGAGGCGCAGGGAGAAGTATTCCGCCGCCGCTGCCGCAAAAGCCGGATCGCCACAGCTGACCCCCTCCGCCTGCGTCTTCAGCTCGGTCAGCTGGGAGACGGTTTTTTGGGACATCCCGACCCGCAGCTCGGTGCTCTCCAGCGCCTTGACATCCTTCGAATCGGACAGCGCCAAATCCTCCTCCCATATCTGCGCGATGTAGTCCTCTTGATGGCGCTGATGATCTCCCGGGTGTACTTCCCGCCCACGGTGATCCCGGCCCGGAGCGGGCGATACAGACGCTCCCCGCTCCAATTTCTCTTGGCGATTTCTTGCCGCGCTCCCTTGAAAAGCGGGACGTTCCGTGTTACAATAGGTCGACCCCAAAAAATGACGTTGCGTTTGTGGGAAAGGAGCTGTCTTTCATGAAGGGGATCGTTCTTGCTGCGGGGAAGGGGACACGCCTCTACCCCATGACCAAGCCGGTGTGCAAGCCCCTGCTGCCGGTGTATGACAAGCCGCTGATCTACTACCCCCTGGCCATCCTGATGCAGGCGGGGATTTCTGAGATTTTAATCATCGTCCCCCCGGGGGAGGTGGGGACCTTCCAGGCGCTGCTGGGGGGCGGGGAGCAGTACGGACTGCGCATCCAGTACGCCGAGCAGCCCGTGGCCCGGGGCATCGCCGACGCCCTCCTCATCGGGCAGGAGTTCGCCGGGGACGACCGGGTGTGTCTGGTGCTGGGGGACAACATCTTCTATGCCCCCACCCTGGCCTCCACCCTGAAGCGGGCCGCCGCCAACGACCGGGGAGGCATTGTCTTCGGCTACTGGGTGGAGGACCCCCGGCCCTTCGGGGTGGTGGAGTTCGACAAGGACGGGCGGGCCATCTCCATCGAGGAAAAGCCCCGCTACCCCAAGTCCAACTATATCGTCCCCGGGCTGTACTTCTATGACCACCAGGTGATGGAGATCGCCCGCGGCCTGAAGCCCTCCGCCCGGGGGGAGCTTGAGATCACCGATGTCAACCTGGAGTACCTGCGCCGGGGCCAGCTCCAGGTCATCCCGCTGGAGAAGAATTTCACCTGGCTGGACGCGGGCACTGCGGACAGCCTGATCGAGGCGGGGAACACCATTAAAAAGATCCAGGACACCACGGGGCGCTATGTGGGCTGTCTGGAGGAGCTGGCTCTGTACGAGGGCTGGGTCACCGAGGAGGAGGTCCACGCCATTGGGGACGAGCTGTCCATGACCCTGTATGGAAAGTATTTGCAGTGCCTGTAGCGGACAGAAATAAAGTGACCATAAGAGAGGAAGAATAGAATGAAGCGGATTCTGCTGCTGGCCACCGGGGGGACCATCGCCTCCAAGGAGAGCGGCGAGGGGCTCAGTCCCGCCATCACCTCAGAGGAGATCTTGGGCTATGTCCCCTCCCTGGGGGAGCTGTGCCAGATTGACGCCATCCAGCTGATGAACCTGGACAGCACCAACGTGGGACCCGGCCACTGGCTGGAAATGGCGGGGGCCATCCGGCGGTACTACCGGGAGTATGACGGCTTTGTCTTCACCCACGGTACGGATACCATGGCCTACACCGCCGCCGCCCTGTCCTATTTGATTCAGGACTCCCCCAAGCCCATCGTCATCACCGGCTCTCAGAAGTCCATCTGCCTGGACGACACCGACGCCCGGCGCAACCTCTATAATAGCGTGCTCTACGCGGTGGACCGGGACTCCCACGATGTGAGCTTGGTCTTTGACGGGAGGGTCATTTTGGGGACCCGGGCCCGGAAGGAGCGGAGCAAGAGCTACAACGCCTTCTCCAGCGTGGACTACCCCGAGGCGGCGGTCATCCGGGACAGGAAGCTCATCCGCTACCTGGCCCCCCGCGCCTATCCCTATGGGGCGGAGCCTGTCTTTTATGACAAACTGGAGGACCGGGTGCTGCTGCTGACCCTCATCCCCGGCATGGGGGCGGAGGCCCTGCGGCTGCTTCGGGACAGCTACCAGGCGGTGATTTTACAGTCCTTCGGGGTGGGCGGCCTGCCCGGCGGCGGGAACGGCCCCCTGGCCCAGGCCATCGAGGAGTGGCTGGGGGAGGGGAAGACCATCGTCATGATGACCCAGGTCCCCTATGAGGGCAGCGATATGTCGGTCTATCAGGTGGGACAGCAGGTGAAGGAGAAATTTCAGCTCATTGAGGCATATAATATGACTCTGGAGGCCGCCGCCGCCAAGCTCATGTGGGTGCTGGGCCAGACCGGCGACCCCAGGGAGATCCAGGAGCTGTTCTACCGGCCTGTACAGAATGATGTAATCCGATAGGAGGACCCATGGGAGGTGTGCCTTGAAACGCCGAAGCTGCGGCCTGCTGCTGGCCATACTGTTCCTTCTGCTGGTCCCGGCAGCGCGGGCCGCTCCGGAGGAGGTGCGGGAGGTGACCGTCCTGTTCACCCACGACCTCCACTCCCACTTCCTGCCCCAGACCGACGGACAGGGCGGGGAGTCGGGGGGATACGCCAGGCTGAGCACCGCCCTGGACCGGGAGCGCCAAACGCATCCGGACGCGGTGACGGTGGACGGGGGGGACTTCGCGGTGGGCTCCCTCATCCAGGCCCTGTACACCACTCGGGGGGCGGAGCTGCGCACCATGGGGGCCATGGGCTACGACGCCGTCACGGCGGGCAACCATGAGTTTGACTACCGGGGGACGGGATTTGGGGAGATGCTCACCGCCGCCGCCCTCAGCGGGGAGCCGCTGCCCGCCCTGGTCATGGCCAACTACCGGCCCGCCCAGGACAACCCGGAGCGGCTGGACATCCAGCGGGCCATGGCCGCCTGCGGAGCGCAGGAGTATGTGCTGCTGGAGCGGGGCGGGGTCACCTTCGGCATTTTTGGCCTGATGGGGGAGGACGCCCACGCCTGCGCCCCCACCTCCGGCTTTGCCCTGGGGGACCCGGTCCAGACGGCCCAGCGGTGCGTGGACGCCCTGAAGGAGCAGGGGGCGGAGTTTATCATCTGCCTGTCCCACAGCGGCACGAACGAGAAAAAGAAGCTGTCAGAGGACGAGCGGCTGGCGGAGGAGGTGGCGGGTATCGACCTGATTGTCTCAGGCCACACCCACACCACTCTGGAGGAGCCCATCCTTGCAGGAAACACCTATATCGTCTCCGCCGGAGCGTTTTGCGAAAATCTGGGGTCCATCACCCTGCGGCTGGAGGGGGAGGGGACCAAGCTTTCCAATTACCGGCTGATCCCCATTGACGAAACCCTCCCGGAGGACCCCGCCCTCTCCGCGCTGGTGGAGGAGTGGAAGCTCCAGGTGGAGGGGACCTATCTGGGCCGGTACGGGCTGGGCTATGACCAGGTGCTCACCACCGCCGGTTTTCCCCTAAATACCCCGGAGTCCGGCGTGCAGGCGGGAAACCCGCTGGGAGAGCTGGTGGCGGATGCCTTCCTCTGGGCCGCCCGTGAGCTGGCGGAGAGCGGAGCCAGCCCGCCCGCCGTGGCCATCACCGCCGACGGCGTGCTGAGAGCCTCTCTGCCCCTGGGGGAGATCACCACCTCCATGGCCTTCGATGTGCTGTCCATGGGGGTGGGGGAGGACGGGACCGCCGGCTTCCCCCTGGTGGAGGTCTACCTCACCGGGAGGGAGCTGAGGACCGTGGCCGAGGTGGACGCCTCCGTCACCCCCCTGATGCCCGCCGCCCAGCTGTATCTAGCGGGGCTGGAGTACTCCTTCAATACCCACCGGGTATGCTTCAACCGTGTGACCGGCTGCCGGCTGGTGAACGAGTATAGCTCCTACGAGCTGGAGGACGACAGGCTCTACCGGGTGGTCACCGGGATGTACTCCGCCCAGATGCTGGATACGGTGCGGAAAAAATCCTTTGGGCTGCTCTCCCTGGAGCCGAAAATGGCGGACGGGAGCCCGGTCACCGACTTTGAGGCCTGCATCCTCCGGGACCGGAACGGCAGCGAGATCAAGGAGTGGTACGCCCTGGCCGCCTACCTCCGCCAGTACGGGGAGGAGGGCCTGCCCGAGTGCTATGCCCGGCCCGACGGGAGGAAGCAGGTCAGCCGCAGCTGGAACCCCTTTGAGCTGCTGAAAATCACCAACGGCTTCTCCCTCGCCGTGCTGGGGGGGCTGGCGGTCCTGGCGCTGCTGGCGTGGTTCCTTCTGCGGAAGCTGCGGGCCGCCCGGAAGCGCAGAAGATACGGGGGGAGCTTCCGCCAATGGTAGTGTTGTTGATCTGCACGGCATGTCCGTGTTGATGATATATGAAAAAGGGATGCCGGAGAGGACTCCGGGAAAAACGCACGTTATAATAGGAGGAGAAGCATCAGTGAAGAAGTACGAAATCGCAGTCAAAAAGACGCTGACGCCGGAGATCTCACAGATCTCGGTGTACGCGCCTCTGGTCGCCGCCAAGGCCAAGGCGGGCCAGTTCATCATCCTGCGGGTGGATGAGGAGGGGGAGCGCATCCCTCTGACCATCTCCAGCGCGGTGGACGGCCTGGTGACGGTCATTTACCAGAAAATCGGCGGGACCACCCTGGCCCTGGACGAGCTGAAGGAGGGGGACTGCCTCCAGGACTTTGTGGGACCCCTGGGTCTGCCCACCGAGGTGGAGAACGTGGGCCGGGTGGCGGTCCTGGGCGGCGGCCTGGGCTGTGCCATCGCCCTGCCCGTGGCCCGCGCCCTGCATCAGGCGGGGAACCAGGTGGACCTCATCGGCGGTTTCAAGACCAAGGAGATCGTCATTCTGGAGGAGGAGATGAAGGAGGCCTGCACCGACCTGCACATCTGCACCGACGACGGGACCTACGGCTTCCACGGCTTTGTCACCAACAAGCTGGAGGACCTCATCAATCAGGGCGTGAAGTTTGACCGGGTCTTCGCCATCGGCCCTCTGCTGATGATGAAGTTTGCCTGCAAGCTCACCGAGAAGTACAGCATCCCCACCACCGTCAGCATGAACCCCATCATGATCGACGGGACCGGCATGTGCGGCTGCTGCCGTCTGACGGTGGACGGCGAGGTGAAGTTCGCCTGTGTGGACGGCCCCGACTTTGATGGCCACAAGGTGGACTTTGACGAGGTCATCGCCCGGAACGCGACCTATAAGGAACATGAAGCCAAGGCGAAAGAGAAGCACCTCTGCCGCCTGGGAGGAGGTGCCATGAATGGCTAATATGCAGATGGAAAAGACCCCCATGCCGGAGCAGGA